>WHTC01000049.1 GCA_009379795.1 Nitriliruptorales bacterium | reverse complement strand
GCGACGCCGGGGTGGTCCGGGTGATCACCACGGGTGCGTCACAGCCGTTGGACGTGGGCCGGGAGACCCGGGTCGTCTCCGCCGCGCAGCGGCGGGCGCTGGCGGTCCGCGACGGCGGCTGCGTCGGCTGCCACGCCCCCGGCGGGTGGTGCGAAGCTCACCACGTCCGGCATTGGCTCGACGGCGGCCCCACCGATCTGGACAATTTGCTGCTGGCATGCGCCGGCTGTCACCGGGACATCCACGACCGCGGCTGGGAACCTGTGCGCGGCCCCGACAGCCACTGGAGCCTCCACCCACCCGACCCAGCACACCCACCACACGACGCCAGACCACCACACCCGCCGCCGGGCCAGCCCAGACTGCCCAATCCGGCCCTGCCCAATTCGGCTCGGCCGGAGCGGGATCGGAGGCAACCTCCGGTGACGCCATTCAGGCCGGTGGATCCTCTCGCACTGGCTCTCACATGAATGCACGGCCGTCTCCGCCCGCGAAGCGATCGAGCGCACCATCGGAGCTACAGCATTTGGGACCGCGGGGGTGGATTCCCGTGACCAGGCGATCGCGCGAACCGTCGCATGGTTCCGAGACCGCCCGACCGGTAGCGGGCAAGCGTCCTCACCTCGGTGCAGACGTTTTTGCTAGCGTGGCCGAGCGTGACATGCGGCCCGAGTCATTCGGAGGGTGCGTGGGCAGACCGGTCGTGGCGATCCTCGGGACGCGGTACCGGGACTTCGCGATCGAGGAGGCTGAGCTTGCCGGACTCGATGTCGAGGTGCGCTCGGGGCCGGGGAGGACGCGCGAGGAGGTGCTAGAGGTTGGCGGCGGCGCGGCGGTCATCCTGGCCGGCTCGCGGCCACGATTCGACGACGAGACCCTGTCGCGGCTGACCGCGGTCGGGATCGTCCGTTACGGCATCGGCACCGAGACGATCGACCTGTCGGCGGCCCGGAAGCACGGCGTGTGGGTGGCCCGGGTGTCCGACTACGCCACGGAGGCCGTCGCGGTCCACGCGGTGTCACTGGCGATGGCTGCGGCTCGGCGTCTCGTGCAGGCTGATGCCGCGACGCGCTCGGGGCGGTGGGGCCTCGCCGAGTTGCGGCCGCTGCACCTGCCGTCGGTGCAGTCCGCGGGAATCCTTGGCTACGGGCGGATCGGCAGGCATGCCGCGCGCCTGCTGTCGGCCTTCGGGTTCCAGGTTCTCGCTCATGACCTGTTTGCTCCGGTCGACGACGGCGTTGCCCAGGGTGTCTCCCTGGACGAACTGCTCGCGGCGTCCGATGTGCTGTCGCTGCACGTACCGGCGAGCCCGGATGGTCGTCCCCTCCTCGACGCCGGGGCGCTGGCCCGCATGCGACCGGGCAGCGTCCTGGTCAACACGGCGCGGGGCACCCTGGTCGACCAGGACGCGCTCGTGGCGGCGCTGCTGCAGGGCCGCCCGGGGTACGCGGCCCTGGACGTGTTCCCCGCCGAGCCGCCTGATCCCCAGGCCTTCGCCGACGTCGCCGACAGGGTGCTGTTGACGCCGCACATGGCCTGGTTCACCCAGGAGTCCGAGGCGGACCTGCGCCGCAAGGCCGCCCGGGAGGCCCGCCGGCTGCTGTGCGGCGAGCGGCCCCAGGACGTTGTCGTCCAGCCCGCGACCGTTGCTGAGGAGCGCTGATGCTGCACTCGATCGCCTCGCTCACCTCGCCCGACGTGGCCGCCGTGGTGCGGCGATCGCGCATGGCCGTGCTCCCGCTCGGCAGCATCGAGCAGCACGGGCCACACCTGCCGTGTGGCACCGACACGATGGCCGCTGAGGCGGTGGCCGAGCGCCTCGCCGGACACCTCGACGCGCTGTACGTGCCGTTCGCACCGTACGGGGTGACGCCGATCCATGCCGGGCACCCGGGCACGATCTCGCTCAGCCGCGAGACCTTCGAGTCACTGTTGCGGGACATCTGCTCCGAGCTGCACGCGATGGGAGTGGACACGTTCGTGCTGGTGAACTGGCACGAGGGCAACACCCCGTCGCTCGACGCGGTCGCGACCGAGGTGCAGGACCGCACCGGCGCCACCTTCGTCGTCGCGCAGGCTTGCTACGTGGCGCAGCGGATCTACCGCAACGAGGGGGGAGAGTTGACGCACGGTGGGGGGATCGAGACGCTCGCGGTGATGGCGTGTGACCCCGGCCTCCTGCGTCTGGACCGTGTCGCCGAACCGGCGCGCCCGCCGGGCGCTGAGGCGCTCGACGCCATGCGCCGGTCCCGGGAGGTCTATGGCTTCGTCACCGACGTCACCGAGTTGGCCGAGGAAGGCTGGTACGGACGACCCGACTGGGCCACCGCCGACCGAGCCGCCACGTTCGCCGAGCGTGTGGCGGGCGAGGTCCTGGAGCAGCTCAAGCGGGTCGTCGCGGCCCGCCGCCGCGGCACTGGCGACGGAAGCCCTCGGACGGGCAAGGATGAGGAGGAACGATGAGCGACAAGGTGCGGCTCGCGCCCGTCGGCCTCGGCCGCTGGGCGCGGGTACTGGCTCGAGGCGCCCAGCGGGGCGACGTGATCGAGTTGGCAAGCTGCTTCAGCCGCGACGAGGCCAAGCGCCGGGCCTTCTGCGAGGAGTTCGGCATCCCGCGCAGCGCCGTCACCTACGAGGAGTTGCTCGCCGACCCCGAGGTCGAGGGCATCCTGATCACCACGCCGAACGACACCCACCTGCCGCTGATCCTCCAGGCGCTGGAAGCCGGCAAGGCCGTCTACACCGACAAGCCGATCGCCCACACGCTGGAGGACGCCGTGCGGATCGCCGAGGCCGTCGGCGACCTTGGCGCGGTGTTCGCCGTCGGTCACAGCGCCCGCCGGCTGGCGGGCTGCAGGGTCATGAAGCAGTGGATCAGCGACGGGCGGCTCGGCGAGGTCTCGCTGGCGGAGGCGAACTTCTCCAACGAACGCGGGTTGGAGCTGACGCCCGGCACCTGGCGGTTCTACGCGGCCAAGAGTCCGGGGGGATCGATGATCCAGCTCGGCGTCCACCACGCCGACAACCTCCAGTACCTGCTGGGTCCGGTGGCATCCGTGACCGCCCACGCCCGCCGGCTCCACACCAGGGCCGAGGTTCCCGACGCGGTCATGGCGATTCTCGAGTTCGCCTCGGGCGCGCTGGCCCACCTGGGCGCGGGCTGGGCGTCGCCCGGCGTGTACACCCTGAACCTGCTCGGGACCAAGGCGAACCTGATGTACGACCTCGACTTCACCCACTGGGATCAGTCCCACCTGGCCGACGATTACAGCACCCTGCGCTCGCAGGCGTACGGCGAGTCCGAGCGACCGGTGGTCGAACTCCCGCGCACCGACATGTTCCGCGAGCAACTCGAGGAGTTCGCGCTGGCGATCCGTGGTCAGGCCGAGGTCGAGGTCGGCGCGACCGAGGCGACGCACGCGCTCGCCGTCGTGCGTGCGGCACTGGAATCGTCCGAGCGCGACGGCGCCGCCGTCACCCTGGACGAGGTCATCGAGGCTGCAGGTGGCAGGCATGTCACCGCCCGCTGACGGGTCCGCGCCGCTGTTCGTCCGGCGAGCAGCCGAACTCGTGTTCCAGGAGTTGCCCGGTCGCCGCTCGGCCGACCCGCTCGCGCCGGACCCGCCGGTGGCCATGAGCGTGCGCGTGGTCGAGCTTTCACCCGGCCGCGACCGGACGCCGCACCGCCACCCGCACAGCGAAGAAGCGGTGTACGTCCTGGCCGGGCGGGGGCGGGTGTGGGCGGCCGGAGGGACGACGAGCGTGAGCGCCGGGGATCTGGTCGTCGTGCCGAGGGCCACGCCTCATGCGACCCTGCCGGATCTCGGCGTGACCATGCGCCTGCTCTGTGTGTTCCCCCACCCGGACCTGCGCGAGAACCTCGAGGAGCTCGGCGGCCCTGCACTCGGCTGACCGCCGTGGCCCCGTTGCGAGCAACCGGGGTCCGCTGGACATTCGATTGTCCTACCAACTGCGCCGCGGACGCGAATGGGGGTTGACCAGTTACGACCATGATCATAAGGTCGAGGGGTGGGACTGCAAACGTTTGGCGGCTCAGCGCTCTGGCAGCTGCTGCAACGCGGCGGCCACGCGGGGGAAGGGAGTGTTCCGATGGACTCCAACGGGCGAACCGGCGGTTCGTTCATCACTGCAAGGCGGCGGACGATCCAGGCACGGGTGGCATTGCTGGTCGCGTTGCTGCTTATGCTGGCCTCGTGCACCGCCACCGACCCCGACGAGGTCGGGGGAGACGCTCCCGGCGGCGAAGGCGCCGCAGCCGAAGGTGACGACCCGGCGGAGCAGGATGGGGCCGCCGCGGTGCAGAACCCCGGCACGTTCGTCCACTCGCTCGACGGCGAACCAATCACGCTCGACCCGGCACGGGCGTCCCTCGGCGAGTACGGCGAGCAGGTCATCATCCAGGTCTACGAGTTCCTCGTGGACATCCCGCCGGACAGCCCCGAGCCGGTGCCCATGCTCGCGACCGAGGTGCCCTCGGGCGACAACGGGCTGATTTCCGAGGACGGGTTGACGTACACCTTCCCGATCCGGGAAGGGGTGACGTTCCACGACGGCTCGGAACTCACCGCCGAGGTCGTGAAGTACTCCTGGGACCGGGTAATGGAGATGAACCTGCCGGAAGGCCAAGCACAGACGCTGGTCGACAGCGTCGCCGAGACCCGCGTCGTCGACGACTCCACGTTCGAGGTCACGTTGAACGAGCCCAACGCGTCGTTCCTCACATCGGTCGTGTACTCCACGCCGGCGGCGATCGTCAGCATGGAGGCCGTCGAGGCGAACGGGGGCGTGGTCGCCGGCGAGCCGAGCGAGTTCATGGACGCGAACATGGTCGGCACAGGCCCCCACGAGTTCATCTCGTGGGAGCGCAACGAGCAGCTCAGCTTCGAGATCTTCGAAGACTACTGGGGCGAGCCGGCGGCCCTCGACGCGCGCTGGGTGAACACCCCCGAGCAGAGCGCCACCGTCCTCGGCCTGCGCGCAGGTGACTTCGACGCGGTCCAGTTCCAGCCCGGGTACGTGGCGGAGCTCGAGGGCGTTGACGATGTCTGCCTCATTGAAGAAGGCGTTCTGCTCGAACCGTTCCAGCTCGCCTTCAACCTCGATATCGGCGAGGGCGTGCTGCCCGAGGGCGACACCATCCCGACCGACTTCTTCCACGACCGCCGCGTCCGACAGGCGTTCAACTACGCGTTCGACTACGACGCCTTCATTGACGGCGTGCTGCAGGGTCTCGGTCAGCCGGCCACGTACATCCCCCCGGGCGTGCTCGGCTACAGCGAGGACGCACCCATCTACACCCAGGATCTCGAGCGCGCCGAGGAGCTGTTCCGCGAGGCCGGCTGGTGGGACGAGGGCTTCACGGTGTCGGTGCTGGTGGAGGACAACCCCGGGTTCGAACCGATTGGGTTGATCCTCCAGGACAGCCTCGCGGAGTTGAACCCGAACTTCCGGGTCGCCGTGCTCCAGGTCTCCGAGAGCCAGTTCGACGAGGCGCACAGCACCGTGCCGTTCGAGTACGCGATGTGGATCAAGAACGCCGACCCGTTCGTCGACCCGCATCCCTACATGGAGGTCTACTGGCACCCGGAGGGCGACTGGGGCCAGCGGCTGGGGTATGCCAACGGGTACGAGGACCCCGGACAGATCGCCGACCTGATCGACGAGGCCAAGGTCTCGACGGACATCGACGAGCGCGAGGAGCGCTACGGGGAGCTGCTGGAGCTGCTGTACGAGGACCCGATGTGGATTTATCCAGCCCAGGAGACCAACGTCCAGGCCACGCGCTGCTGGGTCGACGGCTTCGCCTACAACCCGCTGTGGAAGACGCTGCGCTGGCGCTTCTATGACAAGGGCTAAGGCCCCGTGCAATCCGCGACTCCATCATCCGCCGTCTGCTGACGCTGCCCCTGCTGATGTTCGGGGTCTCGGTCATCGTGTTCCTGCTGTCGCTCTCGGCGTAGGCTGAGCGCGCGGTGTCGGCACCTCGACGACGCCTGCAACCTGCCGGTCACGAATTGCTCATGGCGGTGCTGCCGATGCGAGCTGTAGTCAATGCGCCCGGGACTCCCGACGGGGTCGAGTTCCGTGATGTGCCCGAGCCGACGCCAGAGCCTCACGAGGCACTCATTGGCGTTCGGTCGTTCTCGGTCAACCGTGGCGAGCTCACGCTGCTCGCGAGGCGCCCGGACGGGTGGCGCCCCGGGCAGGATCTGGCTGGCGTCGTCGTCCGGCCCGCGGCCGACGGCAGCGGACCGGGCGAGGGCGCGCGCGTGGTCGCCTGGGCCGATCAGGCCGGCTGGGCGCAGCTGGCGCCGCTCCCGTCGCGCCGTCTCGCGCGCCTCCAGGACCATGTGAGCTTCCAGACCGCGGCCACGCTTCCGGTCGCCGGCATGACCGCCCTGAGGGCGCTGCGGCTGGGCGGCGCGCTCTCCGGAGCCCGGGTGCTCGTCACGGGGGCGGCAGGCGGCGTCGGCCGGTTCGCCGTCGAGATGGCGCACCGGCAGGGCGCTGAGGTCGCGGCGCTGGTCCGCGACCCGACACGAGCGGCCGGGCTTCCCGAGGTCGGCGCTCGCGAGGTGCTGACCGACCTCGACGGTGTGGCCGAGCCGTTCGACCTGGTGCTCGAATCCGTGGGGGGCGAGGTGCTGAACCGTGCCCTCCAACTGGTCGCCCGCGGCGGGACGGTCGTCTCCTTCGGAAACAGCTCACGGCAGGAATCTCGGGTCGGCTTCGGGCAGTGGGGAGCCCCCGGATCCAGACTCATCCAGTTCTTCGTCTACGAGAGCGGCGAGCCGCCGACCTTCGAGGCCGACCTCGCACTGCTGGCGCAGTGGACGGCCGACGGGCAACTCCACGCGCAGATCGGTCTGCACGACGACTGGTCAGCGATCAAGCCTGCCCTTGACGCCCTCCGGGACCGCAGGGTCAACGGGAAGCTGGCGCTCGACGTGACCGCGCCTTGACAGCATGCAGGGACCAACTACGATGCAGACGATCGGTCACAACAGCGGGTCGCGGATGTGGGGTCGCGGTGGAGGGCAGCCAGGGTGGCGTTCGAGGTCGAACTGATCCACATAGAGGCGAACGACCCCAGGTGGAACATGCCCTACACCCCGGCGATCAAGGTCCGTGATGCCGCGACCGTGTACGTGGCCGGAGTGACGGCCGGGCCGGTCTACCACTCCCATCCCCATGTGCTCGCCGAGTTCGAAGACGTACCGCCGGATCCGGGACAACAGGCCGAGATGGCCTTCGACAACCTGGAGCATGTTCTCGCTGCCGCCGGCGCAACACTGGATGACGTCGTGCAACTGTTCCGCTTCATCGTGGACATCGACCGCAACCAGGACGCGATCAACGCGGTCCAGGCACGGCGCATGTCCACCAGGGCGACATCGACCACTGTAGAGGTCACCCGTTTGGCGTCGGCGTCGGGGCTCTGGCTGGAACTGACGGCCGTCGCCGCGGTAGCGGAGTGAGGTCGGGGATGCGCGCCGATCTCGTGGCTGTGGGGGGACGGGTCCATTCGACGCTTCCTGACGCCGCCGTCCATACGGGTCTCGCCGTGCGCGGGGGCCGCATCCTGGCGGTCGGCCGGGACGACGACGTGCTGGGCACTGCCGCGAGCGAGACCCTCGTCGTGGAACTGAGCGGGCGCACGGTCGTTCCCGGCCTGATCGACTCCCATATCCACGCGGTTCGCGCTGGCCTGACCTGGGCGCGGGAGGTGCGGTGGGACGGCATCGGCACGCTCCACGAAGCGCTCGAAACCATCGCGGCGGCTGCACGGCAGCGCCCGGAGGGCATGTGGATCTGTGTCCTCGGCGGCTGGCATCCGGGACAGTTCCGGGAGGGTCGAGCTCCGACGAAGGACGACCTCGACCGTGTCGCTCCCCATCACCCGGTCTTCGTCCAGCAGCTCAACGACGGGGCCGTCCTCAACTCGCTCGGGCTGGGCCGGTGCCGGATCGGTCCCGGGACGCCGGATCCCCCCGGTGGGCGACTCGAGCAGGACGGCGACGGCGTCCCCACCGGTCGTGTCCAGGGGACGGGGGCGTTGACCCGTTGCCAAGCGGCGATGAAGGACCCAACGCACGAGGAGCAGGTCGAGTCCACCAGGGCGTTTCTGCTCCAACTCGCCAGGTGGGGCATCACCGGTGTGGTGGACGCCGGTGGGTTCGGCATGACGCCCGAGCGCTACGAACCGCTCTTCGATCTCTGGAAGGGCGGCGCTCTCCCACTGCGGATGCGCCTGTACGTGGGTCCGGCGACCCCGGGCGGCGAATACGAGCAGGTCCAGGCGTGGCTGGACCGCATCGACGCCGAACCAGGCGATGCGATGCTCAAACCCGTGGGGATCGGCGAGATCGGGATCTACGCGTGCCACGACATGGAGGGTCTGAGCGACCATAACCCTGACGAACAGGATCTCCGAAGACTATTCGAGGTGAGCCGACTCGTCGCTTCGGCAGGCCTTCCGATGCAACTGCACGCCATCACGCAATCCAGCATCAGCGCGATCCTGGACGTGTGGGAGCAGGTTGATGCCGCTGTCGGGATCGCCGGCAGGCGGTTCTGCCTCGCCCATGCCGAGCGGATCTCCGCCCAGGACCTGCGCAGGGTCCGCGGTCTTGGAGTCGGCATCCTCCTCCAGAACCGGCTGTCGCTGCGGACAAGGGACAGCGCACAGGTCTGGGGAGCGGACGCCGCCCGTCAGGGTGCGCCGCTTCACGCGATCGCCGGGCTCGGCATCCCTTTCGGGGCGGGGACTGACGCCACGCGGGTGTCGAGCCCCAACCCGTGGACCGCCATCGAGTGGTTCACGACCGGGAGTCCCGTGGATGGGGGGCCCGCCCGGCATCCGAGCCAGCACCTGACGAGAACGGAGGCGCTACGCGCCTACACCGAGGGAAGCGCCTGGTTCTCCGGTGAGGAGGACGAACGGGGAGCCCTGGCTCCGGGCCGACTCGCCGACTTCGCCGTGCTGTCCGAGGACTGCTTCACGAGCCGATCGGTCACCGGCCTCGAATCCGTCCTCACGGTCGTGCATGGCAGGCCCGTCCACGCCGCGTCGGAATTCACCGGGATCGCGGAGTAGTCGAGGCGGTGGGCTGTGTCCTACTGCAATCGTTTGACCCTATGTATTGTGTCACTGCGAAGCGCACCGGATCGCGGAGCTCGGGATCGCCAGGACGTACCAGATCCCGCGCCCGTTCCAGACCCTCAACGTCCTGGAACATCCAGGCGGCGTGCCATTTCGGCAGCGACAAGGACCGGCTGATCGTGGAAGAGGGCAGTCGCGAGGGGCTTCTGGGCAGAAGCGGGTGCGGGAGGCCTACCTGGCGCTGTGACGCCCTTCGGTCGCTGAGGAAGGGATCACTGACGCGACCCGTGGGTCGCTACCGGCGGACGCCGTCCAGGATCCGCTGCACGTTGCCGCGCAGCACGAGATCGCGCGTCTCGTCGTCCAGACCGGGGATCGCCTTGACCGTTGCGACCGGATCAGGGTCGCCCATCTCGAACGGGTAGTCGCTGCCGAGCACCACCTGCCGGGGGCCGACGAAGTCGAGCAGGAACGCCAGAGCCTCCGGGTCGTGGGTGACCGTGTCGTAGTACAGGCGGCGCAGGTACTCCTCGGGCGGTCGTGACAGGTGCTCGGCCGTGAGTTCGGCCTGCGCACGGTAGCCCCGGTCCAACCGTCCTCGCTGGTAGGGCAGGAAGCCCCCGCCGTGGACGAGGCAGACGACGAGGTCGGGAAAGCGCTCGAGCACGCCGCCGAAGATCAGGTGGGCGATGGCGATGGTCGTCTCGGCGGGGTTGCCCACCAGGTTGCCGAGGAAGTACCGGCGAAGCCCACGGCCCGCGAGAGAGGTCAGCGGATGGACCAGGACAAGGCAGCGCAGATCCTGGGCCGCCTCCCAGAACGGGTCGAGGTCGGGCTCGTCCAGTTCGCGCCCGTCCACCGTGGTGGCGATCTCGACGCCAACCATTCCGAGCGCCGTCACGGCGTGCCGGAGTTCCTCGGCGGCGCGGGTGGGGGCCTGGAGCGGCACCGTGGCCAGCGCCGCGAAGCGCTCGGGATGAGCGGCGACGGTCGCCGCCATGGCCTCGTTGAACATGCGGGCGTAGCGCGCGCCCGCGCCGGCGTCGAGCGCGTACGCGGTCAGGTCGATCCAGCTCGATAGCAACTGGGTGCGGACCCCGGTGGCGTCCATGGCCTTGAGCCGGGCCTCGAGGTCACCGAGGTCGGCGCGCAGCGCCCGGATGTCGACCCGCCCCGCGATGCGCACCGCGTCCCCGGCGACCTCGATGCCGTAGCGGTCTGGATCGGCGCGCAGGGTGTCGAGCACACCGTCGGGGATGCAGTGGGCGTGGACGTCGAAGGTCACTGGACCGCCTCTCTTGGCGCAAGCGTTTGTGGTTCAAGGCCCGGGCACTCAGCGTAGGAGCCGAAGGCTCCCCCGGTCAACCACGAGGGTTGGGGATGCGCGTCGCCGCAATCGTTTGTATACTCGCCCTGTTGCTGACCCGAGCGCCACCGTCTCTCCCGCGGGAGGGGCGGCACGTGGACGAAGGGAGTGCAGATGATGGCGACGGGGTTCCTGGTGCACGCGGCCGAGGACTCGGTGGGGGTGGCGATCACCGATCTGTCGTCCTCAGAGAGGGTGGAGGGCATCTACCAGCACGGCGGAAGCCACCCCGCCATCGAGGTCTCGGACACCGTACCCCTCGGGCACAAGATCGCGCTGGCGGACATTCCCGCGGGGCAGCGGGTCGTGAAGTACGGCACGGCGATCGGGGTTGCGACCCGCGACATTCACGCAGGACAGCATGTCCATACCCACAACCTGCGGGGAGAGCGTTGGTAGCACTGCCGCTGGGGGTGCTTGCGGCATCGTGAACCATGCGTCACCGTAGGGGCGCCATGCTGGGAAAACCCATCACCTTGCGAGACGTGGCCGAGCAGGCGAGCGTCCACCCGTCGACTGCGTCGCGCGCGCTCAACAGCCGCACGCGGGACATGGTGAACCCGGCCACGGTCGCCCGCGTGCTGGAGGTGGCCCGCGAGCTCGGATACCAGCCGAACTCGCTCGCTCGCGGGCTCAAGATGAACCAGACGTTCACCGTGGGCATGCTCGTGCCGGACCTCACCAACCCGCTGTTCCCGCCGATCGTGCGGGGCATCGAGGACCGGCTGAACGAACAGGGGTACACGCTCGTCCTGGCCAACACCGACAACGACGACGGCAAGGAGCGGGCGATCATCTCCGCGATGGGCACCCGCCGGGTGGACGGGCTCATCCTGGCCACAGCTCGCCGCGAGTACCCGCTGCTCGACGAGATCCTCGCCGGTGACCTGCGCGTCGTGCTCGTCAACCGGGCCGTGGACAACCCGGCCGTCCCATCCGTGGTCGGCGACGACCACGCGGGGGTCGGCTTCGCGGTCCGCCACCTTGTTGAGCTCGGACATCGCCGGATCGCACACGTCGCCGGGACCCAGGCGGTCACCACCGGCCTTGCCCGTTATCAGAGCTTCGTCTCCTGGATGCAGAGCCTGGATCTGGAACTGGACCGCGACCTCGTCGTGTTCGCCGACTGGTTCCAGGAGCAGTCCGGCGCCCGGGCATTCGCCGAACTGCTCGACCGCGGGCGTGATTTCACGGCCGTCGTGGCCGCCAACGACCTGATCGCGCTGGGCTGCTACGACGTGCTGACCGAGCGAGGTCTGCGCGTACCCGAGGACGTGTCCGTGATCGGCTACAACGACATACCGTTCTCGGACAAGTTCAACCCCCCGCTCACCACGATCAGGATCCCGCACTACGCGATGGGTGTGAGGGGGGCTGAACTCCTGCTGGAGGCCATCGACGACCCCGACGCCACGCCGGTGTCGATGCGGCTGTCTCCGAGCCTCGTCATCCGTGCTTCCACCGCTCCGCCCCGCCGCTGAGGCAGAAGGTTGAGGCCTCGCCTGGCTGCGGTGACCAGTGGAGGATCTTGATGTACCTACGTTAGGTAGGTACATTGGGCCCATGGAAACCATCGGCCTGCGAGAACTCAACCAGAACCCGTCCAAGGCGGTCGCGCGGGTCCGCGCCGGTACCTCGATCGTGGTCACCGATCGCGGCAAGCCCGTGCTCCGGATGGTTCCCGAGACGGAGCACCCCGGCACGCTCCAGCGCATGATCTCCGCCGGAGAAGCCAGGCCGCCCGCGGAGCAGGGCATTCCGGACCTCGTTCTCGACCTAGCGCCCGGAATCGAGAGCCTGTCCGACCTGCTCGTCGCCGACCGGGACAAAGAGCGCAACCGGTGATCTACCTGGACGCGTGCGCCCTGCTGAAGTTCATCAAGCCGGAGAAGGAGACCGAGGCGCTGCGGGCCTGGCGGCAGGCGCTCCCAGAGGGAACCGAGCTGATCACCAGCGAGCTGGCCCAGTTGGAGATCACCCGCACCCTGCTGCGCGCGTCCGTCGACCACCAGTTGGTGCCCTACCTCACGGGGCAGGCCCTGAAGGGGATCTACGTCGTGGATCTCACGAGCACCGTCCTGGCCCGCGCGATGGCCTACCGCGTGCCGAAGTTGGGATCCCTCGACGCCATCCACATGGCCAGCGCCGACCCATTCCGTACCGAGCTGACCGAGCTCATCACCTACGACCAGGAGCTCGCGCAGGCGGCCAATGATCTCGGCTTCCCGGTGAGCGCACCCGCGTAGCCGCGTGCCTCGCCGTCACGACCGGCCCGGCCCGCCATCAGCGCCTCGTCATCCGCGCTTCTCCCGCCCCGCCTCGCCGATGAGCGCGGCTGACTCACGAGCGGCCTGCAGCGCCCTCCACACGTGCTCGGGCGTCAGGGGCATCTGCAGATCGGTGACACCGTAGGGGCGCAGCGCGTCCAGCGCCGCGTTCACGATCGCCGGCGGCGCACCGATGCAGCCGGCCTCCCCGGCCCCCTTCGCGCCGAGCGGGTTCGACGGTGCTGGGCTCGTGAGGCGGGCCGTCGTGAACGCGGGCAGGTCGGGCGCAGCGGGGACGAGGTAGTCGGCGAAGGAGGAGGTGAGGGGCTGACCGTCCTCGTCGTAGGTGACCTCCTCATAGAGCGCCTGGGCGACCCCCTGGGCAAGCGAGCCGTGGACCTGCCCTTCGACGATCTGCGGGTGGAGGACGTTTCCGCAATCGTCGACGGCGGCCATACGACGCAAGTTGACCTTGCCGGTCTCGAGGTCGACCTCGACGACAGCGGCGTGGACTCCGTAGGGAAACGTCTGCGCGTGCGGGGAGTAGGACTCCTCCGCCGCCAGGTCCACGCCGGTCGCGTGGGCGTGGGCAGCCACCGCCTTGAGGCCCACCGCCGCTTCGGGGTCACCTACCGCGGCGAACCGTCCCCCGCCGGCGCGCAGGTCGCGCGGTGCGATCTCCAGCAGGTCCGCGGCGACTGCTCGGGCGGCCTCGTGCACCCGCTGCGCCGTGCGCTGCACCGCCGAGCCCCCGATCTGGGCGGACCGGCTCGCGAAGCTACCGGTGCCGTGGGCGACCTCCCGGGTGTCGCCCGACAGGACGGTCACCAGCCCAGGCTTCACGGAGAACACGTCGGCCACCAGGTCGCTCCAGGTGGTCTCGTGCCCTTGGCCAGTCGCGCTCGTGCCGACACGTGCCACGAGCCGACCGTCATCCTGGAGCTCGACACGGGCGAACTCGGTCGAGTCGGGTGCCCCACCGGCGCGCTCGACGAAGGCGCCGATGCCCAGGCCGATCGGATGCGCGCCCTCGGCCCGCCGCCTGCGCTGCTCGGCTCGCACGTCCTGGGCATCGATGAGTTGGAGCGCGAGGTCAAGCGCGGCGGGGTAGTCGCCGCTGTCGTAGTGTGCCCCCGTCGGCGTGCGGTGGGGCATCCGGTCCGGCGGGACGAAGCTGCGCCGCCGGACGTCGACGGCGTCGACGCCGGCGGCGGCGGCGAAGGCCTCGACGGCCCGTTCCATGGCATACGCCGCTTCCGGCCGGCCGGCTCCGCGGTAGGAGCCGGTGGGCGCGCGGTTGGTGACCACCATGGTGGTGGTGACCTGGAGATGGGAGATCGCGTAGGGACCCGGTGTCATGTAGCTGGTGAACAGGGGTGTGCCCGAGCCGTTGTGGGGGTAGGCGCCGACATCGGCCACGATCTCCGCCCGCGCGGCACGGATCGTGCCGTCCCGGTCCCCGGCCAGGGTCATCCGGTGCCGCTGGCCACGGCCGTGGGTGCCGCAGACGAACTGCTCGTAGCGGTCCTGCACCCACCGCACCGGTCGGCCGAGCCGCCGCGCCGCTGCGGCGACGACGAGGTACTCGGGATACAGCATCCCTTTCATGCCGAACGCGCCGCCGACGTCGGGCACCACGACATGCACGCCGGCCGGGTCGAGTCCCAGGAGCCTGCACAGTTGGCTGCGCAGGCGGTGTGGCGCCTGATGGCCGCACCAGATCGTGAGCCCCTCGCCGGAGGGTTCGGCGAGGATGCCGAGCGGCTCGATCGGCGCTGGCGCGAGCCGCTGGTTGCGGACCTCGACGCTGGCTTTGACCGGCCAGGCGTCGAGGTCCGGGCTGGGACCGTCCGGCGTGATCGTGCGGGACACCACGTTCGTCCCGGCCGCGGGGAACAGCACGACCTCGTCGGTCAGCGCCGCGGACGCGTCTGCCACCACGGGGTCTGGTTCGATGACGAGGTCGGCGTGCTCCATCGCGTCGGCCGCGAGGTAGCCGTCCTCGGCGATGACCACCGCCAGCGCTTCGCCGGCGTAGCGCACCCGGTCCCGAACCAGGGGCGGCCGGGCCATCGCCGGGGCGTCGGGGCCGGTCCCGGTCGTGCCCGGGATGTCCGCCAGATCGAGGTCGGCGGCCCCGAACGCCGCCACCACGCCCGGCTGGGCGCGGACGCTGTCGAGCGCCAGCGTGGTCAGGCGGCCGTGGGCAACCGTGCTGCGCACGAAGGCCGCGCACAGGGCGCCGTCGCCCAGGTCGCCGGTAAACCGGGCGGTTCCAGTGACCAGGCGGGCGTCCTCGCGGCGCAGGGAGGAGCTCACGACCGCTCTACCCGGTGCAGTCCCGCGGCCGCCCGGTGCAGCCGCTGCGGGCCGGCGTCGGTGATCAGGAGGAGTTCGCCGGTCTGCACCCCGGCGCGCCCGTCGGGGGTCACGACGTTCGGCTGGACGACAACGGTCATGCCCGCCTCCAGGCGCAGGTCGGGCAGGGGGCCGGCGGGGCGGCTGCGGCTGCCCAGCACCGGCGGGAGGTAGCCCCCGCCGTAACCGTGGACGAGGTCGTCGATCACCGTGAAGCCGGCATCCTCGATGACCCCGGCCGCGTCGACGAGCTCTTCAGGCGCGACCCCCGGGCGGAGTCGTTCGGCGACGCGGTCAAATGCGGCCTCGGCGACGTCATGCAACTGCTGGTACAGCGGTGTCGGCTCCGCCTCGACCGTGAACGTGCGCAGGACCTGCCCCGCGTACCCCCAGAACGCGGCGCTGATCTCGGTCACGAGCACGTCGCCGG
Organism: Nitriliruptorales bacterium; assembly: GCA_009379795.1. Classification (GTDB taxonomy): domain Bacteria; phylum Actinomycetota; class Nitriliruptoria; order Euzebyales; family Egibacteraceae; genus WHTC01. The sequence continues at coordinate 1,948 of WHTC01000049.1, read as the reverse complement.
CGCGGACCTGACGGGTCGACGGGTACTGTGCCGGCACGGCCCGGGAGGGCTCGGCCATCGACGTCACGCCGACGTAGTGGATGTGGGTCGAGCCGCCGCGCGGGACGTACGCGCGCTCGATCAGGTCCACGACCTCGTGCTCGGTGAGCCCGCTGCGCAGATTCTCGTCCAGGGCGGTGATGGCGGCATCGCTGAGAGCGGCGCCGATCCGCAGCCACGCCACCTCCTCGGAGGACTTGCGCAGCCGAAGGCTCGTGTAGGCGCTGCCGAGGCTGCGCACTTCGCCGCAGCGGGCGGCGAGCGCCGCATGCGCCTGGGCGCGCAGTGGCCCGATGATGCCGACACGCTGGCTGCGCCCGCCGCGGCGCTCCAGTTCGTCGGCCGCGGCCTCGACGGGGTGCTGCCGCCCCCACTGGACATCGGCGTCGGGGGCGAGCTCACGCGCGAGCGGCACGTGGTTGGCGAACTCGACGAACATGCTGTCCTGTTCGTCCGGTCCCCAGGCAACCGCCGCCTCCCTTGTCACCGGCCAGCCGGTGAGCCACTGCACGGCGCTTCCGGACCGGTCCGCGCCGTACACGAGCACGCGGTCCACGCCCACCTCCTCGGCCACCGCGGCCAGCGCGCGGCGGCGCCGGGCCATCTCGCCGGCGGAGAAGCGTGGGTACGGCGCGGAGGTGAGCCCGCGATGCTCGTCCGGAAGCGCAAACGATTGCATCATGTCGGTCTAGTATCTCCCCCGGCACTGTCGCCGTCAACCGCGCCCCTGCGGCCACCCGACGTGGACCAGCGGGTCTCGGGGACCATCACCGCGCACGCCAGCGCCGTGGCCAGGAGCAGCCCCGCCACGAGCAGCACGGCTGCGGGCTTGCCGACCCGTTCGTACAGCAGCGCGGTGGCCAGCGGTCCGGCGATCAACCCGAGATCGCCCACGAACCGGTACGTGCCGAGCAGGCCACCGACGTCCGAGGGCGCGGCCCGGTCGGCGATCACCGTCGCGCCCACCGAGATCCCCCAGGAAGCCAGCGACATCAGGACGATCGCCGCGAGCCACCCGCCGGCCGAGGTCGTGGCGATCAATCCCACGCCGATGGCCTGCAGCACGAGACCGGGCAGCAGCGCGGCCCGGCGGGCCACGCGGTCGGACACGAAGCCGCCGAAGAGACCGCCGACGAACCGGCAGAACCCGCCGAGTCCCAGCGCGGCGCCGATCATCGTCGCCGACAGCCCGAACTCCTGAGCGCCGATCACCGGCACCAACGTCTGTGGCATCGCCCCGAGGGTGAAGAACATCGCGAAGGACACGCCCCGCAGGGCGATGCGCTCCGACCGTGGCACCGGCTGCCCGGCCGGGTGGAAGGCCCCTGGATCCCCGTCCCCGCCCGCTCGCGCCCATCGCCCCGGCGCTCCGCCCGCCCACAGCAGAGCGATGCACACCACCAGGCCGCTGATCGCGGCCGCCGCCTGGGCCTGCCGCCATCCGCCCACATCGGCGATCGCGCCCCCGACGAGCGGACCGACGGCCTGTCCCCCGAGCAGCGCTGAGGAGAAAGCCGCCAGGGCGATGCCCCGGCGCTCCACCGTCGTGCTGAGGGAGAAGAACGTCATGCCGGTGGCGTTCGTCAGCGCCGAGGCCACCCCGATCACGAACGACGCGCCGATCACCCACAGCGGGAAGCGAGCGCTGGCGAACAGCGCGCTGCCGACCGCCAGGACGAACGCTGCCGCTGCCAGCAGCGGCACCGGTTGCACCCTGTTGGTCAGCCGGCCCGCCGGGATGTCGATGACGAGCCGACCGACCGCGAAACCCGTGGTCACGAGCCCGAGCTGCGTTGCGGACATCCCAAGGTCGATGCCGATCATCGGCAGGAGCGGCACGCGGAAGAAGGCGGCGATGGAGATGGCCAGCACGCCACCACCCACGAGGAGCATCGAGCGCCGAGTGCTC
>WHTC01000060.1 GCA_009379795.1 Nitriliruptorales bacterium | reverse complement strand
CGCCGCGGGCCGCCCCAGACGCCGATGAGGAAGTACATCGGGACCAGTACCAGTTCCCAGAAGATGAAGAACAGGATCAGGTCGAAGGCGATGAACGTCCCCGCCATCCCGGTCTGCAGCATGAGCATCAGCGCGAGAAAAGCCTTGGGCTTGCCCGGCTCTTCGATGTGGCCGAACGCGTACACCGCGCAGAGGAAGGTCAGCAGGTAGCTGAGGACGAACAGCGGCATGGAGATCCCGTCGATGCCGACGTGGTACGCCACGTCGATCGCCGGGATCCATGGCACGTTCACCTCGAATGCCAGGGCGCCCGCGGCGGGCGCCAGGCCTCCCAGGTAGTAGCTGCCGAGAATCGCCAGCGACAGCAGGAGGCCGACCAGCGACACGATCAACGCAACCGGCCGGGCCTGCTCCTCCTGCGCCTTCGGGATCAGCGCGATGATTCCTGCCCCCACGAGCGGCAGGAACACCGTGACGGTGAGCGCCGTGCTCTCCCACATTCCGAGGAACCTTTCTTCCAGTTGCGCGCGGGCGCGGGTCAGGCCACCGCGAACAGGACGCCGAGGACGAACACGCCGACGAACATCGCGCCCGCGTAGAGCTGCACGTTGCCTGACTGGACGAGCTTGACCAGTCCCCCGGTGAAGTTGGCGCCGGAGCCCAGCCCGTTGATCGCCCCATCGATCACGCGCTGGTCGACATCGCGGTACAGGAGCCGGCCGAGCGCCAGCCCCCCGGCTCCCGCCAGGTTGACGACTCGGTCAAGCACATGGTCATTGAACCAGTACGCGGCCGCGCCGCCCTTGTCCCGCAGCGGTCGGACGATCACGTCCTCGTACAGGATGTCCAGGTAGTACTTGCGTTCCAGCACCCGTGTGACCGGGCCGAGACGCAGCATCGGATCATCGGCCAGCGACGGCGAACGCCGGTAGAGCAACCCCCCGATCAGGATCCCGGCGATTGCCAGCAGGCTGGCCGTGCCGGCGATCTGGGGATTGAAGACCGCTGGGTGACCTTCGAAGTACTCCAGATCGAACATGGTCCAGGCTGCGAACCCGAACGGGTGCGCGGCGTCGAAGGGCAGGTTGATGAAGCCGATGAGCGCGGCGGGGACGGCCAGCGCGACCAGCGGCCACCTCATGACCGGTGGGCTCTCATGCGGGTGTCCCTGGCCGCGATAGGAGCCCGCGAACACCAGATAGAGCACCCGCGTCATGTAAAACGCCGTGACCAGCCCGCCGGTCAGCCCCAGCAGCAGCACCAACTGCCCGGAGTAGCCACCGCCGAGTGCGCCGACCAGGATCTCGTCCTTCGACCAGAACCCGGCCAGCGGTGGGATCGCCGCCAGAGCCGCGGAGCCGATCAGGAAGGTCCAGAACGTCACCGGCATGGGCCTGCGCAGGCCACCCATGTCACTCATGTTGTTGGAGTGCACGGCGTGGATCAAGGACCCCGAGCCCAGGAACAGCAGCGCCTTGAAGAATCCGTGGGTGAACAGGTGGAATATTCCGGCGGTGTAGCTGAACGCCAGCGCCGCGACCATGTAGCCCAACTGCGAGATCGTCGAGTAGGCGAGGACCCTCTTGACGTCATCCTGAACCAGGGCGAGCAGGCCCATGGCGAAGAGGGTAACCGCTCCGATGATCGCCACCGCGGTCAAGGCCGTCGCCGATGCCTGGAACACGGGGTAGAGCCGAGCGATGAGGAACACGCCGGCGGTGACCATCGTGGCGGCGTGGATCAGGGCGGACACCGGGGTCGGACCAGCCATGGCGTCCGGCAGCCAGGTGTGCAGGGGGAACTGCGCGGACTTGCCCACCGCCCCGCCGAACAGCGCGAGCAGGCTGAACGTCAGCATGCCCTGACTGAAGTCCCCCGCCTCCACGCTGGCGATGATCTCGCCGATATTGAAAGTCTGGAACTGCGCCCACAGCGCGATGACCCCCACCATCAGCCCGACGTCACCCAGTTTGGTGGTCAGGAAGGCTTTGACCGCCGCATTCGAGTTGATCTTCTCCTCCCACCAGAAGCCGATCAGCAGGTAGGAGCAGACACCCACCAACTCCCAACCAACCAACAGCAGCAGGAGGTTGTTGGCCACGACCAGGAGCATCATCGACGCGGTGAAGATGCTGAGCACCGAGAAATACCAGGTGTAGCGCGGGTCCCCATGCAGGTAGCCCGTCGAGTACACGTGGACCATCAGGCTCACGAAGGCGATGAGCAGGAACATCATTGCGACGAGTCCGTCGACCCGAATGCCCGCCTCGATGACGAAGTCCCCACCGATTGGCGCCAGTTGGACGGCGCGCTCGACCAGGAAGGCGCCGCCCTCATGCGTCTTCTCGAAGAGGGACACCGCACCGACGTTGGCGCTGAACACCTGGATGGCCACCAGGACCGATAGCGCCAGGGACAGCGCAACCGCGGCGATGCCGACCTCAGCACCCTGCTTCGGCATGCGCTTGCCGAAGAACAGGATGACGAGGGCCGACAGCCCCATCGCCGTGGGGATGAGCCATGCGTACGCAGCCACCCGGAGCACTCCTAAGAGATCGAGCGGAGCGGGAAGTTCACTCCCGCCCCTTAGTACTTCATGAGGTCGGCTTCATCGATGTTCACCGACGCCCGGTTGCGGTAGAGAAGCAGGACGATCGCCAACCCCACCCCGACCTCGGCCGCACCCACGGCAAGAACGAACAAGGCGAACACCTGACCGGTGAACAGCCCGTCCTGCGTGGCGGCAAGCGCTCCGAAGGTGACGAGGTTGATCGTCACCGCCGCGAGCATCAACTCGACCGACATGAGGACGAGCACCGCGTTGCGGCGCGACAGCACCCCGTAGACGCCCACGCAGAACAGGAGGGCGGCGAACATCAGGGGAAAGGCGGCTTGCATCAGGCAGTGCCTCCGGCGAGGACGGACATTATGAGCCGACCGGCGTTCGACCGGGTTCGGTATCCCCCGCGATCGGGGCGGGTTCGGTGGCCTCGGGCAGCGCCACCTCAGCCTGCGGCGGCAGCGGCCCCTCGCCCTCCTCCCGGCGGGCTATGACGATCGCGCCGATCAGGGCGACCGTGAGGAAGAAGCCGATCGCCATGAACGGGAATGCCCAGTACACGTACAGCACCTCGCCGAGGGCCGCGACCGGGGTCGGCGCCAGCGTGATGGTGGCGTCCCCGAAGCTCAGCATGGTCACCGTGGCGAGGAACGCGAACAGCGCGCCGCTTACCCCGATCGGCAGGATCCGGCCCAGTTCGTTGCCCTGCGCCATAGGCCCGATCGGGGCACGGGTGAGCATGAGCCCGAACAGGATCAGCACGACCACCGCGCCGACGTAGACCAGCACCTGTGCCCAGGCCAGGAACTCGGCGCCGACGAGGAGGAAAGTCGCCGCGACCGTCAGCAGCGCCACCACCAGGTACAGCGCTGAGTGCACCACGTTGCGGGCGGTCACCACGAGGATCGCCGAGGCTCCCCCGATGACGGCGACGCCCAGCATGAGCAGGTCCATTCTTGTCACGACGCTGCTCCCTCGCGCTGGTTCGGATCCCCAGCCTCCGGCGGACTCTCCGAGCCCGCCCTCTCCCGCCTGATGCGAGCCTTCTCCCTGCGGACGAACGCGGCCTTGGCCTTCGCGCGGGCGACGCGCTCGCTCGTACCCTCCGCGACCAGCTGGTCGAAGACCTCCTGGTCGATCTCGGCCTCGACGTGGATGTCCTCTTCCCTGGCCGCCGGGCTGGCGGCGGCCGCACCGGCGGCCGAGGTTCCGGCGGGGCCGGCCTCCGCCGCGGGGGCGGCAGCCACGGCGGCCCGCTCGGCCGCCTTCCGGGCCGCCTCCAACCCGTCGATGATCTCCTTGGGCTCCTCCGCGCCGACCTCCAGCGCCGGCGGCGGCGGCACCGTGTCCATCCAGACGCGCAACTGGTCCATCTCGTGGGTCAGCTCGCGGACCGAGTAGGTGGAGTACTCGAACTCCGGCGACCAGAACAGCGCGTCGAAGGGACACACCTCCACGCAGATCCCGCAGTACATGCACAACGCGAAGTCGATCGCAAAACGGTCGAGCATGTTACGGGTGCGGGCGCGCCCGCCCTCCTCCTTGGGCGGCACGACCTCCTTGTGCGAGTCGATGTAGATGCACCAGTCCGGACACTCGCGTGCGCACAGCATGCAGACGGTGCAGTTCTCCTCCATGAGGGCGATGACGCCCCGAGTGCGCGGGGGAAGGTCGGGCTTGACGTGCGGGTACTGCTGGGTCGTGGCCCGCTGAAAGAAGGTCTTCAGCGTGACACCAAGCCCCTTGAGCAGGCCGATCGAGGGCGCCTTGGGCGCTGTGGCCACTAGAACACCACCTTTGCGATGGCCACGAGAGCGATGTTCAGCAGCCCGAGCGGGATCAGGATGAGCCAGCTCATGCGCTGGAGCTGATCCTCGCGCAGGCGCGGGAACGTCGCCCTCAGCCACACCATCACGAACGTGAGCAGGACGATCTTTCCGAAGGTGACCGCGAAGCCGAGGAGCGCTGCCCCGCCGGCGCCGAAGGGCACCACGGCGAAGTCGAAGCCGGGCCAGGGATACCAGCCACCCAGGAACAGCACCGTGGCAAGCACGGCCAGGACGACCATGCCGGCGTACTCGGTGAGCATGAAGAACGCGTAGCGCAGACCGGTGTACTCGGTCATGTGCCCGAAGATGATCTCCGAGTCGGCGATCGGCATGTCGAAGGGTGGGCGGTTGAGCTCCGCGAGCGAGGCGACGTAGAACAGCCCGAAGCCGATGAAGTGCGGGATCGCGTACCACACCGGCAGCATCCCGAACAGGCGGAAATCAGCCTGAGTCTCCACGATCCCAACCAGCGACAGCGTCCCCGCCTGAAGCACGACTGCGGCGGCACCCAGGACCAGCGGGAGTTCGTAAGCGATCAGTTGCGCGGCGGCTCGCAGGCCGCCCATCAGGGAGTACTTGTTGGCGCTGGACCAGGCACCCATGAGGATGCCGATGACACTGACCGAGGAGATCGCCAGTGCGTAGAAGATGCCCGCGTCGAGGTTCTCCGCCCATAATCCCGGCCCGAACGGCACGGTGACCAGGATGAACAGCGCTGGCAGCAGCGCGACCGCCGGCGCAAGGGCGAACACCCACTTGTCCGCGGCTGCCGGGATGATGTCCTCCTTCTGGATGAACTTGATGCCATCGGCCACCAGTTGGAGCAGCCCGTGAGGACCGGCCTCCATTGGTCCCAGGCGGGCCTGGAAGTCCCCCAGAAACTTGTGCTCCATGATCCCCACGATCAAGGGCGCGGTGAAGAAGAACGCCACTATGAAGAGCAGTTTCAGCGCGATGGTGAAGAAGAGGTTGTCCAGCGTGAAGATGGTCTCCACAGAGATCCCCTACCGGTCCACGTCGCCGACGACGAAGAACACACTGCCCAGAATCGCGATCATGTCGGACAACAGCGCACCCTGGAGCAGGTACGGGATCATCGCGATGTTGTTGAAGCTGGGCGTGCGCATCTTGAGCCGCCAGGGATTCTTCTTGCCGTCGCTGACCAGGTAGTACCCGCACTGTCCCAGAGGGTTCTCGGTGCGGACGTAGATCTCGCCCTCGGGCGCCTTGACGATCTTGGGCAGCTTCACAATCACCGGACCCGGGGGGATGCGGTCGAGGCATTGGCTGATGATGTCGAGGCTGGCGTCGATGCGGTCGAGCAGGACCATGAAGCGGTCGTAGCTGTCGCCCCTGGTTCCCACCGGCACCTTGACGTCGAGCTGGTCGTACACCCCGTAGGGCTCCGTGACCCGCGAGTCCTCGGCGACGCCCGTGGCCTGCAGCGTGGGCCCGCTGACGCCATAGTCCAGCGCGACATCAGGCGGCAACTTCCCGACACCCTTCGTGCGGGCACCGAAGATCTCGTTGCCCTGCAACAGATCCCGGTACTCCAGGTTGCGCATGCGGATGTTCTTGACCATCTGCTCGGATGCGGCCAGGAACCCCCGAGGCAGATCCTCCTTCAGCCCCCCGACCCGGGCGTAGCTGAAGTGCAGCCGCCCCCCCGTCGCTGACTCCATCAGATTCTGGATGTCCTCGCGCTCGCGGAAGGCGAAGAACACCGGAGTGATCGCCCCCAGTTCGAGGCCGAACGAGCCGACGAACATCAGGTGGTTCAGGATCCGGTTCCACTCGGCCATGAGCACGCGGATCCACTCGGCCCGTTCCGGGACCTCCAAGCCCATCATGCGCTCGACGGCCAGCGCCACGCCACACTCGTTGCAGAAGGCGCTGAGCCAGTCGTGGCGGTTGACCAGCGCCATGATCTGGCGGTAGTCGCGTGCCTCGGCAAGCTTCTCAAAGCCGCGGTGCATGTAGCCGATCACCGGGGTGGCGCGCACGATGCGTTCGCCATCCAGATCGATCACGACCCGCAGCACGCCGTGCGTCGCCGGGTGCTGGGGGCCGATGTTCAGGTTCATCTCCTGGGTGGAGAGTTCACCGTCACCGCGTACCTCGACGAGCATCCCCTCGCCGGGGCCGCCGGGCAGGACACCGGTGCCCTCACGCGCCAGTGTCTCGCTCATGCCGAGTCATCCTTTGCCTGATCGGGGTCCTGGCCTGCGGCCCGCCTGGCTTTCGCGGCCGCGGCCCGTGCACGAGAGCGGGCGATGCGCTCGCTCTTGCCCTCGGCGATCAACTGGTCGTAGACCGCCTGATCGAAGTCCGCCGGGGAGGGTGCGGGAGTCTCCTCAGCCGCGCGCTCAGCGGGCCGCGCGGGTGGCTCGCTCGTCATCCCGGGCGTCTCAGCGGCCGGGCGGGTACCGGACTGCTCACGCGCACCCTCGTGCCGGCCCTCGGCCTCGACGCCCGGGGTGCCGCTGGCGACCGGAGGAGCGCCGGCGCCGACTCCGGCCTCGTGAGCGGGATCGCTGACGGGCTGGTCCTGCCCGGGGACGTCGCCAGGGGCTCCCGCTGCGACATCGCCACCGACCGCACCAGCGGCCGCGTCTTTGGCGACGCTCGGATCCGCCAGGTCGGTCTCGGCGAAAGCGGCCGCATCCTCAGGCGACGAGGGTGTCGGATCCGTCTCGCCGGCGGTCGTGACGGCCTCTGACTTCCCCTGGCTTCTGGTCTCCTTGCGCTCCTCCGGCTCCTTCTCCCCCGGCCACGGCTTGGCCACGCGCGTCGAGAGGAGGAACTCTTTGCGCAGCGGCCAGCCCTCGAAGTTCTCGACCGTGAGGATCCGCGGGAGCAGGCCGGGATGCCCCTCGAAGACCACGCCGAACATGTCGTACTGCTCACGCTCGTGCCAGTTCGCTCCGCGGTAGACGCCGGTCAGCGTCGGCAGGGTCGGGTGTTCGCGGCCGCCCTCGGCGACCGCCCGCAGCGTGATGTGGTGGCGGTGGGTCAAGGAATAGAGATGGGTGACGACCGCCAGGCCCTCGTCCCCGAGGTCCACTCCGGACATGCAGTCGAAGAAGTCGAACCGCAGCCGCGGGTCTGACTTGCACAACCGGGCGGCGCGGGGCAGCGCGTGCGGCGCGACGGTCACCGTGGCCGTGCCGTAGGCGTCGTGGACGTTCAGGACGTCGCCGCCGAGGTGGTCGCGCAGATAGGCGCCCATCTCCTCGGCGTTCAGTGCGGTGGTGGTTTCCGAAACCGTCATGAGCTACATCGGGTCGCTGAGCGGGTGGCGGGTGGGATCGCCGCCCCCGACGACGATTGGCTGGCGGGCCTCACGCTGGTCGTAACGCTCCTTCAACGACTCGTCCCCGATCATCTCCTGCAGCTTGACGATGCCCTCCAGCAGGGCCTCGGGACGTGGCGGGCAGCCGGGCACGTAGACGTCTATTGGGATGATCTGGTCGACTCCCTTGGTGACGGAGTAGCTGTCCCAGTAGGGGCCGCCGCAGTTGGAGCAGGAGCCGAAGCTGATGACGTACTTCGGCTCAGGCATCTGGTCGTAGAGCCGCTTGATGGCCGGCGCCATCTTGTCGGTCAGGGTACCGGCGACCACCATCAGGTCGGCCTGGCGCGGTCCGTGGGCGAAGGGGATGACGCCCAGGCGGATGAAGTCGTGGCGAGAGGCGGAGGTCGCGATGAATTCGATGGCGCAGCAGGCCAGCCCGAAGTTCATGACCCACAGGCTGTACTTGCGGCCCCAGTTGAGAACGAACTTCAGTGGCTGCGGCGGGTCGACCGAGTCGACTAGACCCACTTCAGCACTCCCTTCTTGTACTCATAGGGCAGGGTGATCGAGACGAAGAACAGGAAGATCAGCATCGTGGCGAGCATGAAGCCCTGCACCGGCGCGGGCGCCTCGCCGAGGATGACCGCCCAGGGGAACAGGAAGAGCGTCTCGACGTCGAACACGACGAACATGAAGGCGAACAGGTAGTAGCGGATGTGGGTCTGCGACCACCCCTGTCCCACAGGGTCGAGCCCGCACTCGTAGGTCGAGAGCTTGGCGCCGTACTTCTTGTCAGGCCGCACCAGGCGGTTCAGCGTGAAGGCGAGGGCGACAACCGCGGCCCCTGCGATCACCAGGGCAAGGAGGGTGCCGTAGGCCTGGTAGTAGTTCTCCACTCGTTATCCCTGCTGGCCGGATCCACGTGGGATGAACAGACAATGCCGGCAGGACCCGCGCGGGGACGCAAGATCTTGCCCACCGGGGCCCCAACACCGCGGCGGCGTTGGCAGCTTCGCGGCGTCTTCCCCAGTGTATGCGTCGGGCCTAGTCGCACCCAACCAGGGCATCCTCACCCTCGGGTAGCCGCCGACCCCGCAGTCATCCCACTCTGCTGACCGCATAGTCGGCGAGGGCGTCCAACCCGTCGAGAACGACGATGGTCTCCGGGGTCCGGGCGATGTGGCGCAGCACCTGCTTGGCCCGGTCCGCCTCGAACCGGGCGGCATCACGCGCCAGGGGCAGCGCCGGGTGCGCGCGGAGCAGCGCGAGCGCCTCACCGACGACCCCAGCATCCTCGCCGTCCGCGGCCGCGCCCAGCAGCCGGGCGAGTTGGGAGCCGAGACCGTCCCGCTCCAGGGCGAGCAGCGTCGGGAGGGTGCGCACCCCCTCCCGCAGGTCGGTGCCCGGCACTTTTCCAGAGTCCGACGGGTCGCCCATGATGTCGAGGATGTCGTCGGACAGTTGGAAGGCCATCCCCAGCGCGCGCCCGTAGGCCGTCAGCGCCTCGACGGCCGGTGGCGGCATCCCGGCCAGCATCGCGCCAAGACGGGTGGAGGCTGAGATCAACGACGCGGTCTTCTCCTCGACCACCCGCAGGTAGTGCTGCCGGTCCCCATCGGTCCCCGCGGCTCCGTGGCGCTCGCCGAGCTGGGAACCCTGCACCTCGCGGATCTGCCCCTGGCAGAGATCGGCGATCGTCCGCGCCATCAGGCGCGTCACCTCTACCCCCAGTTCCGCGGACAACTCCGACGCACGCGCCAGCAGGAAGTCGCCGGTGAGGATGGCCACGGTGTTGGACCACTTCACGTGCGCCGCGGGCGTCCCGCGACGCACCTCGGCCGCGTCGATGACGTCGTCGTGATACAGCGTCGACAGGTGCACCAATTCCACGATCACGCCGGCGCTCACCAGGTCGGGGGATACGGGCTCCTTCCCACCGAGCATCCCGGTGAGCAGGAGCAGCATCGGCCGGAAGCGCTTGCCGCCCGCGTCGATCAGGTAGCGGGCGGCATCCTCCACGAACGGCAGATCGGATGCGACGCGCGTCCGCAGGTGCCGCTCCACCAACGCGAGGCCGGGCGCAGGGTCCACCCCCTGTGCCGCGCCCCGCCGGGCCAGGTCGTCGAGCGCCTCCTGCGAGATGGACATCGTCGAATGCCGCTCCTTGGTGATCGATCGGAAAAGGATCCGGCCTGCAGCTAGCCCGCAAAGGAGGCGGCTTGCTGCGCCAATTCGACGAGCGCTCCGGGGACGAGCCCGAACGCCACGACCGCCGCGCCGGCAACGGCCAGCCCGAAAGAGGTGCCCGTCGTGCTGGCGAGCGGAGCCGAGGCCGCCACGGACTCGGACTCCTCATCCATGAACATGGCCACGATAACGCGGATGTAGAAGAACGCCGCGATCATGCTGGAGACGATCGCGACCACGACCAAGCCGACCTGATCCGCCTCAACCGCCGCGCGGAACACGGCGAACTTGGCGATGAACCCGGCGGTCCCGGGGATGCCTGCCAACGACAGCAGGAACAGCGCCATCAGCCCGGCGGGGAAGGGGTAGCTGCGCCCGAGCCCGCGCACATCGTCGATGGTGACAGCCTTGTGCGCACGACGCTCGACCAGCGCCAGCACCCCGAAGGACCCTAGCGACATGAATGTGTAGATCAGCAGGTAGAACAGCGTGCTGCTGACCCCCTCGCGGCTGACCGCCAGCAGGCCGAGCAGGATGTAGCCGGCGTGGGCGATGGTGGAGTAGGCGAGCATGCGTTTCAGGTCGGTCTGCACCACGGCGAGGATCGCCCCGAGCAGCATGGTCAGGACCGCCAGCACGGACACCACGGGGATCCACGACAGCTGGATCGGCGCGAAGGCACCGACGAAGATGCGCAGGAACGCGGCGAAGGCGGCGGCCTTCGTCGCGCCCGACATGAAGCCGGTGACCGGGGTGGGCGCCCCCTGGTAGACGTCGGGCGTCCACATGTGGAAGGGCACCAGCGACGCCTTGAATCCCAGACCGACGATCAGCAAACCCATGGCGGCGAGGATCAGCCCCTGGTTGCCGCTCAGGTCGGCGAACGCCCGGCCCGCCTCGGCGATGTTGGTCGAGCCCGAGACGCCGTAGGTCAGCGCCACGCCGTACAGCAGCAGCGCCGAGGAGAAGGCTCCCAGAAGGAAGTACTTGAGCGCGGACTCCTGCGAGTTCAGGTCCCGCTTGGCGAACCCGCAGAGGATGTACAGGGACAGCGACAGGATCTCGATCGAGATGAAGACCATGATCAGGTCCGCGCTCGCCGCGAGCAGGGTCATGCCCGTCGCCGCAAACAGCAGCAGCGGGTAATACTCGCCGCGGTGGATCCGGCGCTCCTCGGCGTAGGCGAAGCCCAGTGGCACGGTGATCATGCCGCCCACGCAGACCGTGAAACGGGTGAACAGCGCGATCCCGTCAACCGCGAACATCTGCGCCAGCAGGCTGTCGGTGGACACGATCGGCCGGCCCTGGAACAGCAGACCAGGATCGCTGTAGATCATCCACTGCCAGACGGTGGCGCCGAGCGCCCCGGCGAACCCCAGCACGGTGAGAATCGCCCCGAGGGTACGGGGACGGTCACGCCACAGCGCGGTCAGAGCGAACTGCAGCACACCTGCCAGGCCAACCAGCCCGCACAGGACGTACTCCCGGGTGGTGAAGTCAGGCCCCAACCCGGCGGCCAACCCCGCGGCGCCGGCAAGGACCGCCAGCGCCACGAATGATGATGCGAGCCGCTGGCGGCCTCCGGCGTCGATCAACAGGACCAGGAGCCCCGTCCCGAACAGGACGAGCTCAGGACTGATGGCCGCCCACGGGAAGTCGACGGGAGCCAGGGAAAGCTGAGCGAGGCCGGTCATCACAGACCCAGCGCCTGCACGTATTCGGCACTCATGACTGGTCCTGTTCGTCGATGTCGGCGACGGTGGCGTCCTGCACGCCGCTCACGATCTGTTCCACGCTCGGGTTGACCCGGTCGTAGAGCGGCTTGGGATACAGCCCGATCACCAGCATGAGCACGATCAGCGGGGCGATCACGAGCAACTCGCGGGGAACGAGATCGGTCATGGTGTTCGCACGCCCCTCGACCGGGCCATGGAACATGCGCTGGTACGCCCACAGCAGGTAGAGCGCGGCGAAGATCACCCCGAACACGGCCAGCCCCGCCGCCCACGGCACGGTACGGAAGGACCCGAGCAGGATCGGGAACTCCCCGACAAAGCCATTCAGCCCGGGCAGGGCGATCGAACTCATGGTGACGAACAGGAACAGCCCGCCGAACACCGGGGCGGCCTTCAGCAGCCCGGAGTGCGCGCTGATCGCGCGGCTGTGCGTGCGCTCGTACATGAAACCGACCAGCAGGAACAGCGCTCCAGTGGACAGGCCGTGGTTGATCATCTGGACAACGCTGCCGGCGGCTGCGGTCGTCTCGATGGCGAAGGTGCCCAGCACGACGAAACCGAGGTGGCTCACCGAGGAGTAGGCGACCAGGCGCTTCACGTCGCGCTGCATCGCGGCCACCAGCGCCCCATAGAGGACGCCGATCACCGCCAGGGTCAGGACCGCCGGCGCGAGATCCTGGGTCGCCTGCGGGAAGTAGGGCAAGGAGTAGCGCAGGAACCCGTACCCGCCGATCTTCAGCATGACCGCCGCCAGGATCACCGAACCGACCGTCGGCGCCTCGGTGTGCGCGTCCGGCAGCCAGGTGTGGACCGGGAACAGCGGCACCTTGATGGCGAAGGCGATGAAGAAAGCACCGAACAGGAGCAGTTGCGCGCTGCCGGTGAGCGCTGCGTTCTCCAGGACGAAGGTGTAGTCGAACGACTCCGCCCCGGCGGCGAAGTACAGGTAGAGGATGCCGACCAGCATGAACAGCCCGCCCACGAGGGTGAACATGAAGAACTTGATCGCTGCGTAGCGCCGCTGCTCGCTGCCCCAGATGCCGATCAGGCCGTACATCGGCACGAGCATGATCTCGAAGAACACGTAGAAGAGCAGGAGGTCCAGCGCTACGAACACCCCGATGAGGGCCGCCTCCAGACCGATCAACGCGGCGAAGAAGCCCTTCGCACGGTCCTCCTGCTCCCATGCCGCGAGCACCGCCAGCGGCATGAACAGCGTGGTGAGCAGGACCAGGAACAGGCTGACGCCGTCCAGACCCAGCCGGTAGGTGACCCCGTAGTCGGGGATCCAGGTCCGGGTCTCGCCGAACTGGAAGCCCGCCTCGCCGACCTCGAAACCGACCAGCAGCAGCAGCGAGGCGACGAAGGTGATCACGGTGCCACCCAGAGCGGCGACGCGGATCGCCCTGCGATCGGTCGCGGGCAGCACGGCGATCGCCAGCACCGTCGCGACCGGGATCAGGATCAGCACAGTCAGGATCGGGAAGTCGCCGAGGTCCATCAGTTCGCCCCCGTCCGGACGATGATCCCGATGAACAGCATGGTGATCAGCACGGCGCCTCCGAGGACCGCCAGCGCATAGCTGCGTACGAAGCCGGTCTGGGTCCTGCGGCCAAGGGTCGCGAGCCCGCCAGTCAGCCGGGCCAACCCGTTGACCGCGCCGTCCACGCCGCGCCGGTCGAACAGACTGAAGCCCTCGGCGAGCAGCCGGCCGGGACGCAGCACGATCGTCTCGTACAACCCGTCCACCCGGAACGCCTCACGGGCCGCCCGCCGGACACCCCCGCCAACCCCCACCGTGGCGATGTCCACCCGCCGGTACATGGTCCAGGCGACGCCGATGCCGAGCACGGAGACGAGCACCGCTGCAGCCACCTGAACTGTCCCGGTGAGCACGTCGATCTGGGGCTCGAACGCGAGCACGCTCGGACCGACCAGCCAACCGTGCAGGAAGCCGGTCTCAGGATCGATGTTGATGAGGCCGCCCAGCGCGCTGGCCGCGGCCAGCACGATCAGCGGCACGGTCATCGAGGGCGGGGACTCGTGAGGATGCAGCGTTGGCCGCGGCGGGCCGCCGCGCACGCCGGCCTCCTGGTCGGCGGGGGCCGTGGGCTGGTCGACCGTGCGCCAGCGCTCCCGGCCGAGGAAGATCAGCACGAACCAGCGGGTCATGTAGAAGGCGGTCAGCCCGGCGACCAGGATCCCGAGTGCCCAGATGACCACCCCGGCCTCCGAGGATCCGGCGGCGGCCGCGAGGATCTCCTCCTTGGACCAGAAGCCGGCGAGCGGTGGGAGCCCGGCGATCGCCAGGACTCCGATCGCCGAGGTCGTCGCGGTCACCGGCATGGTGCGGAACAGCCCGCCCATGCGGCGAATGTCGGCCTCGTCGGCCAGGGCGTGCATCACCGACCCCGCGGCCAGGAACAGCAGCGCCTTGAAGAACCCGTGGGTCAGCAGGTGGAAGATCCCGGCGGTGTAGTCGCCGATCCCGACGCCGACGAACATGTAGCCCAACTGGCTGATCGTGGAATAGGCGAGGATCTTCTTCAGGTCCACCTGGGCGCAGGCGATGATCGCGGTGATCAGTGCGGTGGCGATCCCCACCGTGGCGACAAGGAGGCCGACATCGTCGGCCAGGGCATACAGCGGCGAGGTGCGGGCGATCAGGTAGACGCCGGCGGTCACCATGGTGGCGGCGTGGATCAGTGCGCTGACCGGGGTCGGGCCGGCCATCGCGTCGGGCAGCCAGACGTACAGCGGGATCTGCGCGCTCTTGCCGGTGGCGGCAATGAGCAGCAGCAGGCAGATGACCGCCGCGGTGCCCGTGGTCAGCACGGTGGCGGCCTCTGGCAGCACCGCCCCCAGCGAGAGCGAACCGAACTGGGCGAAGATCACGAGCATCGCGATGATGAAACCGGCATCGCCGATGCGGTTGAGGATGAACGCTTTCGTCGCCGCGCTGGCATAAGCCCGTCGCTCGAACCAGAACCCGATCAGCAGGTAGCTGCACAACCCGACCAGTTCCCAGCCCACGAACAGGGTGACGAAGCTCTCGCCGAGCACCAGCACGAGCATCGAGGCCACGAACAGATTGAGGTAGCCGAAGAAGCGCGAGTAGCGCTCGTCGCCGTGCATGTAGCCCACGGAATACAGGTGGATGAACAGGCTCACCCAGGTGACCAGCAGCAGCATCACCGAGCTGAGCGGGTCGACCAGGATCGACCACTCGACGTCCATCTCCCCGGCGTTGAGCCAGGTGCCCAGGCTGCGGATGAAGGTGCGCTCGCCCGCGGGCTGGCCCGCCAGGAACACGAAGACCGTGGTCGACAGCCAGGTCGAGACACCGACGGCGGCAACGGCCACCCAGGCCGATGCCCGGCCCAGACGCTTGCCGAACAGCAGCAACAGCGCCGCGCTGATCGCGGGCACCACCGGGATGAGCCACGCGAGGTCGACCGGTGAGCCCGCTGAGGGGGAGGAGATCGCCTCCAGCGGCCTTCCGGCCGCCTCGGCGGCGAGGACGATCATTGGCATGTCTTCAGTCCTAGCCGTCGAGAAGCCGGCAACGCCGCCCGCGCACTCATGCCCGACCCCAGTGCCCGCATGTCTTCGGCACTCATGCCCGCAGGGCGTCGACGTCGTCGGCGTCGGTTGACGCCTTCAGGCGGAACAGGTTCACGATGAGCGCCAGGCCGACCGTGACCTCCGCGGCGGCCACGACGATCACGAAGAAGGACAGCACCTGCCCCTGAAGGTTGCCGTGGATGCGGGAGAAGGTGACCAGGGTCAGGTTGACGCTGTTCAGCATGAGCTCGATGCACATGAACATCACGATGAGGTTGCGCCGGATCAGCACGCCGACCACACCCACGACGAACAGCGCGGCGGCCAGGGCAAGGTAGTAGCCCGCGGGGACGGTCATGAGGTCTCCAACGCCTGCAGGTTTTCGGCGTTCATGGGATCTCCAACGCCTGCAGGTTTTCGGCGTTCATG
>WHTC01000473.1 GCA_009379795.1 Nitriliruptorales bacterium | reverse complement strand
GGCGCTGGCGCCCACCCGCATGTGCTGCAGGTAGCCGTCCTGCACCAGCGCCACCGGCTCCCCGTTGTCGGTGGAGTACAGCAAAATGATGCCCGAGTAGGTGCCCGGCTCGACGCAGTACTTCTCCTCCGTGCGGCCCTGTGGCCAGGACACCACATCAGACTTGATCCGCGTGGCGAGGACGCCGTAGGTGCGGCACGTGCCGGTCATGCTGCCCCAACGGTAGTAGTCGTCGTCCCGGCTTGTGGGGGCGTACAGGTCGATGCGGGGGATGTAGGCGGCCTCGCCCGCGGCTAGGTCGGCATACCCGGCGCGCAGCGCTGCGATGGTCGCGGGCATGTCCAGCACCGATTGGACGTCGGCGTTGCGCAACAGCAGCATCTTCTTGCTCTCCTCGCTGGCCAACAACCAAATCAGCTGGGCCGGGATCAGGGATGGTTCTGCTCAAGAAGCCATTCCGTCGGGATCTCGCGACCAACACCGCGCGCGACCGCAGCGTCGTAGATCGCCTTCCCGACGGCGGCGAACTGCACCCAGGCCGGAGCTTGGACCCGTCCCGCTGCCGCCGAACAGGGTGATCTGCTCATCGTTGACCCTGCCTCGCTCCGCGCCCACCATGACTCCACCAAGCGTGACGACCCTGTCGTCCCAGCGCTCGCTTTGCTTCTGCCAGCGCTGCGATAAGCTACTGCGTTGCGGCGCAGCGGCCTGGTAATAGGAACGCGACGGCTCCCGCGCCCGCACAGCGATGAGGTCAGCGCGCTCGTGTGTGGCGTCGTCCAGCTCGCCGGACTGCAGCGAGTTGACGTGCTGGCCGGCGACCAGCCAGCTGCCGTCGAACACGGGGTGCAGCGAGTTGGTCGCGCACACCACGATATCGGGCACCGTCGACGACGTCGCGGGCGCCTCCGCAGCGATGACCTTGGCGTCTACGCGGGACGCCATCGTGGCCACGAACTCCTGACGGCGGTCGGGGTTCAGACTGAACACGACGACCTCCTCGATGTTCCGCACACGGACCAGTGCCTCCAGTTACGGTCCGGCCTGTCAACCTGTGACGATGAGGCCAACGCGGCGAGCGCCGCCTCGGCTGAGGTACTTGGCCCCCAACGCACTCGTGGCGCCCACCCGCAGGCGCTGCAGGCCGGAGTCGTGGATGATCGCCAACGGCTCCGTCGTCTCGAGATCGAACAGCATCACCAGGCCGACGAACCTGCCACCCTGAGCGAGCGGGAGCTTCTCCTCGCGTCGGCTGCCCAGCACCTCGGTGTCCTGCACGACCTC
>WHTC01000272.1 GCA_009379795.1 Nitriliruptorales bacterium | reverse complement strand
GGGAAACGTGGCCAGCAGCAGCCCCGCGGTCAGCGACCCCGTCGCGACGATGCCAGGGAGGACGGCGCCGATGAGGCCTGCCGCGCCCCCGGTGAGCGCTCCTGCCGGGGTGGCGCGCCGCCACAGGCCCAGCAGCGCCGGCACCACGGCCGTCGCCGCGAGGAGATCGGCGATCAGCAGGAGTCGCAGCACCGAGTAGCCCTGGAACGCCACCGCGACCGCCGGGACCATCAGGACGACAGTGACGACCCGCGCGGCCCGCAACGACAGGCTGGGACGCTCCGCGGCCACCAACGCCGCCAGGCCGTTCTCCAGCGTGTCCACCGACGAGGCCACCAGCGCCACGCCCGCCACCAGGACCACCACGATCACCCAGTCGGGCAGCCCGGGAACGAGGGCGAAGAACGGGACCGGCGGATCGCCCAGGTCGACGCCAGCGCCGAGCGCCAGGATGCCCAGCAGCCCCACCGCCAGGACGACCGGGATCGAGCCCAGGCCGCCGAGGGAGCCGCCGAGGGTCAGCGACCGGGTGCCACGAGCCGCCCACACCCGCTGCCAGTAGCCCTGATGGAACAGGTTGGCTGCCGTGACCGCGATCACCAGTGTGACGCCGGCCTCGATGCCGACGCGGTCCACCGTCAGCCGCCCGGAGTCCGCCAGCGCCTCCGCAGGCGCGGGCAGAGCGAGGACCGCCGCCGCGCCGCCGATCGCCAGCAGCACAATGACCAGGACGGCCTGCCAGCGGTCGGTGCGCAGGCTGGCGCGCAGCCCGCCGTAGGCGGTGTAGGCGAGCGTTGCGACCGCGACCGCGACCACCGCGATGCGGGCATCGAGCCCGGACAGGGTCGCGGTGACGGCGCCGATTGCGGTGAGCTCGGCGGTGACGAACATCAGCATGTACAGCACCGAGACGCCGACCACGTAGGCGTGGAACACCCCGCCGAAACGCAGCCGCACGAACTCGGTCAGGCTGTGGCCGGCCGGCACCACGCGGCGCAGTCGGGGGCCGAGCAGTGCGAACACCAGCAGCGGCGCCGCTGCGGCGACCGCGTACCCGATGATGCCGGCCAACCCGATGAACGCACCCACCTCGGGTGGAGCGAACAGGATCCAGGCTCCCAGGCCGGATGCGAGAAACGACAGACCGAGGGTTCCCGCGCCCTGACTGTTGCGAGCGACCATGTAGTCCTCGAGGTCGCCGCCGTGGCGACGGGCCCTGAAGCCGATCAGGGCGAACAGCCCCAGGGCAAGGGCGAGCGTGACGAAACCAAGCGTTGAGCCGACCATGACGCACTTCCTCCGCCGGTGCTAACCGGATCAGGTCCTTGGGGTCTGCGCCATTTGCGCACTCTCAGCTCGTTCGAGCTCCCCCGGCGTACCGCTGCCTCAAGCGTAACGGATACGCGACCGGAGGGTCCCACCCAGCGTCGTCCGGCCAGCCCTGGCCGCTGGGTGTCCCGCGTGTGGAAAACTGGGCGCGGTGAGCCGCTACGAAGAATTCGCCCCCCATGCCGCTCTCGCGGAGCACGTGGCGTGCACGTGGGTCGGCGCCATCGATGATCACGTTGGGTACACGGACCGCGTCCTGCCCGACGGCTGCCTCGACATCGTGTGGGACGGCGTCCGGCTTCAGGTGGCCGGGCCCGATACGGGACCGGTGCCGATCGCACCGCGCCCGGGACTGACGTTCGTGGGCATCCGCTTCCGCCCCGGCCGAGCGCCGGTCCACCTGGGGCTGTCGGCAGCCGAGCTTGTCGACCTGCGGGTATCGCTGGCCGACCTCTGGGGAGCCGGCCCGGCCGGCGCACTGGCTGAACGTCTGGTTGCGGCGACCACGGCCGAGGCTGCCACCCACATACACGAGCGGGCCCTGCTCGAGCGGCTCCCGGACGCCCAACCGGCCGATCCGCTGGTGGCCACCGTCGTCGACACCCTGACGCGGGGCTCGGCTGGAGCCGGGATCGTCGCCACGCTGGCCCGACGCCTCGACGTGAGCGAGCGTCACCTGCACCGCCGCTGCACGGCCGCCGTCGGCTACGGTCCGAAGACGCTCGACCGGATCCTCCGCTTCCGCCGCGCTCTCGGGATGGCTGGCCATGCGGCGGGTGATCGGCTCGGCCTGGCCGCTCTGGCCGCCCACGCCGGGTACGCGGATCAGGCCCACCTCACCCGTGAGTGCGGCCGGCTCGCCGGTCTCCACCCGTCCGATCTGTTCAAGACACGATCCTGAGGCGTGCGTACGGTCGGGGCATGACTGAAGTCTTCGACGCCGGCCGCGCATTCATTCTCCGGGAGGGCCGCCTCCTCGAGCGGCGCCTGCTGTGCACGATGTTCGAGGGTGCCCCTGCTACGGGCGTGATCGACGCGCTGCGCGGCTATCAGAACGACGACGGCGGGTTCGGTCACGGGCTCGAGCCCGACAAACGCTGCCCCCACAGCTTGCCCGCCGACGTCGAGGTGGCCCTGCAAGTGCTGGACGCTGCCGGAACGACCGACGACACGATGGTGCGGCACGCCTGCAACTTCCTCGCCGCGGTAGGGAGGCCCGATGGCGCGGTGCCCCTCGCGTTTCCGTCGATCGAGGCCTACCCCCGCGCCGAGCACTGGAGCGAGTGGACCTACACCCCGGGCGTCTTCCCCACCGCCGGGCTCGTCGGGTTGCTGCACAAGCTCGGTGCCGACCACCCCTGGATGGAGCGGGCAACCGCGTTCTGCTGGGCTTCCCTCGACGATGCACTGCCCGACGACGCCCACGCCCTCCGCGAGGTGCTCGTTTTCCTCGAGCACGTGCCCGACCGGGCCCGGGCCGAGGCGCTCGCGCCGGCGGTGGCCGAGCAGTTGCCGAGGCCAAGTGGTTCCGGGCCGATCCCGCCGACCCGAGCTACGGCCTGCCTCCGCTGGAGTTTGCCCCTGAGCCGGACAGTCGCTGGCGATCGCTGTTTGCGGACGACGTGATCGAGGCACATCTGGATCGTCTGCAGGGCGATCAGCAGCCCGACGGCGGGTGGCCGGTCACCTGGGAGCCGCCGAGCGCCGCCTCGATGCTTGAATGGCGAGGCTCTGAGACGCTGAAGGCGCTCCGAATCCTCACCGCCTACGGCCGCCTGTAGATCCTGGGTGGACGCGACGCGTTCCTGGGAGTTCGCTGGCTCGGACTCGGCGTCTCCCAGGCCGACGCGCGCCTACCGCCGCAGCACACCGTACGCTCGAGCGAGCAGTGCCAGTCCCGCGATCACCAGCAGAAGTTGCCAGTAGTTGGCGATGAACCGGCCGATCGGGCCACCGACCTCCGCGGTCCCTGGCAGCCCCGCCAGGAACCAGATTCCCAGGACTAGCAGTACCGCACCCGCAATCGCCAGCCCGTCGTCGGCCCGCCCTCGTCTGCGTCGTGTCATCGTCATCCCTCCCGCCTCAGGGCCGCAGTCTCCACGGGATCACGGCGCCCAGCACGCGGGGCGGATCTCCATCAGGACAAGGGTAGGCTGCCGAGGGCGATGGGTTACCCGGCGCCCTTGACTTGTAGGGCACAGGCAAGCTCTGCTGAAATTGGTCCTGGCGATGCGCTGTCGTGTGCGAACGCATGCTTGACCAGGTCTACCAGTGAGCGTCCAGTGGATACTGGGCAG
>WHTC01000470.1 GCA_009379795.1 Nitriliruptorales bacterium | reverse complement strand
TAGATCTGCTCCCAGGCCCAGTCCTCACCGTCGCGAGCAGCAGTAAGGAGACGCACGAAGGCGTCCTCTGTTTCCCCCCAGGGGTCATCCAGCTGCTGCAATCTGCCTGCCTTCACTGCGCGCATTCTGGCCGGAACCGGCGCCTGCACCTCGCCGACAGTGCATAGTGGCATGAAGCGCGGGCCTCTGCGCGTCCATTTCGGTTGAGTTCCCGGTCGCGACGCCCGTGGGCGGGGCCGTGGCGCCGGGTGGCTTCGGATTCCGTTCAGGAAGCATGCCGCTTGGCCACCTCGGCGTAGCGCTTGATTCGCGGGAATATGCCCTCAGCCGCCACCGGCGGCAGCCTGAACACACAGCGATTGACGCCCGCCGCCGCGGCCTGCTCGACGCTGGCGTCGTCTGCCCGCACGCCGAAGAGGGTAACCGGCACACGGTCACGTCCCTTGGCGGCGGCCCGCCCCTGCAGCTCGGCGATCCGGTCAGGCAGTCCCGACACTTCGCGAGCGAGCGGGAACCAGCCGTCGCCGTACTCAAGCACGCGGTCGAAGGTGCCGGGACCGTTGCCTCCGACCAGGACGGGAGGGTGCGGTCGCTGGACGGGCTTGGGCCAGGACCACAGCGGCTCGAAGTCCACAACCTGCCCGTGGAAAGCGGCCTCATCCTGGGCCCAGATCGCCTTCATGGCGAGAACCCGCTCGCGCATCAACTCCCAGCGGGCCGCCGGATCAGTGCCGTGATTGCGCATCTCCTCACGGTTCCAGCCCCCTCCGACGCCGAACAGGAACCGTCCTTGCGACAGCAGATCGAGGCTGGCGATCTGCTTGGCGAGCACGATCGGGTCGTGCTGCACGACCAGGGAGATACCGGTCCCCACCTTGAGCCGCTCGGTGGTGGCGGCCACCGCCGTAAGCGCCACGTACGGGTCGTAGGTACGCGCGTACTCGCGCGGCAGTTCGCTGCCTCCAGGCCACGGAGTGTCACGGCTGATCGGGATGTGCGTATGCTCCGGCAGGAACAGGGACTCGAAGCCCGCATCCTCCGCGGCCTGCCCCAGCGTCACGGGATCGATCGTCTCATCGGTGACGAACATCACCAGCCCGAAGTCCACCATCTCCCCCTTTGCCCATTGGACCATACGCGCCACATGGCGCGCACCCTGGCAAGGCTAATCCTCGGCCAGTCGGGCGGCCGGTCGGCGCCGCTCGGCCTCGAGGAGGATGGCGAGGCTGACAGCTGTGAGCACGGCGCCGAGTTGACGGACACTCCTGCCGTGACGCAACAGCGCCGCAGCAAGC
>WHTC01000353.1 GCA_009379795.1 Nitriliruptorales bacterium | reverse complement strand
TCGAGATTGGGGTACTGCGGGCTGTCGAGGGTGTCGAGCACCTCGCTCAGCCACTCAGACCCGTTATTGACAACGAGGACCGCGTACACACGGGGCATCGCCGGCGATCCGCTCGGCGGATGCGTCGGGAAGTCAGGCGCGGGTTGTCCGAGGTCGTAGGGAATCATGGGAAGGCTTGGAGGTGATCGGCGGGTCGCTGCCGCGGGCGAGAGCATGAGGACCCTGTGTGTCCCGGGTATGCTCTCACTCCCGGTAAGGGCCGATCAGTCTTCGGCCCTCCCGTGCCGTCACCCGCGACCGGTTCGGACCGGCCCCGAGAGTCTGCCGCATCCGGGCGCAGAATGCCATCCCGGTGGTCAGGAGGCTGAACTTCTAGGACGCGATACGGCGGAGTTTGCGTCGTTCGCGCTCGCTGAGGCCTCCCCAAATACCGAAACGCTCGTCGTTTGCGAGGGCATATTCCAAACACTCCTCGCGAACCGTGCACTGCATACAGATCCGCTTCGCCTCCCTGGTGGAGCCACCCTTCTCGGGGAAGAAGGTTTCAGGGTCGGCCTGGAGACATGCGGCGCCGGTGGCCCAGGGCAGGTTCTCTATCTGCACTGGTCTCCCCCTCTCACTCGCCCAGCCGCGGCCAGGTCATCCGCTTGCCGCGGCTGGCTGGTGAACGCCAATACGTCACGTCCATATGTGCATGGAACATACGTCCATGGAATTACGTGATTGTCATTCTCGCGCACGCATGCAACGCCGTCAAGTCTTGATGTACGGAAGGTGACCTTGCGCCTACGAGGCGAGAGAACGCCCGGTGCCAATCAGCGGACCCGCCGCCACCAGGCCCTCATCCAGTCGCTGTAGTCGAAGGGCTCGAACCAGCGGGCAACGACCTCGGCGGGGGCCACCGTGGCGTTCCGCTGGACGTGCCGGCGACGCTCCAGCGTGCGAGGGATCAGCCGCACCGATCCCAAGGAGCGCAGGAAGGCGCTGGGCACCGTCAATGCCAGTTCGCCGGCTTTCAGCGTGGTGGTGAAGGCGACTCCCGGCGAGGCGCGCAGCAGCGAGGGTGGATGGTCGTTCTTCAGCACCACGAGCGCCCGGTTGACGAAGTTCAACCGTTCGACGACGGCGCTGCGGCGGGGCCCGGAGCCACCCCGCTCGTGCCAGGCGCAGGCATCGGGGGTATACCAGGTCGACCAGCCGCGCAGGGCCAGCCGCCAGTCGAGGTCGACGTCCTCCCAGAACGCGAAGAGATCCTCGTCGAACACCTCGCCGCGGCAGGCGACGTCGTGCAGCGCGGCGACACGGTAGAGCGCCAGCGCACCGGACACCCCGAACACCTCGCCGGCCTCGTCGAACTGCCCGACGTCGACCTGGCCCTCCCCCCGGTTCCGGAACAACCGCGTCCGGAACGCCAGATGCCCGGTGGTGTCGATGATCCGCTCCCCCGCCCTCGTGGGATCGGCGCCCTGGCTGCGCCACAGCTTCCCCTGCACGGCGGCGCGGCGGTCGCGATCGGCGAGGGCCTTGACCGCCCTGGCCACGTAGTCCGGTTCCAGGGTTGCGTCCGGGTTGCATACGAGGAAGGCGTCGGCGTCGACGGCGAGCGCCACCCCCTGGTTGGCGGCCCCGGCGAACCCGCGATTGACCTGGTTGGCCACGAGGCGCACGTCGGGAAACCCGCGCACGACATCGTCGCTGCCGTCCAGGCTGGCGTTGTCGACCACGAGGACGTCGAGGTTGGGATGGGTCTGGGCGAGCAGGCTGGTGAGCACGCCGGGCAGGTACTCGGCGGTGTTCCAACTGACGACGCAAGCGGTGACCTTCACGCCAACCCTCAGGAGGGGGCCGGGGATGCGGGCGACCCGTCCTGCCGCAGGCGCGGCATTGAGGGCTCGTAGCCGGGAGAAGGCCGATCCTCGCGGAGGGGGTGCTCGCGCGGCCCACCGCGCTCCAGGTCGGGCGCATGGAGCTCCGCAGGCCAGTGCCCGTCCGGATTCCAGATCCCGATGTGCGCGTCCATGCGGGCCACACCGAACTCGTGAACGGGGCTGGCCACGCGGAACGTGACGGCGCCCTGCCAGCGATCGTGGATCGTATTGCTCGCGGGACGGGCGAGCAGCAGGTCCACCAGATACTCGCCGGTCAAGACCGCGAGATCCAGGGTGAAGGTGACGGTCGCCGTGGCGCCGGGGCGAGGTGGAGCGAGGTAGATCCCGCGCCAGTCTGTCCGCGTCTCGTACACGTAGATCTGCGGCACGTCCGGCCTGCGCACGGCGATCCCCACGGTGAGACAGCCCGCGTCCCGGATCGCCTCCTCCGCG
>WHTC01000183.1 GCA_009379795.1 Nitriliruptorales bacterium | reverse complement strand
GGCGTCATAGCGCATCAGGACCGCGGCGTCCGCCCGCAGCAGCGCGCTGAAGGTGCGCAGCAACTCCTCGAGGACCGGCTGGACGTCGGCCATGTTGCTGACCGGCGTGCCAAGATCGCCGAGGCGCGTGACCGCAGCCACTCGTCTCGCGAGTTCGTCCTGTACGCGGGCGAGGTCGGCCTCAGCCGGCCGCGACCCCTGCGGAGGGCCGGCCCTGGCGTTACGCGCGCCGTCGGTTCCCTTCGGCGGCGCCTCCTCATGCCTGGTCGTCATCGTGGCGGCGGTCCAGCAAGCCTCAGATCGTGGGCGCAGAGGCCGAGACAGTACATCGTTCGATCGGATCCGGCCACGCGGAGGGCCTCACCTTGAAGATTCGGATCAGGCTCCCGGCCTCACTGGGGAAGGTTGTCGTGACGGAAGCGCGGGATGGCCTTGCGCTCCAGCGAGTCCAGGGTGGCGGCGATGGTGGCGCGGGTGTCGTCGGGCGCGATGACCTCGTCAACGCTGAGACGCTCGGCCGGCAGGTTCGGAGCCATCGCCTCGGCACGGTAGCGTGCGAGCAGTTCGCCGCGCCGTGACGGATCCTTCTCCAGATCACGGCGGAAGATGACGTCGACAGCGCCCTCCGCGCCCATGACCGCCAGTTCCGCTCCTGGCCAGCTGTACACCGCGTCCGCGCCCAGCGACTTCGAGTTCATCACGATGTAGGCGCCGCCGAAAGCCTTGCGCAGCACGACGGTCACGCGTGGGACGCTGGCCTCGGCGAAGGCGTAGAGCAGCTTGGCGCCCTTGCGGATGATGCCGCCGGCCTCCTGCCCAAGGCCGGGCAGAAAGCCGGGAACGTCGACCAGAGCCACCAGCGGCAGGCCGAAGGCGTCGCACAGGCGGACGAAGCGTGCGCCCTTCTCTGACGCCGCGATGTCCAGGCACCCTGCCAGGATGCGCGGCTGGTTGGCGACGACACCCACCGGGCGCCCCTCCACCCGCGCGAAGCCGATGACGATGTTGGCGGCGAAGGCCTCCTGGAGTTCCAGGAAGCTGCCGGCGTCCATGACGCCGTGCACGACGCCGCGGACGTCGTAAGCCGTCCGATGGTCACCCGGGATCGTGGGCAGGTGTTCAGGATCGGCGGGCGGGGCCACGGGCGGATCATCCCAGCAGGAGCTCGGCAGGTAGCTGAGCACGCTCCGGGCCATGTCGACAGCGTCGTCGGTGTCCTCCGCAACCAGGTGCGCCACGCCCGAGGCGGTGCTGTGGATGCCCGCGCCGCCGAGGTCGCTGAGGGTGACGTCCTCGAAGGTCACCGCCCGGACCACCTTCGGTCCGGTGACGAACATGTGCGCACCCGTGCGCCGCATGATCACGATATCGGTCAGCGCCGGTGAGTACACCGCGCCACCAGCGCAGGCGCCCAGGACAACACTGAGTTGGGGGACGCGCCCGCTCAGCATGACGTTGCGGCGGAATATCTCGCCGTACCCGTCGAGCGCGGCCACGCCCTCCTGGATACGCGCGCCGCCGGAGTCCAGCAGGCCGACCACGGGCACGCGGACCCTGGTGGCGTGGTCGAGCACGGCAGCGATCTTGGCCGCGTGCACCTCGCCGAGGGAGCCGCCGAGGGCTCGCGGGTCCTGCTCGAACACGCCGACGGGTCGCCCGTCGATGCGGGCGGAACCCGTGATCACCCCATCGCCTTTGGGTCGCTTGGCGGCCATACCGAAGGAGTTGACACGATGCCGGGCCTGGCTGCCGAACTCGCGGAACGTCCCCGGGTCGACCAGCGACTCCAGTCGGGCTGGACCGGGTTGGGACGGGCGGGTCCGGTCGTCGATCGTGCGGACGCGCCCGCGCTGGTTGTTGAGGGTGGGCACCGTCAGCGGTCCAGGCGACGGACCCAGGCCAGGGCCTGACCGGTCTGCACGGTCTGGCCCTCGAGGGCGAGCAGGCCGCGCACCTCCGCGGCCACGGGCACCCGGACGTCGTCGGCGCGTCCGCCGCCGCCGTTCACCACGGCGATGACGGTCCCGGAGGCGACCAGGCCGGTGTCCACCAGTGGACGGAAGCGTCCGATGCTGGGCGCCACCACCAGAGCCATGCCGGCGGCGACGGACCCCAGGAGGACCGAGGCGGGCTCGTCTCCCATCGGGGCGACGACCTCCTGCTCATCCGCCGAGCTGAATGCGGACGCACCAGGGCTCGCGGGAATCGGCGGGGGCGGGATCGTGGGCGCTGGCGAGCGGACAGCGGCGAGCGCGGATAGGGACGCCATGAAAGCAGGCTACTGACATTGACGTCAATGTCAAGAATGAACCGGGGTCGGGGTCAGGTGGGGGGCTGGGGGGGGGCTGCGGTGCCGGCGGCTGCGGACTAACCGCCGGCACCGCGGTGTTCGCCGGCGGGAGCGGACAGTCCGCCGACAGGGGTGGCTTCGCGACTACTCGGGATGCACAGCGAGATCCAGCACGCTGGAACCGTTCACCTCCACCGCAGAGCTTTCGTAGGTGGTCAAGGGGGATCCCATGGCGCGCTGCACGATGCGGTGAAGCGCCACCGCGATGGCGATGTAATCGCCTATGCCCTGGTCGGCCCTGAACTCATCCTCGGGGACGGCCACGGCGCTGGCCTCGGTCATGGAACTTGCCCCATCTGCGCTCTGCGTACGAGTGTCGTCGGACGCTTGTACTCCAAAGACGCGCCGGGCCCCCGTTGTGTTGCGCCCGCGCGTGCTTGCGGTGTCCCGGGAGCGTGCGCCACCTGCCCGATGGAACGGGCCGGTCAGTGACCCTCTTCCCTCATCAGCCGGCATTGCGACCGGTTCGTCGGTGAGGAAAGGGGGTCAGGGCGAGTGGCTCAGGCGCGAGCGGCGATGGTCGCGCGCTTGGCCGCGCGGCCGCGCGTCGGCGCGTCCAGGGTCACCTTGCGCAGCCGCACCCGGCCGGGCGTGACCTCGACGCACTCGTCGGTGCGGATGAACTCCAGCGCCTGCTCCAGGGACAGGATCATGGCGGGCGTCAGCCGGACGAGCTCGTCAGCGGTCGACGAGCGGATGTTCGTCAGCTTCTTCTCACGCGTGGCGTTGACGTTGATGTCCTCTGACCGCGCGTTCTCGCCCACGACCATCCCCTCGTAGACCTCGACGCCCGGTTCGACGAACAACCGCCCGCGCTCGCTCAACTGCTGCAGGGCGAAGGTGGTGGTCACGCCCTGGCGATCGGCCACCAGCGAGCCCGTCGGCCGGGTCCGCAACTCGCCGAACCACGGCTCGTAACGCTCGAACACGTGGTGCAGCAGCCCGGTGCCGCGGGTCTCGGTCAGGAATTCGGTGCGGAATCCGACGAGCCCCCGCGCGGGCACGACCTGCTCGATGCGTACCCACCCGGTGCCGTGATTGACGAGGTTCTCCAGGCGACCCCGGCGCAACGCCAGTAACTGCGTGACCGTGCCCAGATACTCCTCGGGCACGTCGATCGACAGGCGCTCCACCGGCTCGTGGACGCGGCCGCCGATGTCCCGCGTGACCACCTGCGGCTTGCCGACGGTCACCTCGAAGCCCTCACGGCGCATCGTCTCCACAAGCACGGCGAGTTGCAGTTCCCCGCGGCCCTGCACCTCCCAGGTATCGGGACGTTCGGTGGGCAGGACGCGAAGCGAGACGTTGCCGACCAGTTCGGCGTCCAGGCGCGCTTTCAGCAGGCGCGCGGTCAGCTTGGTGCCATCCCGGCCGGCCAGGGGAGAGGTGTTCACCCCGATGGTCATGGCCAGGCTCGGCTCGTCGATCGCGATGACGGGCAGCGGCCGCGGATCCTCGGGGTCGGCGAGGGTCTCACCGATCGTGACCTCGGGCAGGCCGGCGACGGCGATGATCTCCCCTGGTCCGGCATCCCCGGCCTCGACCCGGTTCAGCGTCTCGGTGACGAACAGTTCCGTAACCCGTACCCGCTCGATGCGGCCGTCAGCCCGGCACCAGGCCACCTGCTGTCCGCGGCTGATCGTCCCGTGCCGTACCCGGCACAGCGCCAGCCGCCCGAGGTAGGGGGAGGCGTCGAGGTTGGTGACCAGGGCCTGCAGCGGGTGGCCGGGGTCGTGCTCGGGGGCGGGGATGTGGCCGAGCAAAGTGTCGAACAGCGGATCGAGGTTGCCCCCGTGACCGCTGGTCACCATTCCCGGCTCGCGCGCCGCGACGCCGGCCTTGGCGTTGCAGTACACGATCGGGAACTCGATCTGGCTCTCATCGGCGTCGAGGTCGAGGAACAGTTCGTAGACCTCGTCGACCACCTCGGCGATCCGTGCATCCCCGCGGTCGACCTTGTTGATGACGAGGACGACCGGCAGGCGGGCCGCCAACGCCTTGCGCAGCACGAAGCGGGTCTGCGGCAGCGGGCCCTCGCTGGCGTCGACCAGCAGCAGGACGCCGTCGACCATCGTCAGCCCGCGCTCGACCTCCCCACCGAAGTCGGCGTGGCCGGGCGTGTCGATGATGTTGATCTTGACCTCGCCACGACGAACCGCCGTGTTCTTGGCCAGGATCGTGATGCCCTTCTCGCGCTCGAGATCCATGGAGTCGAGCACTCGCCGGGCAACGTCGGCGTTCTCCCGGAAAGCCCCGGTCTGCCAGAGCATGGCGTCCACGAGCGTGGTCTTGCCGTGATCGACGTGAGCGACGATGGCGACGTTGCGACGGTCGGTGCGTGCGGGCATGCGCGACAGCTCTCGGCGGGACGGGGAGGGATGGCGCCGTGGCGCCCATCGCCGGCGCGATGCTGGCGCCAGCGCCACGCCAGTGTACCGGCCGCCGGGCAAGCACCCGTGGGGGCCGACCGCACCCGAAGGAGGAGGATGTGAGCCCGCCGCCGTGGCAGCCCGCCCACGTCGAAGCGGTCAACGCCGGCTCGCCAGCCGAGTACGAGTGGCTGGGACGCACCGTCTCCACGGCGATCTTCAAACATCCCGTGAGCGGGCGGGTCGCGGTGAGCGGGGTCAACCTCACCGGTGACGACCAGGCGGACCGCACCGTGCACGGCGGGGAGGACAAGGCGATCTACGCCTACGCCGCCGAGGACACGCGGTGGTGGGAGAACGAGCTCGGCCGGCCCCTCCTCCCCGCGGCGTTCGGCGAGAACCTCACCACTCACGGGATCGACCTCAGCGGGACCCTGGTAGGGGAGCGCTGGCGGGTCGGCAGCGCGACGCTGGAGGTCAGGCAGCCGCGGCTGCCCTGCTTCAAGCTCGGGCTGCGCATGGGCGACCGCCACTTCCCCCGGCGCTTCGCGGCGGCCGCCCGTCCCGGCGCCTACCTGCGGATCGTGGACGAGGGTGAGCTCGGTGCCGGCGATGTAATTGAGGTTTTGTCCCGCCCTGCGCACGACGTCACCGTCGGTCTGATCGCGCGCGCCTACTTCTGCGACCAGTCCCTGGCGCCGCGGCTGCTCGCCGCCCCTGCGTTGCCGGAGTCGTGGGTCGAGTGGGCGCGTGAGCGCCTGAGATGAGCGCGGACCTTCGTCCTCCCGCCGATGGGCAGATCCCGTGCGGGTTGTCCGCCTGCGCCGCGGGGTAGCACCACGGGACCGTGGATTTGCCACACGTTGCCGGTTGAGGAGCGCGATCTCCGTGGGAGCCAGCGAGCAGTACGCCGCGTTCAACGTGACCGCGCGGTATCCGGACATGGTCCGCGCTCGCAGGGCCGTCGAGGGCCTGGAGGAGCAGGGCGTGGAGGCCGATGACATCTCGTTGACCGGCGAGGCGGCCGCCGAGGCGCAGACCCAGGACACCCCGCAACGCGACCGCATCTTCCTGAAGCACACGGTCCGTACCGCCCTGCGGGGGATCATGTTCGGCGGCGGAATTGGCCTGGTGCTCGGGCTGCTGTTCGGCTTCGCCACGGTCGTGTTCACCGCACGCCCGATGCCGGAGGGGATGGCCATCGTGGGCTTCGCCGCCGGCGGGGCGGTCGCGGGCGCCGGAGTCGGCCTGCTGGTGTCGTTTCTGGCCCGGCAGAAGCAGAGCCAGGCCTGGGAGACCAGCCTCGCGGACGTCTCGGGACCGGTGACGGTCGGTGTGCACAGCGACGACGCCGCCATGTTCGAAACGGCGGTCATCGCCTTCGAGGGCACCAGCCCACAGCGGTTGCACCGCTTCGACGCGCGTGGCCAACCTCTGACTGACGCCCAGCCTCCGCCGTCGCGATGACCCGGCCACGAGCAGTGACAGCCCTTCGGACTCGGCGGCGTTGGCTTACTCGAGGACTTCGACGGCGCATCGAGCCCCCTGCCGCGGGACATGTGGGCATCGCTTGTCACCACGGGGCATCTCAAGGATTCGGCGAGGGCGACGACCAGCGCGTCAAAGGCGCTGTAGGTAGGCCAGGTAAACCTCGTCCGGGATGCTCCATCTGGATAGTTGCCATGGCGCTAGTGTCCTGAGTCGGAGATTCGCTGACAATACGAGGCGACGCTGTCGAGGATCTGGTCGGCGGTCTTG
>WHTC01000287.1 GCA_009379795.1 Nitriliruptorales bacterium | reverse complement strand
TTCGTTCGCCCTGGGTACCGATCTCCTTGGTGTCGAAACCGATCCCATCGTCTTGCACGTCGAGCATCACGACCCCGTCCATATAGGACAGGGTGAGGCTGGCCCGGTGTGCGCGGGCGTGCCAGCGCACGTTGGATAGTGCTTCCTGGGCGACGCGCAGCAGCGCGGTCTGTGTTTCTAGGACCAGCGGAGCGGGTGTCCCAGTGACCGTCGTTTCCGCCGGTAGCCCGGTTTCCTCCGACAGCCTGTCGGCCAGCTGCCGCAGGGCCTCGGGAAGCGCAGTGTCATCGAGCTGTGTTGGTCGCAGCGCCAACACCACCCGGCGGCTCTCCGCCAGGCTCTCCCGCGCCGTGCGCAGCGCCTGCGCGACGTGGCGGCGCGACGGGCCGGTCACGGGCAGGGTCTCCTCGGCCGCCTCGAGCAGCATCACGGTGCTGGCGAAACCCTGCGTCAGGGTGTCATGGATGTCGCGGGCCAGGCGTTGCCGCTCTTCGGCGATGCCGGCCCGCCGCTGCGCGGCGGCGCGGGCTTCCTGGGCAGCCTGGAGCTCGTCGAGGAGCCGTTTCCGCTCGGCGCTGATCCGCGCGTGCGAGCCGACGTACCCGACGGTGGCCGCCCCGCCCAGCACGATGAGCAGCGCGATGACGACCTCGGGCCAGGACACCGCGCCGGTGGCCGCCCAGCGCTGCCAGATCCAGCCACCGGTGCCCAGCGCCACCACGGCCAACCCGAACCGGCGGCTCTCCACGCAGTGCGGCGCGAACACCATCATGCCCAGCAGCACGAACGAGCCGTCCACCAGCAGCAGCGACAGCCACAACGCGCCGGCGCCAGTCAGGTACACGACGGTGGCCCGACCGGTCAGCTCCGTGCCCCAGACCATCCACAGCGCGTACCAGGCTGCCATGACCGCGATCAGCACCAGCGGCAGCAGCAGCCCCTCACCGGAGGTGACCCGGTCGGACAGCGGGCCGACGGTGGCCACCACCAGCCACGAGTAGAAGAAGGCGTGCTGCCAGCTGCGCCGCCCTCGTTCACCGGAATCGCGCCGCGCGCCCGTCACCACATCACCTACCCGCATGCACCATAGATTCCCCGGTCACCGGGCGCGGTGCCACGGCATGCGGCGCTCCCAGGCATCAAGGGCGCGCAACCCGGCCAGGCAGAACACGGGCCTGTCCTCGCCGGGCTCCCCGCGCCGACGCCGGTCCAGCTCACGCACGACCCCGATCTCGCACCCTGGCGTACCCATACCCACCGCCACGAGCAGCAGCACCGCCACCACGATCACGCCGACGACATCGAGCCCCCACACCAGCCAGGTCAGCGGGCCGGTCCACACGGTGCCCTCGACCGCCAGCGCCACCGCCGCCGAGGCAACCACCAGCACGGCGAGGACGGCGAGCGCTCGCTTCCCCCACCCCACCAGATCGGCGGTACCGTGCACGCCGTACACCACCAGGGCGGTGAGGATCCACAAACCCGGATCGCTCAGCGGATCCGTGCTGGCGAAGATGAACATCCGGTCAATCCACAGGTCGTAGGCGACCCACCCCAAACCCCCGGCCAGCGCCAGCCGCGCCAGCCGCGCTACCGGCCCGGTGCGGGTCGCTCGGTAGGCGTTGGTGGCACGTTCACGCGTGGTCTCCGTCGACATCGCTCCTCCACTGGTTGACTCTGGACGTCGAGCATGCCAACGTCGACACCGTCAGACATCGACCGAAGCACCGATCTTGCGCCACCACGTGGTTGATGGCCAGAAGCAACCCGAGTCTGCAGCTGAGTACCGGGTGGGTCGGCGCGGCGCTACTCATCGCGGCCCCCATACCTGTCGAAGTGGACGATCTCGGACAGCGGCTTGCGGCCCACCGGCAGCGCGGTGAGCGGCTGGCGAGTGTCCACGTTCCGCTCGACGCTGACCCGCCGGTCGCGGGCGTCGGCGGGATAGCCCATGGAGATGGCCGTGCGCAAGGCGCGTTCCGCCGGGATGTCGAGGATCGCCTTGCCGGCGGCCACCTGGCCGGGGCGACGTCGAGCAGATCATCAACGACCTCTGCGGGCACCGGCTCGGCGCGAAGCCGGCGAATGGCACGCAGGCCGCAGAGGAACCCGATTCGATCCTTGACCTCTGTGCTGGTCATGGGACACCTCTCTTGACGAGGTCGAGGAACACGCTGTCAGGATGCGCAGCAGGACAGTGTGGTGACGTCGCGGGTGAAGGTTTGGGCGGCGAGTTTGATGCCTTCGGCCATGGTCAGGTAGGGCACCACGGGTCGGCCATCTGGGCTGACCAGGAGCTGCGCCCCTGCCCGCCCGTTCCGGCTCGGTCAGCCGGCGGCGCCGGAACGGTGGAGGCGCATGAGGTCGCAGAAGCGCTGGATCCCGACATTGCCCCCGGACAGCACCACGCCCACGCGCTGACCCTCGACGTCGACCAGCCCGGCCAGGAGCGCCGCGAGCGCGGACGCGCCACTGGGCTCCGCCACGACCTTCATGCGCTCGAACAGCAACGTCATGGCGTCGAGAATCTGCTCGTCGGTCACGAGCGCGACGTCGTCGACCCGCCTGCGGTTGACCTCGAACGTCATGGCGCCGGGGATGTCCCCCTGCTGGCCGTCGGCGATCGTCTGGGGAACCGGCACCCGGACGCGCTCCCCCTTCTCCAGTGACCGCTTCGTGATGTCGCGGACCGCCGGCTCGACCCCCAGCACGCGCACGTCGGGCAGCACACCTTTCGCGGCCGTGGAAGACCCGGCGATCAGCCCCCCGCCACCGACGGGGACCAGCAGCGTGTCGAGCGAGCCGACCTCATCGATGAGCTCAAGCGCGGCCGTGCCCTGCCCCGCCATCACGAAGTCGTCCTCGTAGGGTGGGACCAGCGTGAGCCCGCGCTCCCCGGCGAGCGCGGTCCCAATGGCCTCACGATCCTGCGAGTAGCGGTCGTAGAAGACCACCTCCGCGCCATACTCACGCGTCGCCTCCAGCTTCGCCTTCGGCGTGTCCTCGGGCATCACGATCGTCGCCCGCGCCCCGAGTAGCGACGCTGCCAGCGCCACCGCCTGGGCGTGATTGCCCGACGAGAACGCCCCCACCCCGCGCTCCCGCTGCGCCTGGCTCAGCGAGGAGATCCGGTTGTAGGCTCCGCGGAACTTGAAGGCGCCCCCGCGCTGGTAGCACTCGGCCTTGCAGAACACCGTGGCGCCGGTCCGCCGGTCAAGCGTCCGCGACGTCAGCACCGGCGTCCGGTGCGCCACGCCGCTCAGCGTCCTGGCCGCTGCGCGGACATCGTCAAGGCTGATCATCAGCGCCCTTCCCTATCGGTCCGGTCATGCGCCATCCCCG
>WHTC01000021.1 GCA_009379795.1 Nitriliruptorales bacterium | reverse complement strand
TTTTGTATACTGTAGCCTACGAGCGACCGTGAGCTGCAGGTCACGGCGGGGGAGGAGAGGAAAGTGCCGACCTACCATGAGCTCAGCGTCTGGACCCGCGGCATCATTATGGACAAGGAGGCACGCGACGTTGCCCAGTGCGTCGCCGCCGCCGCTGACCGCGAGGGTTACTACAGCCAGTACATCGCCGATTACGTTGACGACCCGGATCGCACGAATGCGCTGATCCGGAAGTACTCGCGTTTCACCGACGAGCCGATCGCGGAACCGTTCATCTACGAGAACCCCCACCCCGACTGGGTGGTGCTCATCGAAGAGACGATCATCAAGGCTGTCAACTTCTTCCGGGGCACGGCGGACGGCAAGGGTGTGCTGGTCGTCAACTCGGCACGCGAACCCGAGTACCTACTGCGGTTCCTTCCCGAGCAGATGCGGGCCCGGCTCTCCAAGCTCGTGGTGGTCGACGCCGTCCGCCTCGCGGAGCCGCGGGGCACAAGCCCGTGGATGTTCATCCGTGATCTCGGTGAGCTCGCGTGGGACCGGACCTCCACCGAAGGCGCTCCTGAGCGGACACCCGCCGGCACCGGGATCGCGGCGCCGCTGGTTGGCGCGCTGGTCGCCGCCACCGGCGTGCTGGCGCTGGAGACCTTGGCCGAGACCCTGCACGACAAGGACGCGATGTACCGGGGTGCGGAGCATCACCGGGTCCTCGACTACGCCGAGGCCGCAGCCGAGGTCGGCGAGGGAACCCAGACGACAGCGCGCACGTAGCAGCGGCCGCCCGAGGGATCGACAACGATCGACAACAGGGAGTCACCGCATGTCAGTGAAGGGCACGCACGTTCCCGACAACCTCCGCCTCCCGTTCGCCGGGGTGACTCCGGCGCCGACCGAGGAGGCCGGCCAGGAACTGTTCCCCACGGGTAACTTCCGGTTCTACCGTCCCGTCTACCGCGACAAGACGCCGCCCTGCAACAACGCCTGCCCCACCGGCGAGAAAATCCAGCGTTACCTCGATTTCGTAAAGCACGAGCGCTTTCTCGACGGCTACCTGACGATCCTCGAAGACAACCCCATGCCGTCGGTGACCGGACGCGTGTGCTACCACCCGTGCGAGGGCGCCTGCAATCGCAAGGACCACGACGAGCCCATCGGGATCCGCAACGTCGAGCGGTTCCTGGGCGACTTCGGGCTGCAGCTCGCGGAGGACCCCCTCGCTGACACGGTCCCGCCGCTCAACGGCAAGCATGTCGCGGTCGTCGGCTCCGGTCCGGGAGGCCTCGCGTGCGCGTACCACCTGCGGCGCCTCGGCTATCAGGTGACCGTGCTCGAGGCCCTCTCGCGCCCGGGGGGGATGCTGCGCGGCGGGATCCCGCATTGGCACCTGCCGGAGGAGATCCTCGACGCCGAGATCGCCAAGATCGAACGCCTCGGCGACATCGAGATCCGGTGCGACACGCGCGTCGGGACCGACGTGCAGTGGGACGACCTGAGGCGCTACGACGCCTGCTTCATCGCGCTCGGCCAGGACGTCGGCCGCCGGCTGCCGGTCGAGGGCAGCGACCTCCGTGGCGTCGTGGGGGGCCTGGAGTTCCTGCGCGAGGCCGGCTTCGGCAAGCCCGTGAAGACCGGCAAGAAGGTCCTGGTGATCGGCGGCGGCAACACCGCGTCTGACACCGCGCGGTCGGCGCTGCGGCTCGGCGCCGAGGAGTCCACGATCGTGTCGCTGGAGTCCAGGGACGAGTTGCTGATCGTCCCCGAGGACCTCGAGCATGCCCGGGATGAGGGTGTGCAGTTCAAGCCGCAGACCGCATGCGTGCGCATCCTCGGCGAGAACGGCATCGTCACCGGGGCGCTGCTGTGCGAGGCGAGCCTCGCCAAGGACGAGGACGGCAGCGTCCGACCGCAGATGAAGCCGGGCACCGAGTACGAGGTCGAGTGCGACACGGTGATGATCGCCATCGGCCAGGTGCAGCACCTCGACTGGCTGCCCGAGCACCTCGTCTCCGGCGGCCTTGTCACGATCGACGCCTTCGGCCGGATCGGGGACAACATCTTCGCCGGCGGCGACATCGTCCGGGGACCCGCGATGGTGGTGGACGCGCTCGGCGACGGCAAGCGGGCGGCACGCAACATCGACACCGTGCTGCAGAGCATGGACCTGGCGCCGGATGCTCCCGTGGAGATCATGCCCTACGAGGGGCTCAACACCGCCTACTTCAGGCACGCGCCCCGGATCGAGGCGCCGCTGACGCCGGCACCGGAGCGCGTCGGCAACCAGCGAACCGAGGTCACCCTGGCCTACGACCAGGAACAGGCGATCGCGGAATCGGATCGCTGCATGAGTTGTGGCGTCTGCAACGGCTGCGACAACTGCTACATCGTCTGTCCGGACGTCAGCGTCATGCGCGACGCGCGCGAGAACGGCCACTACTCGATCCGCACGAAGTACTGCAAGGGCTGCCTGGTCTGCGTGCAGGAGTGTCCGACAGGCTGCCTTGAGAAGGTCCCGGAGTTGGAGTTCGAGCCGGGCGAGGACGAGACCGTGCGGATGGAGACGGCGTTCACGCCCTATGACGGTGCCCACGCCGAGCAGTCCCTTCCGATCGCCCAGATCATGGGCAAAGCGGTTGCTGAGTACGATGAACACCGGCAGCAGGTGCGCGAGCGGCTGGGGAGGGCATAGGTCGTGGCCGATACGAGTGTGGACAACGTCGTGGATCTGACCACTCAGCAGGCCGTCGAGTTGCCGGGGCGCGACGGGAAGATCGCCGAGTTGGCCGGGCAGTCGATCAACATGAACGGCTGCTCCGCCGCGGCCTACGGGGCCCTGTACGCCGATGTCGACGTGATCACCGCGTACCCGATCCGGCCGTACACGGCGATCATGATGAACCTCGCCCAGTTCATCGCCGACGGCTGGCTCGACGCCGAGTACATCCACGCAGACGGTGAGCACTCCCAGCTCAGCGCGGCGCTGGGTGCGGGCTCAGCCGGGGCGAGGGCGTACACCGGATCCTCGGGCGTCGGTGTCACCTACGCCTTCGAGCTCTACTCGCCGACCGCCGGAGCGCGCGTCCCGATCCAGATGACCATCGCCGACCGCACCCTGGACCCCCCAGGCGACTTCGGGTCGGAGCACACCGACGCGCTCTGCACGCGTGACATGGGCTGGCTGATGGGATGGGCGGCAACTCCACAGGAGGTCTTCGACAAGACCCTGCTCGGGTATGCGATCGGGGAGGACCCGCGGCTCTTCCTGCCGCAGATGATCTGCCAGGACGGCTTCTTCGTGTCCCACATCTCGGGCCCCGTCGAACTGCCCCGCCCCGACGACCTCGAGGTGTTCCTTCCGCCGTTCAAGCTGCCGTACGCGCTGGACCCGAACAACCCGGTGTCGCACGGTCCGCAGATCCACCCGTCGCAGGGCCCCCCACTCCAGCTCGAGCGCGCTCGTTCCATGGAGGTCGCGCTCGACATCATCCGCGAGAAGACCGACGAGTTCGGATCGATCTTCGGTCGGCACTATCCCCACTTCGTGGAGGAGTACAAGCTCGACGATGCCGAGGTCGTCTTCGTGATCCAGGGCGGCCATGCGCTCACCTGCAGGAACGCGGTCGACCAGGCACGCGAGCGCGGCATCAAGGCTGGCATGGCCCGCCTCCTGTGGTTCCGGCCCTTCCCCACAGAGGATCTGCAGAAGGCGCTCAAGCGCGCGAAGGTCGTTGGCGTGGTGGAGACCAACCTTGGTCTGGGCGGCGCCAGCTACGGCGGCATCCTGTCGCTCGACATCACCACCGCGCTGTACCACACGCCGCACGACCGTCCCCTCGTGACGTCGTTCATGGCCGGGCTGGGCGGCGAGACGGTCACCCTTGAGGAGTTCGAGTGGATGACCGGCAAGATGCTCCAGGCACTCGACAAGGGCGCGGTGGAGAAGGCGTCTCACTGGGTCGGCTTCGAGGAGTAGCCATACACCGTGAGAAAGCGAGACCCCGACCAGTTGGAAGGATGATGGACCGATGACGGCAGTCGTGCACCAACCCGAGCGCCAGCATCTGCCGCTGTTCGACGAGGCCGGACGCGGGGCTGCAGCCGACGACGACGCCGGCCGCGATCTGCACTACCTCCCCGACATGCCTGAGGAGGATCCGTACCAGGGCGGCCACCGGACCTGCGCCGGGTGCGGCCCGGCGATGGAGTACCGCTGGGTGCTGAAGGCCGCCGGGCAGAACACGATCATGGCCGGGCCCACCGGGTGCATGTACGTGGCCAACGCGACGTACATGTCGACGCCGTACACCGTGCCCTGGGCCCACACCCAGATCGGCAGCGGCGGCTCGTTCCCCTCCGGCGTCGCAGCCGCCTACGAGGCGATGATCCGCAAGGGCAAGTACACCGGCTCGTACCCGAACGTCATCTCGATGTCCGGCGACGGAAGCGCGTCCGACATCGGCCTCGGGTCGATCTCGGGAGCGCTGTACCGCAACCACGACGCGCTGTTCATCTGCTACGACAACGAGTGCTACGCCAATACCGGCATCCAGACCTCGCCGACCACGCCGTACGGCGGCTCGACGACGTTCACGCCGCCCGGGCCTGCGATCCCCGAGGGCAAGAAGCTGCACGCCAAGAACCTCGCCAAGCTGATGTCCGAGGGCCACCCGCACTGCTACGTCGCCACCACGACCGTGGGCTATCCGGTGGACGTGGCGAACAAGACCCGCAAGGCGCTCAACCACCGCGGCGCCGCCTTCATGCACGTCTACACGCCCTGCCAGAAAGGCTGGGTCTACCAGACGCCGATGACCGTCGAGCTGGGCCGGCGAGTGGTCGAGGCGGGTCTCTTCCCGGTGTGGGAGTACGACCCGGCCACGCGGGAGTACGACTACTTCAAGCCGCCGGTGCAGCGCCCCGTGCACGACTACCTGGCGATGCAGGGCCGCTTCGGGCACCTGCATCCCGAGCATGTCGCGACCATGCAGATCGCCGCGAACCGGAACTGGGAGGACATCGGCATGGATGTCCCCAAGGAATTGCGTGACCTGGAGGACCCCGCTCGGCATGTGGCCCTGTCCGAGGAGGAGTACTCGATGCCGGTCAACCGGGGTGTCGGAGCGTAGGCGCGTTCGGGTGACGCTCCCGTGACCCAGAGCCGGCACCAGGCCCGCTCATCGCCGCCGGACGGCGCGGCGCCCCCTGCCGCGCCGACCGGCCGCCAATGGCAGCTGCGCTTCGACGGCGGGCGGCAGCAGCGCTACTTCCCGGATCGCGGCGCACTCCTGCGTTTCGTACAGCAGGTCAGCCGCCAGAGCCCGCACCCCCGCTACGAGGTGTGGGCGGAGGGCGAGCCGGTGCGGCTCGCCGACGGCCGGGATGGCGGCAAGCGCTTCGAGTTCGTCGAGGCGCTCGACATCCGCGACGAGGACACCCAGCGGCGCCTCGCCGGCGAGCCCCCGGGGCAGGAGCCGATCGACTAGCGACAGCGACCTGAGGTGGGTCGATGACGGAGGTCTACCCCTACGAGTTGCGGCTGCCGCTCGCTCCCTACCGGTTCGTGTGGGCGCACGAAGAACCGGTCGAGTGCGACCGGAGCCGGTCCGCGCAGTTCACCGAGGAACGCTATACCCACGCCGACGGATCGGTCGTGATCATCCGTTCCTACAACCGGGATGGGTCGTTCCAGATTCTCTCCGACCGCGGCGAAGTCGAACTCGACGACCACGCGGCGGACTTCAACTCGCCGCAAGCGATGAGCATCGTGCGACTGCCATGAGGCCGTCGGAGTCTTGACGATCACCGGCGGATCCGACAAGTTCATACCAGCGGCGCGGGGCTGAGCCATCACCTGCTGACGAGGGAAGCGAGGGAGGCTATTGGATGCTCTTGAGGGCTTGAGCATCGGCCTGTCCCAGGTCCTCACGCCGTACAACTTTGGCTTCATGCTGCTGGGGACGGTGCTGGGTCTCTTGGTCGGGGTGCTGCCAGGGATCGGTGGGACAGCCGGGGTGGCGATCCTGTTGCCGGTCACGGTGTTCATCGCCCCCGGCGCCGCGATCATGATGCTCGCCGGGATCTACTGGGGCTCGATGTACGGCGGGATCGTCACGTCGATCCTGTTCGGTGTCCCCGGCAACCCGTGGTCGGTGGCGGTGATGTTCGACGGTCGCCCGCTGGCGAAACAGGGCCGGGCGGGCCTGGCGATGATGGCAGCGTTCACGGTGTCGTTCACCGGCGCCATAGGTGCCGCGCTGCTGTTCACCTTCCTCGCCCAACCGTTCGCCAGCCTGGCGCTGCGGTTCGGCGCGCCCGAGTTGTTCGCGATTCTGTTGCTGGCGTTCGCGACGTTCGTCGGGCTGGGCGGGCAGTCGCCGTTCAAGACGCTGGCCATGATCGCCGCGGGGCTGCTGCTGGCCACGATCGGGCTGGACACGATCTCCGGCACGCCCCGCCTCACGTTCGGCACGTTCTCGCTGCTGCAGGGGATCCACTTCATCCCCGTGACGATCGGGCTGTTTGGCGTCGGTGAGATCCTCTACAACGCCACCGAACGGATCAGGGGCCTGGTCGCCGACACGCACGTCAAGCCCCGGTTCGCCGACTTCGTCTACGCCGTCAAGGTGCAGGTGCGACGGTGGTGGGCGTTCCTGCTCAATCTGGCTATCGGCTTCGTGACCGGGCTCCTTCCCGGGCTGGGGGCCACCCCGGCGTCCTTCATGGCGTACGGCATCGCCCGGCGGACGTCGAAGCATCCGGAGGACTTCGGCAAGGGGTCGATCGAGGGGGTCATGGCGCCCGAGATCGCCAACAACGCCGCCGGGACCGCGGCCATCCTGCCGATGCTCACGCTCGGCATCCCGGGGTCACCGACTGCGGCGGTGATCATGGCCGGCCTGTTCATCTGGGGCCTCACTCCGGGACCCCTGCTGTTCGAGCAGAACCGTGAGTTCGTCTGGGGCTTCATCACCAGCCTGTACTTCTCCAACACGGTCGCGTTCCTCATCTGTATTTTCCTCACTCCGCTGCTGGCGATGGT
Organism: Nitriliruptorales bacterium; assembly: GCA_009379795.1. Classification (GTDB taxonomy): domain Bacteria; phylum Actinomycetota; class Nitriliruptoria; order Euzebyales; family Egibacteraceae; genus WHTC01. Next base: position 17,187 of record WHTC01000021.1, on the reverse strand, counting down.
GCTGCGCGTGCCCTACGCGATCCTGACGCCGATCATCGTCGTGTTCAGCCTCGCCGGCGCCTTTACCGTCAACAATTCGCTCTTCGACATCTGGCTGGTGTTGATCTTCGGCGTGCTGGGCTTGCTGCTGCGCATCCTCGACTACCCGCTGGCCCCGCTGGTGGTCGCGCTCGTCCTCGGCTTCCCCACCGAGGCGGAACTGCGCAGGACCCTGATCCTCGGTGACGGCTCACCCGGGATCCTGTTTACGCGTCCGATCTCCGCTGTGGTCATCGTGGTCGCGCTCCTGCTGTTCGCGCAGCCGCTGATCGCCCTCGTCGTCAAACGATTGCGCAAGGGACCGGTCCCGGAGAAGGAGCCTGAACTCGTTCGGTAAGGGCCCGCTGCGGGCTCCAAAAGGAGGTGGGGCACGGTTTTTCTGGACACGACACCGACAACGAGTCACCTAAAGGATGTGGCGATGGTGGGAATGTGCAATGAGGCGCAGCGAGGAGGGTCCTGATATGCGGTCGCTGAAACGACGGAGGCCGGCACCGTTCCTGCCCGGCCTGCTGGTCTTCTTCCTCGTGCTCGCAGCGTGCGGAGAGGACGCACCTGCGGACCCCGAGGCCGCGGAGACCGAAGGGGAGGAGGCCCCGGAGACCGAAGAGGAGGAGGCCGCGGAGGCCGAGATCGAGGCGCCCGGGCGTCCCGTCGAGTTTGTCGTCACCACGAGTCCCGGCGGCGGCTCGGATCAGTACGCTCGGTTCATCACCGGGGTGATCGAGCAGCACGACCTGTCACCCGTCCCGTTCGTCGTGGTGAACCAGCCTGGCGGCGCGGGCGCGGTGGGCATGCAGTACCTGCACGCCAGGCAGGGAGAGGGCAACGCCGTGCTGATCACGCTGAACAGCGTGTTCACCACGCCGCAGCTGCAGGATCTGCCGTTCTCCAACATGGCGGAGGACTTCACGCCCGTCGCGCTGATGGCGCTGGACCCGTTCGTGCTGTGGGGCAACGCAGACCAGTGGGAGACCTACGAGGAGTTCGTCGAGGAGGCGCGCGAGCGATCCGTGACCGCAACCGGCACGGGCGCCAGGCAGGAGGACGAAGTGCTGTTCAACCTGCTGCAGGCCGCTGAGGATCTCGAGCCGTTCACGTACGTCCCCGAAGAAGGTGGTGGCGACGTGGCGGCGTCCGTCGCCGGCGGCAACGCCGAGGTGAGCGTCAACCAGCCCAGCGAGGCGGCGGCCCACGTCCCGGACCGCATGCGGCCGCTGCTGGCCTTCACGCCGGAGCGGCTCGAGGAATTTCCCGACGTGCCGACGTTCGCTGAGGTCGGGCTCGAAGACCACCCAGAGCTCGACTACATCATGCTGCGCGGCATCGTCGGCCCGCCGGACATGCCCGAAGGCAACCGCGCGTTCATGCAGGATCTCTTCCGGCAGGTCTTCGAGACCGACGAGTGGCAGGAGTTCCTGGAGAACAACCAGATGCTCGGCGACTTCATCGAAGGCGACGAGTTCGGCGAGACCCTGGGGCAGTACGACGAGCTGCACCGGGACCTCATCGAAGAGCTCGGGTGGCAAGAGGGATGAGCCGCGCCGAAGGTGATGCGGCCGCAAGGTCCGGGGTCGGCAGCCTCAGGACGGCGAACATGGTCATGGCCGCCTTCCTCGGGCTCGTCGGCCTCGTCGCGGTGACGCAAAGCCTGGGACTCGGACCGGGCTGGGGGCCATCCGGCCCCCAGCCCGGTCTCCTGCCCTTCATCCTCGGGGTGGCCCTGATGATCACTACCGTGGCGGTGATCCTGCAGACCGCGGCGGCCGGCGCGACCGGCACCCTGTTCGAGCAGCGCGCGGAGGTGATCGAGGTGCTGCGCGTGGGCCTGCCGATCGCGGCAGGTGTGTTCGCCGTGCGGTTCCTCGGGTTCTACCTGATGGTGGCTCTCTACGCCGGGGGGTTCATCATCTGGCACGGGGGCTACCGGTGGTACAAGGTCATCCCCGCGGTCGCGGTCTTCACGTTCGTGCTCTGGCGCGCGCTCGAGGAGGTATTCCGCGTTTTCATGCCGAAGAGCATGTTCTACGGCGACTTCTTCCCGCTCTGACCGGAGCGGGACGTCGCATCGACAAGGATCAGCGATGAAGATCATCCTCGGATACGTCCCTACCGGCGAAGGTCGCGCGGCGCTTGACGCGGCCGCGGAGGAGGCGGAGGTACACCGCGCGACGTTGCTGATCATCCGGGCCGTCGACCCGTCGGCCAGGGACGGATTCGACTCCATGACAGCGGATGCACCACTGCAGGAGCGCGTTGATGCGCTGCGCGGCCAGGGCCTCACCGTGGAGGTCGACGTCCGCAAGATTCCCGACGGGCAGTCCGCAGGCGGAACGCTCGTGTGGGCCGCGCAAGAGGAGGGCGCCGACCTTATCGTGATCGGCCACCGGCGGCGCTCACCGGTGGGCAAGTTGCTGCTCGGCAGCGATGCTCAAGAGGTGCTCCTCGGTGCGGACTGCCCAGTGGCTGACCGTCAAGGCGACGACGGCCGGCCAACGCGGGAGCGCGCTGGCCGGCTGAGCCAACGCGACCCCGCACGCCATCAGCTGGCCGCTCACGTGGGCCGGTTTCCCGTCGAGCGCATGGATCGCCGGAGGGCACCCTCAAGGTTAGGGTAGGGCTCAGGCGATCCACAGGCGACGAGCTGGACCGGGAGAACATCGTGAGCGACACGCGCCAGAGCGACGACCTGATCCTCTCCGACGGTGTGCCCACCCAACTCCCCGACATCGATCCCGCGGAGACGGGGGAGTGGCTCGAGTCGCTCGACGCCGTGCTCAAGCACGGCGGCCGCGGTCGTGCTCGCTATCTGCTGCTGCGTCTGCTCGAGCGCGCGCGGGAGGAGCAGATCGGCGTCCCGTCGCTCACCTCGACGGACTACATCAACACCATTCCGCCGGAGCGCGAGTCGCGGTTCCCCGGAGACGAGCACGTCGAGCGCCGCATCCGCGCCTACATCCGCTGGAACGCGGCCGTGATGGTCAGCCGCGCCAATCGGCCCGAGATCGGCGTCGGTGGCCACATCGCCACGTACGCGTCCTCCGCGGCCCTGTACGAGGTCGGCTTCAACCACTTCTTCAAGGGCAAGGGCACGGACGAGAATCCGCAGCCGGGCGACCAGATCTTCATCCAGGGGCACGCCTCGCCGGGCATCTACGGCCGCGCCTACCTGGAGGGGCGCCTGACGGAGGCGCAACTGGACCTGTTCCGTCAGGAGAACCGGGTCACCGAGGACGGCCACCGCGGCCTGTCCAGCTACCCGCACCCGCGCCTGATGCCGGACTTCTGGGAGTTCCCGACGGTGTCGATGGGGCTCGGGCCGATCAACTCGATCTATCAGGCGCGCTTCAACCGCTACCTGCGCAACCGTGGGATCGCCGACACCTCCGGCTCGCGCGTCTGGGCGTTCCTCGGCGATGGGGAGATGGACGAGCCCGAGGCGCAGGGCGCCCTGACGGTGCCGGCGCGTGAGGGCCTCGACAACCTCACCTGGATCGTCAACTGCAACCTGCAGCGCCTGGACGGGCCGGTGCGGGGCAACGGCAAGATCATCCAGGAGCTTGAGGCGCTGTTCCGCGGCGCCGGTTGGAACGTGATCAAGGTCGTCTGGGGCCGCGAATGGGACGATCTGCTCGCCCGGGACGTCGATGGCGTCCTCGTCAACCGGATGAACGTGGTGCCCGACGGGCAGTTCCAGACGTATTCGACCTCGCCCGGCGACTACATCCGCGAGGACTTCTTCGGCACCGACCCGCGGCTCCGCAAGCTGGTCGAGCACCTGTCCGACGAGGAGATCCGCAACCTGCCTCGCGGCGGGCACGACTACCGCAAGATCTACGCCGCCTTCAAGGCCGCCACTGAGCACACCGGCCGCCCGACGGTCATCCTGGCTCACACCATCAAGGGGTGGACGCTGGGCCCGGATTTCGAGGCCCGCAACGCCACCCATCAGATGAAAAAGCTCACGACGAAGGCGCTGAAGACCTTCCGCGACCGCCTCTACCTGGAGATCTCCGACGAGGCGATCGAGGGCGAACTGCCGCCCTACTATCATCCCGGTCCCGACAGCGACGAGATCGAGTACATGATGGAGCGCCGCCGGGCGCTCGGCGGCATGATCCCGCGCCGCATCACCTCCTGGGCCAAGCCGGTGGATCTGCCCAGCCACGACATGTACGGCGAGTTGAAGCAGGGCTCGGGCAAGTACGAGGTCGCCACCACGATGGCGTTCGTCCGCCTGCTCAAGGACCTGTTGAAGCACGAGGAGTTCGGCAAGCGGGTCGTGCCGATCATCCCGGACGAGGCGCGCACCTTCGGGATGGACTCGCTGTTTCCCAACCAGAAGATCTATTCGCCGGTGGGGCAGAACTACGAGTCGGTCGACCGCGAGATGCTGCTGGCGTACAAGGAGTCCAAGCAGGGCCAGATCCTGCACGAGGGGATCACCGAGGCGGGGTCGATGGGCTCGTTCCACGCCGCGGGGTCGTCCTACGCCACCTTCGGCGAGCACATGCTGCCCGTGTACATCTTCTACTCCATGTTCGGGTTTCAGCGCACCGGTGACTCCATGTGGTCCGCCGCCGACCAGCGCGCCCGCGGGTTCCTCCTCGGCGCGACGGCCGGCAGGACGACGCTGAACGGTGAGGGCCTGCAGCATGAGGATGGTCACTCGATCCTGCTGGCGGCCACCAACGCCGCGGCGGTGACCTACGACCCGTCCTTCGCCTACGAGATCGCGGTGATCGTCGAGGACGCGCTGCAGCGCATGCTCGGTGATCCTGGCGAGGACGTCATGTACTACCTGACCGTCTACAACGAGCCGGTGCGACAGCCGCCGATGCCTGAGGGGCTCGACGAGCAGATGGTGCTCGACGGCATCTACCGGTACTCGACGTTCGCGGACGGCCGATCGCAGCGCGCGCAGATTCTGTCCAGCGGCTCGGCGATGCCGGCGGCGCTGGAGGCCCAGCGCATGCTCGGCGAGGACTGGGATGTCGCGGCCGACGTGTGGAGCGTGCCAGGCTGGGTGGGCCTGCATCGCGACGGCATCGACACCGATCAGTGGAACCGCCTGCACCCCCACGAGGACCGGCGGACCCCGATCGTGACCCGCGCCCTGGCCGAGATCGAGGGCCCGGCTGTGGCGGTGACCGACTACCAGAAGGCCGTGCCGGGCCTGATCGCCCCCTGGGTTCCCGGTGGCCTTGCCACGCTGGGCACCGACGGCTTCGGCCGTTCCGACACCCGCCCGTCGCTGCGCCGCTGGTTCCGCATCGACGCTCCGGCCATCGTCGTGGCGGTCCTCGCCGAACTGGCCGAGCGCGGCGAGATCAAGCGCGAGACCGTGGCGGACGCCATCGCCCAATACGGCATCGACCCCGACGCCACCACCTCCGTCTCGTAGCGATTAGAACGACGGCGGCGGGAGGGGCCACACTCCGAACCCTCCGGTGCGGGCTCGGTCGCTGGAACCGCCCGGGCCCGGGTACTGGTTCCGGGTGGTGGGGAAGAGCGGCTACGCTTCGGCGGGGGACGCGGCGGGCGCGCGGCTCTGCGGGTGAACGGGCCTCCGCCGCGCGATCGTGGCCGCTCCGGGGAGGTCGCGAGGGAAGCGGGAAGGTGCAGTATGGAGATCTTGACCGTCCTGATCGCGCTTGTCGTCGTCGGCTTCGGTGTGCGGCTGCTCGTCCGCAGGATCACCGTGCTGGACTACCAGCGAGCGCTGCGCTACGACGCAGGGGTGCTGCGCGGAGTGCTGGAGGCCGGTACCTACTGGGTCATCGCACCACGCACCAGGGTGGAGATGGTGGACATGCGCGAGCGCATCACCACCGTCGGGGGGCAGGAGGTGCTCAGCGCCGACGGCGTGAGCCTGAAGGTGTCGCTGGCGGCCTGGTATGCCGTGGCCGATCCCCAGCAGGCGCTCAATACGGTGCGGGACTATGAGGACGCCCTGTACGTGGTCCTCCAACTTGCGCTGCGCGACATCGTCGCGTCCACCACCGCCGAGCAGCTGGTGGAGCGCCAGGAGATCGGCTCGCTGCTGTACGAGAACGCCGCCGGCGCCGCCGAGGGGTTGGGGCTCAAGCTGCGGGCCGTCGAACTCAAGGACGTGCTGGTGCCCGGCAAGCTCAAGCGCCTGTTCGCGATGACGCTCCAGGCGCGGAAGGAGGCGCAGGCGATGCTGGAGCGCACCAGGGCGGAGACCGCCGCGCTCCGCAGCCTGACCAACGCCGCCCGGATGGTGCAGCAGAACCCGGCGCTGCTGCAGTTGCGGCTGCTGCAGCAACTGGGTGAGTCCTCGGGCAACACGATCGTGGTGGGACTCAATGGGTCAGGGATCTCCGCGGAGATCTTGCCGCCCAACGCCGAGTCTCATCCGGCCTGACCGGTCAGCTGGCCTTTCCGCCGTTGTTGATCTGCTTCGCCGCGGCCCGGCGCCTGGCTCGCCGCTCGGCGCTCTCCCTGGCGGTCAGCGCGTCGGCCTCGGCGACGGTGGGAGCGGTCCCGCCGAGATGAGCTGGCAGCCACCAGCGGTCGGCGTCGCTGGCTGGCTGCTGCGGGTAGTCGGCCTGCGCGGCCTCCAGCAGATCGGCGATGCGGGCCATCAGCCGCTTGGTCACCTCGACCGGCTCTTCGTCGGGTTGGTAGGCGAGCGGTTCGCCGAAGGCGACGACGATCGCCACGCCGCGCTGGAGGTTGCGGCGACGACCCTTGGTCAGCAGGCGCTGGCTGCCCCAGACCACGCACGGGATCAGCGGCACGTCGGCGGCCATGGCCATGCGGACCGCTCCGGTCTTGCCCGCCATCGGCACGAAGGAACGCGAGATCGTCGACTCGGGGAACATGCCAACCAGTTCACCCTGCTTGAGCGACTTGACCGCCGCGCCAAAGGCCTCGACGGCTCGACCGTACCGGTCGACGGGGATGTGCCTCATCTTGCGCATGAGCCAGCCGACGCCGCGTTTGTCGAAGATCTCCTGCTTCGCCAGGAAGCGGACTACGCGTCGCCGCGCGCGCGCGCCGTAGCCGACGAACGTGAAGTCGAGGTAGCCGATGTGATTGCTGGCGAGCACCGCCGGTCCGGCGCGCGGGATGTGCTGGGCGCCCTGGACCTCGATCCTCCACCCGCAGGCTCGAAAGCCCGTTCGCACGAGGCTGATGACGGTGCCATAGACGGGCTCCATCTGCTCCTCCTGCTCAATGACGACTCGTGACCCGCAGCGTACGCCAGCATGCGGACCGCGCGCGGCAGCCTGACTTGACGGCGATCCCATCTGGGGTAAGGCTCTCGCAGAGTCGGATGCGCACGTGCGGGTCGGCGGCCTGCTCGGCGTGGGAGGGATGACCGGCCTGCTGGCCGGCTGCGGCGGTGCGGGCGGCGCCGATGCCGAGGCTGGGCCGGGCACGGCTCCCGACGAGATGACCTCCATCCAGCTCACCGTCAGTCACCGTCAGTCACTGGCCGGACCTGCTCTACTCGCCGCCGTGGGCGGTCGCGCTCGCGGAGGGCCTGTACGAAGCCCGCAACATCGATGTCGAAGGCTTCGTGGGCTCCGCCGGTGGGGGGACGACGGTACGCAACGTCGTCACCGGGGGGGGGGTGCCGGTCGGCCAGGTCGCCACCCCGGGCGCGATCAACGCCTACGGGGGAGGCGCTGGGGTGGCTCGTCGACGACTTCTACGTGGCACGACCGGGGCCGGCGCTCGCTGCGCTGTGGGAGGGGGTGCTCGGCGGCTGGCTCGGGGAGCACCTCCGGGCCACGGCTGGCGCGTTGGCCTACGGCTACGGCCTTGCGGTCGTGATCGGGATCACGGTCGGCTTCCTGATCGGGTCGTCCCGGTTCGCTTACGAGGTGCTGGAGCCCACGGTGATGGGCCTGTACGCCGTGCCGAAGGTCATGCTGTTTCCGGTGTTCCTGTTCATCTTCGGGCTCGGCACGTCGTCGAATGCGTGGTTGGCCATGACCTTCGGCGTTTTCCCGATCCTCGTGTTCACGATGGCGGGCACCCGGGAGGTCGACCCGGTCCACGTCAAGGTGGCCCGCTCCCTGCGGCTCGGGCGCTGGACGACCTTCCGCAACGTGGTCTTCCCCTCGATCCTGCCTTCCTGTGTGGCCGGTCTGCGGCTCGGCTTCGGGGTGACGTTTCTCGGGGTGGTGCTCGCGAAGATGTTCGCGTCCTCGCGGGGCATGGGCTTCGTGCTCATCGGCAGCGTCGAACTGCACATCATGCCGCGCATGTACGGCGTCATCCTCCTGCTGGTGATCGTCGCCCTGCTCGTCAACGGGGCGTTCATGCTGTGGGAGCGCGCTCTGTGGGGCCGGCGCCCCACGCAAGGGGCCTGATCGGCCGCCTGTCAGGACTCAGCGACCAGCGTGTTGGTGAGTTCGCCCAGCCCTTCCACGGCGACGGTCACCTGCTGCCCAGCCTCCATCGATCGAACACCTTCGGGGGTTCCGGACATGATCACGTCGCCAGGCAGCAGACGGGTGAAGCGCGTGATGTAGGCGATCAGGAACGGGATGTCGAAAATGAAATCCCGGGTCCGGCCGTCCTGGCGGACCTCCCCGTCGACGGTGCAGGTGACACGGACGTCTCGGGGATTGTACTCGCCGGTCTCGAGCCAGGGTCCGAGAGGGCAGAAGGTGTCGAACCCCTTGCCGCGGGTCCACTGCCCGTCGGATTTCTGGATGTCACGGGCCGTCATGTCGTTGCCGCAGGTGTACCCACCGATCACCGAGAAGGCGTCCTCCGCGGCGATCTTATGGCAGTCCTGACCGATGACGAGCACCAACTCCGCCTCCGGATCCACGCGCCGGGACAGGGTCGGGTAGACCACGTCCGCGTCCGGTCCGACGATGGCCGACGGTGGCTTCATGAACAGCAGTGGCTCGTCTGGCACCGGGTTGCCGAACTCCTCTGCGTGGGAGCGGTAATTGCGGCCCACGCAGATGATCTTGGACGGCGTCACCGGAGCGAGGAGGCGCGCCTCCTGGAGGTCTCCGACGACCGTGCCGGTCGCGCGGAGGTCAACGAGAGGCTGGCCCTCGGCGGCGAGGATCTTGTCGCCGTCGAGGACCCCCCACTCAGCCTTACCCGTTCCGTTCAGGTATCTGATGATCCGCATCGCTTCTCCAGTCGGGTTCTCAGCAGCCGTTGTACGCGTTGGTCCAGAGCACGTCCTCAGCGGCGTCGCCCTCGGCCTCGGTGATGCCTGCCTCGAACATGACGGCGAGCGATTCCTCGACGCCCTCCGCGGTGAAGCAGCCGTCCGCCGACAGCGCTGGAAGCAGCGCGGTCAAGGTCTGCTCGGTGACGTCGAGTTCGTCGGTGCCCAGGTCGTCGAGGATCTGCTCGGCGACGGCGGCGGAGTCCGATTCAACCTTCTCCATGGCCCGGTTGAGCGCGCGGCTGAAGGCCTGGGCGACCTCCGGGTTCTCCTCCGCCCAGTCCCGATTGCCGGCGAAGCCCGTGTACAGGAAGTCGCTGAACTCGGGGACGTCGCCCTCGGGCCCGTTGATGAGGATGGTGCCGAAGCCCTCGTTCTCAGCGACGAACGGGGTGGGCGGTGACAGGTGGTAGGCGTCGATCTGCTCGGATTCGAGCGCTGCCAGCAGCGACGCTCCACCGCCGATGGCGATGATCTCGGCGTCGCGGTCGGGGTCGAGTCCCGCCTGACGGAGGTAGTACCGCATGTAGCTGTCGGTGGCCGCGCCCGGCGAGGTGATGCCGAGGCGGAGGCCCTCGAGGCCCTGGTAGCGCTCTTCGATCGACGAGTCGCGTGTCAGCCCGCGCTCGGCGGCGACGTCACTGTCCATCACGAGCGTGAGCGTCACCCGGTTCAGGACGTTGTGCATCATCACCAGGCTCTCCTCGCCCTCGTTGGCGAGTGCGACGAGATCCTCGAACCCGATGTCGGCGAACTGGGCATTGCCGGACACGACGGCGGCGACGCCATCGAGGCCGCTCTCGAGTTCCACGATCTCGACCTCGAGGCCCTCCTCGGCGAAGATGCCGTCGTCCCGTGCCACGTAGAGCGCGGCCAGGAACGCGTTCGGCAGCGAGGCGACGGTGATGCTTGTCGGCTCCGCCGGCTCCTCACCGCCGTCGCCTCCCACATCGTCGTCCCCATCGGTTCCAGCATCGGTCGCATCGACGTCGTCCGTGTCGCCGGTGTCGCCGCAGCCGGCGAGCACGACCATGCCCACGGTAAGCGCGGCGATAAGGCGGAGCAGCTGCATGAATTCTCTCCTCCTGGAATCTGAGATCTTTGTCGAAACAGCGCCGTTGCACTGGCGACGGCTCGGTGCGGCTACGCGTCACCCCCCCGGATGGAGATGTCGGGCTGCCAGCGCAGTGCGTTGCGCAGCGGCCGGAGCAGTAGGCTCATGGCGAGCACGATGGCGCCAAGGACCAGAACGCCGCCGATGACCCCGGCGGTCGAATAGCGGCTCGCCGCGGCGCGCGTGAGGTAGCCCAACCCGCGGTTGGAGGCGATGAACTCTCCCACGACGGCGCCGATCATGGCGGCGGGCAGCGTGATGCGGAGGGCGGCCAGCACGTAGGGCACCGCGCTCGGGAAGATGACCGTCCGCAGGGTCGCCCACCTCGAGGCCCCCATCACCCGGGTCACGTCGAGCAGGCCCTGTGGCACCTGCTGGAACCCGGTGACGGTGTTGATGAACACGATGAAGAACACGAAGTAGGCCGCCAGCACGACCTTGGGCGCCAGGCCGAGACCGAACCAGAGGATGAACACCGGCCCCATGGCCACAGCCGGGACGGAGTAGGCCACGAGGAAGTACGGCTCGGTGACCCGGTAGAGGGTGCGCATCGCCCCGAGCGGCCAGGCGAGGGCGATCGCCGCGACCGAGCCGAGGACGTAGCCGAGCGCGGTCGCGGTGAGCGTGAACCTCCCGTGGTACCAGAGTTCACCCGACTGCGCCCATGCCCACAGCGCCGCGACGACGGCGGTGGGCGAGCTGACGAAGAACGGCCGGACCAGCGTGCCGGACGCGGACTCCCACAGCACCAGCGCGACCGCGAGGATCCCGATCCGGGCGGTGATGAGAAACCGGTGGTGCGCTTTCCGGGCGCCCTGATGCCGGTGCCGCTCTTCCCGCAGGACCTCTGTCCGCACGCCCAGGGGGGCAGGCGCTCGCGTCGACGCGCTCATCCATGCACCTCCGCGCTGTGCCACGGCAGCAACCGGGACTCGATGGCACGGATCACCGCGTTCACGGTCATGACCACGACAGCGATGACCAGGATCCCGGCGAAGACCGTGGCGATGTCGAACTGCCGGGAGGCGCGGACGATCATGAACCCAAGGCCCTCGGTGGACGCGATGAACTCGGCGAGGATCGCGCCGACCATGGCCCGGGTGAAGGTGACGCGGATGCCGGCCATGATCGCGGGCGAGGCGGCCGGGAACATGACCTTGCCGACGAGGGCGAACTTCGACGCGCCGAAGATGCGGCTGACCTCCAGCAGGCCGGGGCTGATGGCGCGGACACCGGCCACGGTGTTCATGAACACGATGAAGAACACCATCAGCGCGGCCAGCAGCACCTTCGGCGCCAAACCGAGGCCGAACCACATGATGAACAGCGGCGCGAGCGCGATCTTCGGGATGGAGTAGAACCAGATGAGGTACGGCTCGAGGACCTCGTAGCCCCGGCGGGTGAACGCGAGGAGGAAGGAGCCGACGAGCCCCACGATCACCCCGATCAGATAGCCCGCCCCCGCCTCGAGCATCGTCACCTGAGTGTGTCGGAGCAGCGTCCCCTCGCTCAGGGTCTCGGCGAGCCGGATCGCGATCGCCGACGGGGCGCTGACATAGCGGGGGTTCACGAGGAGGCCGATCCCGAACTCCCAGAAGAGCAGGATCCCCACCCCGAGCGTCACGATGCCGGCCTGGACCGTCAGCCGCTCGCGGCGGACTCCTCGCCGGTGCGCTTCGGCGGTCCTGCGCAGGACGGCCTCGGAGGAGGTCGCGGCAGGCCGGATGGCGACGCTCACGACTGCCCTGCCCCCGAGGTGGGCCTGGCGCGTTCGATCTCGCTGCGGATGTCGGCCCAGAGCGCGTCGTAGAGGTCGTCGAAGCCCGGCGTCTCGTGGATATGGAATACATCCCGGGGGCGCGGCAACTTCACCTCGTACTCGCGCTTGATCCGCCCGGGGCTGCTGGTGAAGACGATGATCCGGTCGCTGAGCGCAATGGCCTCGACGAGGTCGTGGGTCACGAACAGCACGGTGGGCCTCAGGCGGTCCCACAACCGGAGCAGTTCGGATTGCAGGATCAGCCGGGTCTGCGCGTCCAGCGGACCGAATGGCTCGTCCATCAAGACCACTCGGGTGTCGTAGATGAGCGTCCGGATGATCCCCGCGCGCTTGCGCATGCCTCCGGACAACTCGTGGGGGTAGTGGTGCTCGAAACCGCCGAGTCCCACGAGGTCGATGAACTCGCGCGCTCGCTCCTGGCGCTCCTGCCTGGGCACACCCTGGAACTCGAGGGCGAGTTCGACGTTGCCGAGCAGCGGGCGCCACGGCAGCAGGTTGTCGTCCTGGGTGATGTAGCCGACCTCGGTGTTGACGTTCTTCACGGCTCGGCCCTGGTGCTCGACCGTGCCCGCCGATGCAGACGTCAGGCCCGCCAGCAGGTTGAGGCACGTGGACTTCCCGCAGCCGGATGGGCCGACCAGGCTGATGAACTCACCGGCCCGTGCCTCGAACGACACGTCCTCGAGCGCAAGGATCGGGTCGTCGCCCCGCCCCCGCGCGATGAACGCCTTGTAGACCTGGTCGAAGCGAACCGAGACGTCGCTGCGGACCTCCGGTTCCTGTACTGCGGTCATCGCGCCCCTTGCTCTTCGGCGGTGACCGAGAGGCTTGATGGTCGGCAGTCGCCCGATGGGGCGGCCATCGCAAGCAGCCTTCCACGCCTTGTATACGCAATGCAAGAGGCAGCCTACTAAGGGGCTCTCCCCCCGAGCCGGTGGGAGCATCAACTCAGATCGGGCCGCGCGGTGCGCAGCAGCGGCTGCGGTGCCGCCCGCCTTCACGTGAAGCCGACCGGCCGCCAGACGTCCGCTCGCCTTCACGAGAGCTTGCCGGTCACGTCCACGTGAAGCCGACCCACCGCTGGGAGTCTGGTCACCTTCACGTGAAGCTGGCTGTGCCGGGCGCGTTCACGCGTGAAGGTGGCCGGGGGAGGACCTCGAGCGGCTTTGGTGGGACACGCAGTGATCGTGGGACACCCGAGGGCTATCATGACCGAACATCTGTTCGATACCGGCGATCCTCCCCTCGCTGCCTGACGTCGGGGGAGCACCATGGTCTTTGCGCATCTGGCGGCTCGGACCTGTTACTCGCTGCGTGACGGGGTGATCAAGCCTCGCGCGCTGGCCGAGGCGGTGGCGGCGCGGGGGATGGAAGCCGTCGGGATCGCCGACCATGACGGCCTCTACGGCGCCGTCCGCTTCGCCGACGCCTGCGCCCGCACCGGCATCCGCCCCATCTTCGCCGCCGACCTCACCCTCGCCCCAAGCTCCACAAGACCCGGCTGGAACGTGACCAGACCAGGCCCCACCAAGGAAATCCGCGCCCTCGCCACAGCTGAAGAAGCGCCGGGTGTCTCGGCTGAGGGGTCGGGTGCCAGGCCGGAGTGGGCTAAAAGGCCTTTCCCGCCCCGGAGGACTGGCGCCCGACCCCGACCTTACCCGCCCCGGAGGAGTGGCAGCCGTCACCCCTGGCTGACTGGCAGCCGCACCCCCTGGGCGACCAACCAGCGCTCCTGGACGACCGTCACCCCCATGGGGCCGAGTTCAGGCCCGGCATGGCTCGAGGATGACTCGCCGAGGGTCGTGCTGATCGCGCGCACCCAGACGGGGTACGCAAACCTGTGCCGGACCGTGACCGAGGCCCATCTGGGGAGCGAGCGCAGCGACCCCCATCTGACCTGGGAACAACTGGAGCGCTGGGCGGGACGGCCGGACAGCGGCCTGTACGTCCTGCTCGCCGATGACTCGCCGATGGCCCGGTTGCTGGACGCGGGCCGGCACGACGCCGCCGCGGCCGAGGTCCGCCGTTGGATGGATCTGGTCAGTCCCGCCAATGTGCTGATCGGGATCACCCACCACCTCGCCCCCGGCGACGACGGCCGTGCCAGCGCCCGCTTCGCGCTGGCCGACCGGCTGGGCCTGCGCGCGGTGGCACACCAGGCGCCCCGCTATCTGGACCCTGCCGGGGCGCGCATCGCCGACGTCCTGGAGGCGATCCGGCTGCAGGTGCCGCTCAGCGCGCGCCACGCCACTCGCCGCAACACCGAAGGATGGCTGAAGGATCCGTCGGCGATGGCGCAGGTGTTCGCCGAGCGGCCGGACGCGCTGCGGCACGCCGCCGACATCGCCGACACCTGCCGGGTGGACCTCGGCCTGGGCCGGCCGCGGGTCCCCGATTTCGCCGGCCTCGGTGAGCGCGCTCACGCCGAGTTGACCGCCCGCTGCCGGACCGGGATGGGGGAGCGTTACCCCCGCCTCACCACCCGCCATCACGATCGGCTTGGGCGGGAACTGGCCATGGTCGCCGAACTCGGTCTGTCCTCCTACTTCCTGACCGTCGCCGACATCGTCGACCGTATTCGCGAGAAGGGGATCATGGCCGCCTGCCGCGGCTCGGCGGCCAGTTCGATCATCGCCTACGCCCTGCGCATCTCCGATGTCGACCCCATCGCGCACGATCTGGTGTTCGAGCGCTTCATGAACCCCTACCGGGATGACCTGCCCGATATCGACATCGACGTGGAGTCTGCCCGGCGGGAGGACATCTACCGGGATCTGCTCGACCGCTACGGCTCAGACCGGGTGGCGTGCGTCTGCATGGTCGAGACGTTCAAGGCGCGCATGGCGATCCGCGAGGTCGGCAAAGCGCTCGGGTTGCCCGCGGTCGAGGTCGACTCCATCGCCAAGAGCTTTCCCCATGTACGCGCGGGGGACGTCCGTACGGCCCTGGAGCATCTGCCGGAGATGCGCGGCCTCAATGTGGACCGCGGCCAGGTGGGGCTGTTGTTCGACATCGTCGAGCGCATGGACGGGTTCCCGCGGCATATCGCCCTGCATCCCTCGGGGGTGCTGCTCGCCGACACCTGGCTGCGCGACTGCGTGCCGCTGGAGCGCAGCGCCGCCGGGTTCGCGATGGCGCAGTTCGACAAAGACGACGTCGAGGCGCTGGGGATGTGCAAGCTCGACCTGCTGGGGGTGCGCATGCTGTCGTCGATGGCGCACTGTGTGGCCGAGGTGCGCCGCACCCGCGGGGTGGACCTCGATATCGCCACGGTGCCCTGGAACGACGAGCCCACGTACGAACTGATCCGCTCCACCCGCACCCTGGGGATGTTCCAGATCGAGTCTCCCGGGCAGCGCGAGTTGATCGGCAAGTTCCAACCCGAGCACGTCGGCGACCTGATCGTCGACATCTCGCTGTTCCGTCCCGGACCGGTCAAGGGCGACATGGTCGGGCCGTTCCTGCAGCGCCGCCTGGGTCAGGAAGAGACGGTGTATCCCGATCGGCTGCTGGAGGAGGCGCTCGGCGAGACCTTCGGGGTGATCGTCTACCACGAGCAGGTCATGGAGGTGATCGCTGCGCTCACCGGCTGCGATCTGTCCACCGCCGATCTGGCCCGGCGGCGACTGGGTGCCCCCGGGGAGTTATCCGACATGGAGCGCTGGGTTGTTGGCAGCGCCGTCGAGCGCGGGGTGCCCGAGGCGGTCGCCCGGTCGGTGTGGAAGACGCTGGCGCAATTTGCCTCGTTCGGGTTCTGCAAAGCGCACGCCGCCGCGTTCGCGGTCCCGACCTACCGTTCGGCCTGGTTGAAGCGCCACTACCTGCCCGAGTTCGTCGCCGGGTTACTCACCCACGACCCGGGGATGTATCCCCGGCGCCTGCTGCTGGATGATGCCCGCCAGTTCGGGGTGTGTGTCCTCCCCCTGGACGTGAACCTCTCGGCCCGCGATTACCGGGTGGAGCGGGTGCGGGCCGATGAGGCGCTCGGCCTGCTCGGCGTGGTGCCGGCTGAAGAGCAGACCCTGGTGCCGCCTGCCGGGCTTGATCTTGGCGGGGATCCGCAGCGCCCCGGGTGGCGGTTCGGGATCCGGTTGGGGCTGCAGGATGTGGTGGGGATCGATGACCGGCAGATCGAGAGCCTGCTGGTGGGACGGCCCTTCACGTCGGTGGGGGATCTGCGGCGGCGGGCATCGTTGCGGGCGCCCGTGGCCGAGGCGCTCGCGCACGCCGGGGCGCTCGACGACCTCGGCGGGCCGCAGGCCGGGGCGCGCACGCGGCGGGACCTGCTGCTGGAGGTCACCGAGCGCTGGTCGGGGCTGCGACGGCACCAGCCGAGCGATCCAACCGCACCTGAGCAGCTCGACCTGCTGGGTGACCTCGGTCCGCCGGGGCTGGCTGAGTACCGGCCCAGCGAACGGGTCCGGGCCGAACTGGAGGTTCTCGGCCTGGAGGCCTCCCGTCACCTCATCACCTTCTACGACGACCTGCTCGACCTGCTCGACGTGACCCGTACCATCGATCTGCTCGCCCGCCGCGGCGGCGAGCGGGTGCGGGTCGCCGGAGTGAAGGTGGCCACGCAGACCCCACCGGTCAAGAGTGGGCAGCGGATCATCTTCCTGTCCCTGGACGACGCCACCGGGGTGAGCGACGCCACCTTCTTCGAGAGCGTCCACGACCGCTGTGCCTGGACGGTCTTCCATACCTGGCTGTTGATGGTCGAGGGCACCGTTCACCGCACCGGCGCCCGGGGTGTGGGCATCAACGCCGAGGCCGTCTGGGACCTGCGCCGGCTGATGCTCGCCTGGCGGGAGGGGTGGCTGGACGAGGCCGTCGCCGAGGCCGGCCGGCCACACGCTGAGGCTGGGCGGGACTTCTCCGACCAGGCTCCGCGCGGCACCCAGGGCGTCCCGGGGCGCTCAGGGTTGGGACCCGACCCGCGGAGCGAGCGTGCCGCCACCGGTCTGCCTGCCCGCGACGACCTGCCTTACCACGCCCGGGGACCCGCCGCGGGCGCGTTCGCCGGTGCGCCGCCGAGCCCCGGACCACCGGACCGCCACGCACCCGAGGACGATGATCATGGCG
>WHTC01000156.1 GCA_009379795.1 Nitriliruptorales bacterium | reverse complement strand
CCTGCAGGCGCAGGAACTCGTTCTGCAGCCGCTCCCGCGTGATCGGGTCCACAGCGCCGAACGGCTCGTCCATCAGCATGATCGGTGGATCGGCGGCAAGGGCGCGCGCCACGCCGATGCGCTGGCGCTGCCCACCAGACAACTCCTTCGGGTAGCGCTGGGCGTAGCGCGAAGGGTCGAGGCCGACGACCTCGATGAGTTCTTCGACCCGCTTGCGGATGCGCTCATCGGGCCAGCGCAGCAGGCGCGGCACCGTGGCCACGTTGTCGAAGATGGTCTGATGCGGGAACAGCCCGACCTGCTGGATGACGTAGCCGATCCGGCGGCGGAGCTTGTCGGGGTCCGCCCTGGTGACGTCCTCGCCGTCGAGCACGATCCGGCCCGAGGACGGCTCGATGAGGCGGTTGATCAGCTTCATCGTGGTGGTCTTGCCACATCCGGAGGGCCCCACCAGGATCACGATCTCACCCCTGGGGATGTCCATGGTGAGCTCCTCGACCGCGGACTCCTCCTGGCCGGGGAAGCGTTTGGTCAGCTGCTCCAGGCGGATCATCGGCTCAGTCACGGATGCCTCGAGAGGTCGTCAGTCGGGAAAGCAGCGAGAACAGCCCGTCGAGCACCGCACCGAGGACGATCACGCCGACGAAGCCGGCGAGCGCGAAGTTCAACGCGAAGGCGGTGCCAGCGCGGTTCAACCCGTCGAAGATCAGGTCGCCCAAGCCGGGCCCGTTCACGATCGCGCCCAGGGCGGCGATCCCGACGATGATCATCGTCGAGACGCGGACGCCGGTGAGGATGACGGGCCACGCGAGCGGCAACTCGATGCGGAACAGCCGTTGCGTGCGCCCGAGACCCATGCCCTGCGCGGACTCCACGACGGCCGGGTCCACCCCCAGCAGGCCGGTCACGGTGTTGCGCACGATCGGCAGCAGGGCGTACAGCGTCAGGGCGAAGAGCACCGGCTGCCACCCGAGCCCGAAGGTGGTCACCAGGATCGCGTACAGGGCCAGCGATGGGACGGTGAGGAACAGCCCGGTGACGCGTATGACAGCGTCACGGGCGAACGGGTGGCGGTAGGTGAGCATGCCGAGACCAACCCCGACCAGGCTGGCGATGAGCATCGCGCCCCCAACAAGCAGGGCGTGCTGCAAGGCGAGTTCCAGGACGCGGTCGTAGTTGCGCGCGAGGTACTCCGGGAAACTCAGCCTGCTCCCCCTTGTTGGACATCGCGAAACCCGCGGGCGTCGACAGGGCCCGTGAGCCGCGCTCGAGCGGCTCCTTACGACGAGTATAGGGGAAGGCCGCGGTGCGGCGGGCCCGGCCGTGGGGCGATCAGCACCGTAGGCTCGGCTTCATCCCTATCAGTCACGAAAGGTGAAACGTGTGCGGCATTGTGGTGGATGTTGATGGACCGGATGACGGCATCGGGGCCCGGATGCTGGCCCGCCTGGGGCACCGGGGGCCGGACGACATGGGCGAGCGGCGGGTCGGCCGGAGCTGGATCGGGCATGCGCGCCTGTCGATCGTCGACCTCGAGGGCGGAGGTCAGCCGCTGGTCGACCGCGACGGCCGGCGCTTCGTGATCTGCAACGGTGAGATCTACAACCACCGGGCCCTGCGGGAGCGGCTCGGGCACGATCGCTTCCTCACCGACTCCGACTGCGAGGCGGCACTGCACGCCGTCGCCGCCTGGGGACCATCCGCAGTGGCGGAACTCAAGGGCATGTTCGCGGTGTGCGTGGCCGACGCCGACGGCGGGGTGGTCATGGCGCGTGACCTGCTGGGCATCAAGCCGTTGTACTGGGCGCGGCGGGGCGAGCGGACGCTGTTCGCCTCGGAGCTGCGGGCCTTCGAACCGGAGTGGCGCCGCGACGTCCGCACCTTTCCCCCCGGTCATGTGTGGACACCCGAGGACGGGCTGCGGCCGTTCGGCACGATCGCCGAGGAGGCCGATCTGTTCACCACCCGCAGCGAGGCCGTGGAGGCCGTGCGCGCCGCACTGATCACCGGCGTGCGACGGCGGTTGATGGCCGATGTCCCGGTCGGGGTGTTCCTGTCGGGGGGGCTGGACTCCAGCCTGGTGGCGGCGATCGCCACGCGCGAGGTCGCCGGGAGCGGCGAGCGCCTGCGCTCCTTCGCGGTCGGTCTGGCCGGCAGCCCGGATCTGGCGGCGGCGCGGACGGTGGCCGACCACCTGGGGCTGGAGCATCACGAGCGCGTCTACGATGCGACCGAGGCGGCGGCCGTGCTGGAGAGGGCGGTCGCCGTGACCGAGTCCTACGAGCCGTCCCTGGTGCGCAGCGCGGTGCCCAACTACCTGCTCGCCGAACTGGCGGCGCTGCATGTCAAGGTCGTGCTGACCGGCGAGGGCGCGGACGAGCTGTTCGCCGGCTATGACCACTACCGCGACATCGCCGACGCCGAGGAGCTGAACGCCGAGTTGGTGCGCAACGTCGCCGGGCTCCACGACCTCAACCTGCAGCGCTGCGACCGGGTGACGATGGCCCACGGGCTCGAGGCGCGCGTGCCGTTCCTGGACCTCGACCTGATCGCGGTCGCCCAGCGCGTGCCGCCCCCCTGGAAGCTTCCCGGCCCCACCGGCCAGGAGAAGCGCCTGCTGAGAGAGGCGTTCGAGGGGTGGCTGCCGCATGAGACGCTGTGGCGGCGCAAGGCGCAGTTCGGGGATGGCAGCGGAGCCTCGACGGTGCTCCCCGAGTACGCCGCGAGCCTGGTCGGTCCGGATTGGGAGTCCGAACGGGTCGACGGCCTGCCTGCCCCCCGCAGCAGGGAGGAACTCGCCTACCAGCGCATCTTCGCCGATCATCTGGCGGGCATCCGAGCCGACCAAGTCCTCGGCCGATTCGCCACCGCCTGACGCCGTCGGGCGACGTGCCGACCCTGGGTCAAGGAGGGCGGCGCGTGCCGAGCGGAGCGCAAAAGGCTCTTGCGGAGATCGGGACGCGCCGCCCGCCGCTCTCTGGGGGCTAACGGGGGACGAAGGGGTTGGTGGTGCGCTCCGTGCCGACGGTGGTCTCCGGTCCGTGGCCGCTGGCGATGCGCGTGCCGTCCGGCAGCGGCAGCACGACCCGCTCGACCGAGGCGATGAGCTGGTCCCATGACCCCCGGGGGAAGTCGGTCCGGCCGACCGAGCCCGCGAAGATCAGATCGCCGGACAGCAGCAGCGGGTCGCCACCCAGCCCGTCACGCAGCAGAAAGACGCTGGATCCCGGCGTGTGGCCGGGGGTGTGGCGCGCCTCCAAGCTCGCGCCGGAAAACACGAGCCGCTCGCCGTCGCGGAAGGCGCGCAGCCGCTCGTTCGAAGGCACCCAGTTGAGCCCGAACTGCTGCTGCAGCGCCCCGGGGGGCAGGTTGCCGAACGCCGCACCCGGATCGTCCCACAGGTAGCGATCATCGCCGTGCAGCAGCACCTCGACGTCGAGGTGCTCGGCCAGCGCCGGGGCCGACCACAGATGATCCAGATGCCCATGGGTGAGCAGGATCGCCTCGCAACGCACGCCGCGCTCGGCGAGTCGCTTGGTCACCGCCTCCTCGCCGCCCTGTCCGGGATCGATCACCACACAGGCGCCGAGTTCCAGATCGCCGAGGAGGTAACAGTTGGCCTGCCACATTCCCAGGGCAAAGCCGTCGAGAAAGCGCGTCTCCGGTCCAGCCACCGATCGGCCTCAGCCGTGGTCCGCGTTGCCGCGCTGCGCGCGCGGGGTCACCCGGTACGCGTCGTAGACCGCCTCCACGCGCCGGACCTGGTTGAGGATATGGTCCAGATGCGCGATATCAGCCAGTTCAAAGGTAAAGCGGAGGTAGGCGACCCGGTCCCGCTGCGTGGTCACCTGGGCCGAAAGGATGTTGACGTGCAGATCGCCCAGCACCGTGGTGATGTCCCGGAGCAGATGCTTGCGGTCCAGCGCCTCGACCTGGACGGTGACCCGGAACGACGACGGCGCGGCGGTGTTCCAGCTCACGTCGAGCAGCCGGGCGGGATCGCGGTGCAGATCCTCCGCGTTGGGACAGTCGGACCGGTGCACCGAGACGCCCCGTCCCCGGGTGACGAAGCCGATGATCTCGTCCCGGGGGACCGGCGTGCAGCAGCGAGCCAGCGACACCCACACATCGTCGATGTTGTCCACCACGACGGCTTCCGAGGTGCGCGTCGGTGGCGCCATCTGCAGGGGTGGGAGGATCTCCTCAGACTCTTCCTCGTCGGCGATGGCGCTGGCCAACTGCTGGGCCACCGACTGCGCGGACATCCGCCCGTCGCCGACGGCCCGGGCCAGATCGTCGAGGCTCTTCTGCCCGAGGTCGGAGGCGACCGCCTTCAATTCGGCGCTGCTAGCCAGCCGCTTCCAGCTCAGCCCCAGCTTGACCAGCGCGCGCTGCAGTTCGTCGTGACCCTTCTCGATCGCGTCCTCGCGACGCTCACGGGAGAACCGCTGGCGAATCTTGGACTTGGCTCGCGATGATCCGACGAACTCGAGCCAGTCGCGGCTGGGGCCCGCGGTGGGCGCCCTCGACGTGAGGATCTCGACCGTCTCGCCATTGCGCAGTTCGTACTCCAGCGCCACCAGGCGCCCGTTGATCCGCGCGCCAACGGTCCGGTGGCCCACCTCGGTGTGGACCGCATAGGCGAAGTCGACGGGCGTGGAGCCGCGGGGCAAGGCAATCACGTCGCCGCGCGGCGTGAATACGAACACCTCGTCCTTGTAGAGGTCGAGGCGCATGTTCTGCATGAACTCGCCCGAGTCCTTGGTTTCGCTCTGCATGGACAGCATCTGCGACAACCACTGCGCCTCGGACTCGTCGATACGTCCGGTCTGCTTGTACTTCCAGTGCGCGGCGATGCCGTACTCGGCGGTACGGTGCATCGCCCAGGTGCGGATCTGGACCTCGATCGCCTTGCCTTCGGGCCCGACCACCGTGGTGTGCAGCGATTGGTAGAGGTTGAACTTCGGCATCGCGATGTAGTCCTTGAAGCGCCCGGGGATAGGGCGCCACAGGGCGTGCAGCGTGCCGAGGGCGGCGTAGCAGTCCTTGACGGACTCGACG
Organism: Nitriliruptorales bacterium; assembly: GCA_009379795.1. Lineage (GTDB taxonomy): Bacteria > Actinomycetota > Nitriliruptoria > Euzebyales > Egibacteraceae > WHTC01. The sequence goes on along the minus strand of WHTC01000156.1, from coordinate 2,802 downwards.
GTGACCCGGATGCCCACCAGGTCGTAGATCTCGCTGAACTCCTTATCCCGCCGCTGCATCTTCTCGTAGATCGAGTAGTAGTGCTTCGGGCGGCCGGTGACGTCAGCGCGGATCTTCACCGTCTTGAGCTGCTCGAAGACCTCCTGCACAACCCGCTCGAGGAACGCGTTCCGCTGCGGTTGGCGCTCCGCGACCATCTCCTTGATCTCGTCGTAGACCTTGGGCTTCAACGTCGCGAAGGACAAGTCCTCCAGCTGCCATTTGAAGTTCTGCATGCCCAACCGGTGGGCGAGCGGCGCGTAGATGGCGAGGGTCTCCTCGGCGATCCGCTCCTGCTTGGCCCTTGGCAGATGGTGCAGCGTCTTCATGTTGTGCAGCCGGTCGGCGAGCTTGATCAGCAGCACCCGCAGATCCGCAGCCATCGCGATGAGCATCTTGCGCAACGACTCCGCCTGCTGCTGCTCCTTCGAGGAGGTCTGGATGCGGTCCAGTTTGGTGACGCCGTCGACCAGGAGCGCGGTGGTGCTGTCGAACTCACGGGCGATGTCGGGCACCGTCAGGTCGGTGTCCTCCACCACGTCGTGGAGCAGGGCGGCCACGATCGTGGGGGTGTCCATCCCGAGCTCAGCGAGCACCTCGGCCACCCCGATCGGGTGGGTGATGTAGGGGTCGCCGGAGCGGCGGACCTGCCCGGAGTGCGCCGTCTCGGCGACCTCGTAGGCGCGGAGCACCTCTTTGAGGACGACCTTGGGTGACGAACCCTTGATGGTGGACACCAGCGGTACGAGACGGTCCGGAACCGACGAGCCGAGGTCGAACATGGGGAGGCGGGCCAGCACCGCACGGACCCCGGCGTGGCGGGGGCGACGCGGAGCCTCCGACCGGCGCTCGATTTCCTCTGCGACCGTTGGGCGATCGGCCCGGTCCTTCTCGGCGTCGGGGCCATTCCGCGCAGCAGCGTCATCCCGCTCGAGCAGATCCTCGGCGGCGGCGCTTCGTCGCTGCTGGCGGCTCGTCACGGACCTCCCTGGTGGTAAGGACGGTGATCAGCCGAGGATAGCCGAGCGCTCGTACACCTCCAGCCAACCGCCGTCAGTTGTCAGTTGCGCAACTCAGTACTGCAGGAGACTGACGAAGTCGAAATCCTTGATACGCTCCGCCCCTCCCAGAAACGATAGCTCGATGATGAAGGCCAGGCCGGCCACATCGCCCCCGGCGCGAGCAACCAGATCGCAGGCGGCCCTCGCGGTTCCGCCTGTGGCGAGCACGTCATCGACGATCAGGACCTTCTCACCGGGGTTGAAGGAGTCGGCGTGTATCTCCAACGTCTCCTCCCCGTACTCCAGGTCATAGGACTCGCTCATCGTCTCGTAGGGCAATTTGCCGGCCTTGCGCAGCGGCACGAACCCGGCGTTGAAGTGGTAGGCCACCGGCGCGGCGATGATGAACCCGCGCGCCTCGATCCCCACCACCTTGTCGATGTGCCCCCGGCCGTAGCTGACGACGATCGCATCCACCGCGCTGGAGAAGGCGGAGGGATCGGCGAGCAGCGGGGTGATGTCCTTGAAGACGACGCCGGGCTTTGGGAAGTCCGGGATATCCCGGACCGACTCCGCCAGGATCCCCGTGTCGAACTCGATCCGCATATACCCGCCCTTTCCCACCGGCTCATCGAACGCCGGGTGAGCCTAGACGATGCCTCGCCGCCGCAGAGCGCCGACCCCTGGCCAGGGCGTCAACGGCGGGAGGCCGCCCGCTCCTTGAGTTTGGCGTACCGCGGTTCCTTCTCCTTCAACCACACCAGGATGGGCGTCGCCACGAAGATCGATGAGTAGGTGCCCACGCCCATGCCGACGAACAGCGCCAGCGCGAGATCCTGCAGGGTGTCGGCGCCCAACAGGTTGGCGCCGATGAACAGCAGCGAGCCGACCGGCAGCAGCGACGTCAGCGACGTCGACAGGGATCGGAGCAGCACCTGGTTCAGCGCGCTGTTGGCCATGCCAGCGTAACTCTGCGTCGACACCGACGTAAGCCTGGACGCGTTCTCTTTGACCCGGTCGAACACCACCACCGTGTCGTACAGCGAGTATCCGAGGATCGTGAGCAGGGCGATCACCGAGGCCGGGGTCACCTCGAAGCCGATGAGGGCGTAGATGCCGATCGTGACGACCACATCGTGCACCAGGGTGACCAGGGCCGCGACCGCCATGCGCCACTCGAAACGCAGCGCGATGTACGCCACGACCAGCAGCAAAAACGCCCCGAGACCTTCGAGGGCCTGGCGGGTGATCTGCACTCCCCACTGAGGACCTACCGCGTCGATGTCGATGGCCTCGCGCGGCGCCCCGGTGATCGAGGCGACCGTCTGCAGCACGGCGTCCTGCTGCCCCCCGCCGATCTCCTCCAGCGAGGAGGTGCGGATCAGGGCGCCCCGGCCCTCTGCGCCCTCACTGACCTGGACGACGCTCTCCTGCACCCCCTCGGCGGCCAGCGCCTCACGCACCTCGGCCGAGTCGAAGTCGCTGGTCGCCCCGGTGACCACGATCGCGGTGCCGCCGGTGAAGTCGAGACCGAAGTTGAGGCCGCGCACGGCCAGACCGAGCAGGCTCACCGCCACCAGGGCGAGGGAGACGAGCAGCCAGGTCCGGGAGCGCCCGATGAAGTCGTAGTCGCCCCGACTGCGCAACCGGGAGCGCAGGCCGCCCCGGGACTCGGTGGTCGTGGCGCTCATGAGGACCCCAGCGCCTGCAAGTATTCGGCGCTCATGAGGACCCCAGCGCCTGCAAGTATTCGGCGCTCATG
>WHTC01000365.1 GCA_009379795.1 Nitriliruptorales bacterium | reverse complement strand
CGGCGAACGGCGATCGCTTCGCCGGGGCGCAGTCTGCAGAAGCCCTGGATGCGCACGAACGCGTCGTAGCGCTGGTCGACCTCACCGCAGAGCGCCGCGACGTGTCGCACCTCGGTGGGGCTCATGACGAGGTCGGGGTCCACCTGGTCGCCGTCGCGCCGGGGCTCGGCCTCGACGCCCAGCCACGGGTCCCACTCGATCAGGCGCCGCTTGAGCGCGCTGGTGAAGGCACCCTTCACGACTGCCCGAGTGCGTGTGGCGCTGGCGGACGACAACACCCTGGGGCTGCCGTCGAGCGCGGTGCTGCGGACGGCGGTCATGAAGTCCTGCAAGTGCTGGTCGGTGACGTCGATCAGTGGCAGCGACCAGCGCAGGAACCACGACTCCCAGCGCTGGTCGTCCTCGGTCGTGTCGTCGGCGGGCGGCCACATAAGCGCCACCCGTCGCAGGAACTCATCCGAGATCCGCCGCTCCCGAGGCGACAGCGCCGGGGCGTCCTCGTGCAGCAGCTCGAGGCAGGCGCGGGCGAGGTCACGTTGTGCGTTGCGCCGGGTGGCGGGCTCCCAGCCTGGCCACTTGCGGTGCAGGTACTCGCGGGCGTGCTCGAAGAAGGTGAGCTTCGGCTCTTCGACGCGGGCGGCGTCCGGGTCGAGGAACTGCCGCGACTGCGGGTCGAACAGCCACCCGGCCGCGAACCCGGCCTTGAGCCGGTACGCGAAGTCGTCGGCCCAGCCCTTCTGCTCGTGCCCGTACCGGAAGGCGTGCCCGTCAACCCGGTAGCGGACGTCGAACGTGGTGCGGGGCTTGCGGACCCGCTCACCCGTGCGAGCGTTGGTCGTCCAGACGTCCCGGGTCCGCCGGTAGGGACCGCTCACCTGGAAGCGCCCGGGCTGCCAGGGCTTGTCAGGGCGGTCCGCGCTACGCCGCGGGGCCAAGGCCATCCACCCACTCCTCGAACCAGTCGCGCCGGATGCGAATGCTGCCGTTCGGCAGCCGGCGGAACCTGGGGAACCTGCCCGACCTGGGGCCCGACGCCGACCACTTGTACGCCGTGGCCCGCGCCACCCCAAGCTCCGCGCAGAAGTCCTCCATGGACATCCACTGCGAGCCGCGCCGTGGCGTCATGGTCGAACCGCCCGTCCGGGCCGCACCCGACGTCGTGCGCCGACCACTAGACTGATCACGCATCTTGGGACCCCAATCTCTCGATGCTCAGCCCCGCCGCAGCTGCAACTGCGACGGGGCACTTCTCTCCCCTCTACCACTACCGGCGTGCCCAAGGGCTTCACTCGACATCGCCGCGCGAAAATTTCTGGGCACGTCGCTTCCAAGGGCCAATCGACGTCCCCCGAGCGCGCTCGCCCGACCGTGCAAAGCGGTGTCAGACGTCGTCCCTGGCTCAACGCGCGCCATCCTCAGCCCCGTTGTCCGGTCTTGCCCGGTTCTGACCGAAGGCTAGCAGATCCTCGGTACTTATGTACAGAGGTATCCGCGGATGTGGGTTATCGGGCGAGAAGCGCGCGTCCGTCGTGAGCGCGAATGGCGGGCGGGCCAGGCTGGAGGGCGTCGAGCATCCTGACCGCATAGGCCTCGTCCATGTACTCGGGCAGCCGATCCGCCGGCAGCCAGGCGACCTCGGCCGTCTCTGGCGTGGGGGCGGGGCGCCCGTCGACCACAGCGCAGCGGAAGACGAGCGCCACGATGCCGTGGGTCATGTTCTTGTAGACCCCAGTCAGAGCCTCCGGCTCGACGTTCACGCCCGTTTCTTCCAGGACCTCGCGCACCAGGCCCTCGGTCACCGTCTCATCCAGCTCGAGCACCCCCCCAGGAGGCTCCCAGTGCCCGTTGTCCCGCCGGCGAATGGCCAGCACGCGCCCGCCGTCGTCGACAACGGCCGCGGCGACACTCACCGAATGCCGGGTCATTCGCTCACTCTCCGCTCGGGTGGCTACGCTGTGCCGACTGCTGTACCGAAGTCTAGAAGGCGACAACCATCACCCCTCTTGACCGTTCCAGCGACCGCCCGGCGTACCAACAGATCGCCGATGATCTGCGGTCCGCCATGCTCTCGGGCGACCTGCCACCCGGTGCCAAGCTCCCCTCGGAGCGCGAGCTGACCGAGCGCTACGGCACCACCAACAAGACCGTCCGGGAGGCACTAGCCGTCCTGCGGGCTGAGGGGCGCATCGAATCGCAGCGCGGCGTG
>WHTC01000371.1 GCA_009379795.1 Nitriliruptorales bacterium | reverse complement strand
CGCGGTGATGCGCGGCAGTCCGCCCCGCACGGCCAGTTCCACGGTGCCGCCGGGCTGCGCGGAGACCTGGGAAACATCGACATGGCGACCACACCCGCCGCCGGGACCTCCGGCGCCTCCTCGACAGAACGTATGTTCGATATGCCGTCACCCTACCCCACCGCGACGACCGCATCCCAGCCTGTGGACAAACAGTTCGCCTGCGCCCCGACCGACTGGGCCTCACTCCTCGTGGGTGGGTGGCTCCGACCCGGGCTGGCGCTTTGGCTCCGGCTCCGCCACGATGTCCAGCGGCGGCAGGTCGTTCAAGGAGATCTGCTGTTGGCGAATGCCTCGCTCGTACTCCCGCATGCGCTTGGGATAGCCGACGATGCGCGCGTCGTACATCGGGACGCCGTGCTCGGAACACAGCCCCCCCGCCTGTCGTTCATCCTTGACCGGCTGCCGCCGGTACTCCCCGTCCGCTGCCACCAGGCAAAGCGTCATGGCGTAGACAGCCGTGGGTGGCTCGACGAACGCTTCCACACCCTCGCGCGTGGCCATGAATTCCTTCAGGTCAGCCACGCTCTTGGCTGACGGTCCGGGGCCCGCGGCGTGTGGCTTACGGCGGCGAAAGCGGTCGAACAGACTCACGCATGCGAGTGTAGACCCGGCACGGCTCCTCGGGGACCGACTCGGAGGATCAGGACGTTCTGTGTATGGCCCGCACGTGGTGCGACAATCGGGTGCGAGGTGGCCCGCAGCCCAAAAGGAGGCAGATGTGACGGACCCCGTCATCGTCGGCTATGCCCGGACGCCGATCGGCAGGCTTGGCGGAGCGCTGGCGCCGCTGACCGCGATGCAACTCGGCGGTGTGGCCATCACCGGGGCGCTCCAAGGGGCCGGCGTGGAGCCCGGGCGAGTCGACTCGGTGCTCATGGGCCACGTGCTCCAGGCCGGGCAGGGGCAGATCACCGCACGCCAGGCCGCGGTGCATGCGGGCATCGCTCTGGATGTGCCGGCGGTCACGATCAACAAGGTGTGCCTGTCCGGGATGGCGGCGGTCGCGCTGGCCGCGCAGTCGATCAGGGCCGGCGAGCATGAGGTCGTGGTCGCCGGGGGCATGGAGTCGATGTCCAACGCGCCGTATGTGGTGCCCAAGGCCCGTTTCGGCTACCGCCTGGGCAACGGCGAACTGGTCGACTCGCTGGTCCACGACGGCCTATGGTGCGCCTTTGAGGGCGTGCATATGGGGGCGGGCAGCGACAAGCGCAACGTCGAGCACGGGCTCACCCGTGAGGTGCAGGACCAGTGGGCCGCCGCCAGTCACGAGCGTGCGGTCGCGGCCTGGAAGGAAGGGCGCTTCGCCGGTGAGGTGGTCCCCGTCGAGGTTCCTCGCAGGAAGGGTGATGCCGTCACCATGGACTCCGATGAGGGCGTGCGGCCGGAGACCACGCCGGCCAGCCTCGCCCGGTTGAGCCCCGCCTTCCAGGCCGACGGGACGATCACCCCCGGCAACGCCAGCCAGGTGTCCGATGGCGCGTCGGCGCTGGTGGTGACGAGCGCGTCCAAGGCCGCCGAGCTTGGGCTGCGGTCGCTCGCACGCATCCTCGCCTACGGCGAGGTCGCCGGTCCTGACCCGGGACTGCACCACCAACCCGCGGCCGCCATCCGGAAGGCCAGCGCCAAGCTGGGGGTGGACCCGAGCGGGTTCGACCTGTACGAGATCAACGAGGCGTTCGCATCGGTCGCGATCTGCTCTGCGGCGCTGCTCGACCTGGAAGCGGACCGGGTGAACGTGAACGGCGGCGCGGTGGCGCTGGGCCATCCGATCGGATCGACCGGTTCGCGTATCACGATCACGCTGCTCCACGAGCTGCGCAATCGCGGCGGGGGTCGTGGCGCGGCCGCGCTGTGCGGCGGGGGCGGACAGGGCGACGCCCTGCTGATCGAGACGGTCTGAGCGCGCGGCCGGGCAAGCTGCCTTGATGATCCGTCGAATTGCACGGTGACGCTCATGGATGCCCCGGAGCTTGTCGACCGCCTGCTGGGCGGAGAGCGCCGTGCGCTCGCGCGGCTGCTCACGCGCGTCGAGGAGGCCACCCCCGACGAGTTGCGCGAGACCATCGGACTCCTGCACGCCCACACCGGCCGGGCTCAACTCGTGGGG
>WHTC01000105.1 GCA_009379795.1 Nitriliruptorales bacterium | reverse complement strand
TTCCACCGGGGTGAGGGGAGGCCGCCCTCGCGGAAGACTCGTGCGCCCTCCCGCTCCAGCCAGGAACGGAAGACAGCATCCGCATCAGGTGCGGTCAACCGGACCAGGAGACCGACGCCGCGGCGCCCGTTCGCGAGTATTTCGGCCCGCCGGTGCAGCCGCGACCGCTGCGCCGCCCGAGCGCAGACGGCGTCATCGGTCAGGGCGGTCAAGGTATCACGGTCCAGATGCGCCGCCAGGTCGATCAACGTCCGCTCAGCCGTCGTTCCCGGCACGCCCGCCACCACCCGCACATCCTCGTCCGGAAGCCCCCGCGAGCGGTGCACCCCCACGCCTTGCACCGCCACCACACGCCGGTGCGGCACCGTGACCTCGACCGCCGAGGATCTTCCGAGCCGCTCGAGTCCATGGAGCGCCGCGGCCGTCCGGTGGGAGGCGACGGCACCGGGCCCGGCCGCCTGCACCGCGGACAACACTCCTGCCCGCCAGGAGGCAGGCGCGCCGGCAATCCGGAACTGCCCCCGCCGGACGGCTTGCCAGCGCCCTGACGCCACGCGGGCGCGGACTTGACGTTCGGATAGGCCGGCATTGCTCGCCTGATCCAGGCTCAGGATGCCAAACTGGAGCGCCGCTGTGCGTGCCGCTCGGGCGTCGGGAGACTCGTCCACGACCACGACGCTGCACCGTTGACGCACGGCACGCCCGTTCAGGACGTCAGAGCCTGTGGATATATCCGGCAGCCTCAGAGGTGGGTAACCCTTCTGACCCCCGCGGTCGGGAACCTTACCCACCTCCGGATGGGTCCGGATGGGGCGGGATGGGGCGGGATGGGCCGGGATGGGGCGGGTCGTGCTCCGAAGGGCGGCCGCGCTGCTAGCGTCCCCGGCGATGGATGAATCGTCGCGGCCCGCCGTTCGCCACCCGGGGCACCCCGACCCGTTCATGCCTGGCGAGAAGGTCCTGCTCATCGATCGCAAAGACCGGCGGTATCTGCAGACGCTGCGGGAGGGCTCCGCATTCCACTTCCACGGCGGCTACCTCGCCCATGACGACCTGCTGGGCAGTCCCGAGGGCACCCGGGTGCGCAGCAGCAAGGGCCAGATCCTGCTCGCGCTGCGCCCGACGGCGGCCGATTGGACGGTCAAGGCCCCGCGCGGCGCCCAGGTCGTGTATCCCAAGGACCAGGCGATGATCGTCGCGCTCGGTGACATCGGGCCGGGGATGGAGGTGGTCGAGGCCGGCGCTGGTTCCGGGGCCCTCACCTCGGCCCTGCTGCGTGCCGTCGGTCCCACAGGCCTGGTCACCAGTTTCGAGATCCGCGACGACCACGCCGGTGTCGCCGAGCGCAACGTCGCTGAGCGCTTCGGCGGCCACCCGGCCCACTGGGAGCTGCAGAGGGACGATGTGGCGGTGGGCCTCAGCGGGATGCTCTGCGATCGCCTGGTGCTGGACCTTCTCGATCCCGCCGCCGTGCTGAAGGCCGCCGTCCAGGCGCTGCGTCCCGGCGGGATCCTGGTCGCCTACACCCCGACGGTGCCGCAGGTGATGCGTCTGCGCGAGGGACTGGACGCCGACGAGCGCTGGGGTTTGGCGCAGACCGTGGAGGCGCTGGTGCGGGCATGGCACGTCGACGGCCTCGCCGTCCGCCCCGACCACCGCATGGTCGCGCACACGGCTTTTCTCACCACCGCCCGGCGCCTTCCAGCTGCTGAGGATGGCTGAAGACGACCGCTCGACGCGGCAAAGTGGTCAGGCTCAGGGGTCTCTCGGCAAGGAGCCGGAGACGGACGACGGAGGGGCACCGCCGTACACTGCCGAAGTGCCCATGCACCGGCGAGAAGGAGGGTTCATGGCAGACCCCCAGGCCGAGCTGAATGAGCTCCGCACCCAGGTCGCGTTTCTCGAGGAGGAGACGGTCCTGCTGCGGCGCCGCCTGGAGGACTCCCCGTCTCGGGTCCGTGCCCTGGAGGAGCGTCTGCTGGAGACCAAGGGGCAGCTCGCGGCGGCGTCAGCGCAGAACAGCAAGCTGGCCGACACGCTGCGCGAGGCACGCGATCAGATCGTGGCGCTGAAGCAGCAGGTCGAGAAGCTCTCGGCACCCCCGTCCGGCTATGGCGTCTTCCTCGGGATCGAAGAGGAGGGCACGGTCGAGGTGTTCGCCCAGGGCCGCAAGCTGCGGGTCAACATCAGCCCCGAGATCGACGTGGCCGCACTCACCCGTGGCCAGGAGGTCCTGCTCAACGAGGCGCTCAACGTCATCGAGGCGGCCGGCTACGAAGTCGTGGGCGAGGTCATGACGCTCAAGGAGCGCATGGAGGGCGACCGGCTGCTGGTCATCGGACACACCGACGACGAGCAGGTTGTGCGCGTCTCGGATCCCCTGACAGGGATGCCGCTGCGCGCCGGCGACTCGCTGCTGGTCGACTCGCGCAGCGGCCACGCGCTGGAGCGACTGCCGCGTCCCGAGGTCGAGGAGCTGATCCTGGAAGAGGTCCCCGACATCGCCTACGACGACATCGGTGGCCTCACCAACCAGATCGAGGCGATCCAGGACGCGGTCGAGTTGCCGTTCCTCCACGCGGACCTGTTCCTCGAGCATCAGCTGAAGCCGCCGAAGGGCATCCTGCTGTACGGCCCGCCGGGATGCGGCAAGACGATGATCGCCAAGGCGGTCGCCAACTCGCTGGCCAAGCGTGTGGCCGAGAAGGAGGGCCGGGCCGATGCCCGCAGCTACTTCCTCAACATCAAGGGGCCGGAACTGCTGAACAAGTACGTCGGCGAGACCGAGCGGCAGATCCGGCTGATCTTCCAGCGCGCCCGGGAGAAAGTCGAAGAGGGCTTCCCGGTGATCGTGTTCTTCGACGAGATGGACTCGATCTTCCGCACCCGCGGCTCCGGAGTGTCCAGCGACGTCGAGACCACGATCGTGCCGCAACTGCTGAGCGAGATCGACGGGGTCGAGACGCTCAAGGACGTCATCGTCATCGGTGCGTCCAACCGTGAGGACATGATTGACCCGGCGATCCTGCGTCCGGGACGGCTCGACGTGAAGATCAAGATCGAGCGGCCCGACCAGGAGGCCGCCAAGGAGATCTTCGGCATCTACCTGCACAAGGATCTGCCGCTGCACCCGGACATGGTCAAGGAGCACGGGGGCGAGGACGAGGCGCTGTACTGGCTCATCATCGAGACCTGCGCCCGCATGTACGCCGAGATCGACGAGAACCGCTTCCTGGAGGTCACCTACGCCAACGGTGACAAGGAGATCCTGCACTTCAAGGACTTCAACTCCGGGGCGATGATCGAGAACGTCGTGGCACGGGCCAAGAAGATGGCGATCAAGCGCTTCCTCAACGAGGGTCAGAAGGGCATCAAGCCCGAGGACCTGTTCGAGGCGATCCGCGACGAGTTCAAGGAGAACGAGGATCTCCCGAACACGACCAACCCGGACGACTGGGCGCGCATCTCCGGCAAGAAGGGCGAGCGCATCGTTTACGTTCGCACCCTGATCGGCGACGGCAAGGAGCCGGGAAAGTCGATCGAGAGCGTGAACACCGGTCAATACCTGTAAAGGGCACCTCCCTTGGCCATCCCGAAGCACCTCGGCACCGAGACGGAGTACGGCATCTCGGTCATCGGCCGGCCGGATTTCAACCCGGTGCTCGCGTCGTCGCTTGTGGTCAACGCCTACGCGTCGGACGGGAGGCCCCGGGCGCGCTGGGACTATGAGGAGGAGAACCCGCTGCGGGACGCCCGCGGGTTCACCTCGCCCGGCACCCACGAGCCGCCCCCTGAGGACGACATCGGGCTGGCCAACTCGATCCTGCCGAACGGCGCGCGGTTCTACGTCGATCACGCGCACCCGGAGTACTCCTCGCCCGAGACGTCGAACCCGCGTGACGTGGTGATCTGGGACAAGGCGGGGGAGCGGATCCTGGAGGTCGCGTCCGCGCGCGCGGCGGCGCTGGTCCCCGGATCGAACCTGGGGCCCGGCGAGCCGCCGCGCCCCGCCCGCATCCTGGTGACCAAGAACAACACCGACGGCAAGGGCGCCGCCTACGGGATGCACGAGAACTACATCGTGGATCGGGCGCTGCCGTTCGGCGAACTGGTACGGCACCTGATCCCCTTCTTCGTGAGCCGCCAGGTCATGGTCGGCGCCGGCCGGATCGGCAACGAGTTCGATCTGGACGACGTGCCGTACCAGATCTCGCAGCGGGCGGACTTCTTCGAGGTTGAAGTGGGCCTGGAGACCACGCTGAAGCGCCCGATCGTCAACACCCGCGACGAACCGCACGCCGATCCCGACCGCTTCCGCCGTCTCCATGTGATCATCGGTGATGCGAACATGAGCGAGGTCTGCACCTACCTCAAGCTTGGGTCGACCGCGCTGGTGCTGTTGATGGTCGAGGACGGCGAACTGCCCGAGCCTCCCACGCTGGCTCAGCCGGTCAAGGCCCTGCACGCGGTGTCGCACGATCTCACCTGCCGCAAGCCGGTCATGCTGAAGGACGGGCGCAGCATGACCCCGCTGGCGCTGCAGTGGCACTACCTGGAGCACGCCAAGCGGTACTGCAAGGAGCGCGAGGCGCCGGACTGGGGGCCGGACATCCTCGGGGTCTGGGAACGGGTGCTCGGCGGGCTCGAGGAGGACCCGATGACGCTGAACGGCGTCGTGGACTGGGTCACCAAGTACCGGCTGATGCAGCGCTACGTGGAGCGGGACGGGCTGGCCTGGAGCGCCGACAAGCTCAAGCTGATCGACGTGCAGTACCACGATGTGCGCCAGGACAAGGGGATCTACAACCGCATGGTCGCTGATGGCCGTTGCGAGCGCCTGGTCGCGGAGAGCGATGTCCGGCACGCGATGACCAACCCGCCGCGGGACACCCGCGCCTACTTCCGCGGCCGCTGCCTGGAGAAGTACCGCGAGTCAGTGGCCGCGGCCGGCTGGGACTCGATCATCTTCGACATCGGCCGCGACACCCTCCAGCGGGTGCCGATGATGGACCCCGGAAGGGGTGGGGCGGACACCACCGAAGCGCTCATCGACCGCTGCGACACCGCCGCGGATCTGCTGGAGGCACTGCAGCACTGAGCCGGTTACGGCCTGTCCAGGGGCTACACTCGCCGTCCGGGACGATGTGCATCAGGAGTGCCGAATGGCAGACGGTCAGGTACGCAGGAAGCGCCCCACCAAAGAGGCGGAACAGGACGTCGATACCACGGAGACCGTTGAGGAGGTCGACACCTCCGACGTCGATGACCTGCTTGACGAGATCGATGAGGTTCTCGAGGAGAACGCCGAGGAGTTCGTGAAGAACTACGTGCAGAAGGGCGGGGAGTGAGGGTCGGTCGCACCGACCCCTTCGACTTCGCCGGGCCCAGCTTCTCCGCCCTCCTGCGGCGCGAGGCGCCGGATCTATGCGCGCGCGCCTTCGAAGGGGTGACCGCACTTTCGGGAGCCGTCCCGCACGTCGAGGGCACCACAGTGCTGGCTCTGACCTATGACAACGGCGTGGTCATGGCGGGGGACCGGCGGGCCACCGCGGGCAACGTCATTTCCAAGCGCGACATGCGCAAGGTCTTCGAGGCCGACAGTTGGTCGGCGGTGGCGATCTCCGGTGCGGCGGGACCGTCGATGCAACTGGCGAAGATCTTCGCGACCGAGTTGGAGTTCTACGAGAAGGTCGAGGGACTGCCGCTGTCGCTGGAGGGCAAGGCCAACAAGCTCGCGCAGATGGTCCGCGACAATCTCCCGATGGCGTTGCAGGGCCTGGTGGTCGTCCCGCTGTTCGCCGGCTACGACCCGCGCACCGACGTCGCCCGGATCTATGAGTTCGACGCGGCAGGCGGGCGCTATGAGGAGCGTCGCTTCGCCACGAGCGGATCGGGCGGCCGTGACGCGCGCGGGTCGCTGAAGGCCCGCTACCGTGAGGACCTCGACCGGGAGCAGGCGGTGGACGTGGTCATCGAGGCGCTGTGGGACGCCGCCGATGAGGACTCCGCAACCGGTGGTCCGGACCTGGTTCGGGGGATCTATCCACTGCTGGCGATCATCGACCAGGAGGGCTACCGAGAGTTGCCCGACGAGGCGATCGCCGAGCGGGTTGAGATGGTCATCTCCGCTCGCCGTCAGTAGCACGCTGTCCAGAAACCTTCCCAGCCCACCCTCCACCCAGGGAGGCCCTCACCGTGGTAATGCCGTTCTACGTTCCACCCGAGCAGCAGATGCGGGAAAAGGCCGACTTCGCCCGCAAGGGCATCAGCCGCGGCCGCTCGGTCATCGCCGTCAACTACGTCGATGGGGCGATGTTCGTCGCGGACAACCCCTCGGCCACCCTGAACAAGCTCAGTGAGATCTACGACCGGATCGCGTTCGCCGCGGTCGGCAAGTACAGCGAGTTCGAGCAGTTGCGGGTTGGCGGGATCCGCAACGCCGAGGTGCGTGGTTACCAGTACGCTCGCGAGGACGTCAGCGGCCGCTCCCTGGCCAACGCCTACGCCAACGCCCTGGGAACCGCCTTCTCCGACAGCCCCAAGCCGTTCGAGGTCGAGTTGCTGGTGGCCGAGGTGACCGACGCCGACGTCGAGCTGTATCACATCCTCTACGACGGCTCGATCACGGACGAGCAGGGCTATGTCGCGATCGGCGGGAGCGCCGAGGCGATCAACACCCGCTTGGCGGAGGCCTACCGGGAAGGGCTGACGCTGCCGGCCGCGCTGCAGGTCGCCCGGCGGTCGCTGGTGGGGCCGGGTGAGCAGGCCCTGGAGCCGAAAAACCTTGAGGTCGCAGGCCTGGACCGCACGCGGGGACGGCGCAAGTTCTTCCGCCTGCCACCGGCCCGCGTTGCCGAGCTGCTCGAGGAGGGCGTGATCGCCTGATGCGCGAAATCGGCGGCAGACCCGCAGCGCCGGGGGGGACCGCCGATCTACACTTCCCGATCAGCGACAGGGGAAGGCTGCGCATCCATGGAACGCCGGATCTTCGGGCTCGAGATCGAGTACGGGGTGACCTGCACCTTCCGAGGTCAGCGCCGCCTGTCACCCGATGAGGTCGCCCGCTACCTGTTCCGCCGGGTCGTGAGCTGGGGCCGCTCGTCGAACGTCTTTCTGGAGAACGGCGCCCGCCTCTACCTGGACGTCGGCAGCCACCCCGAGTACGCCACGCCGGAATGTGACTCGGTGAAGGCCGTCGTCACCCACGACAAGGCCGGCGAGCGCATCCTGGAACGGCTTGTCGAGCAGGCCGAGCAGCGGCTCCACGAAGAAGGCATCGCAGGCCAGATCTACCTGTTCAAGAACAACACGGACTCGGCGGGCAACTCCTACGGCAGCCACGAGAATTACCTGGTCGCCCGTTTCGGCGAGTTCCAGAAGCTCGCGGACACCTTGATCCCCTTCCTGGTCACCCGTCAGATCTTCGCCGGCGCCGGCAAGGTCCTGCAGACCCCGCGCGGCGCCGTGTACTCGATCAGCCAGCGGGCGGAGCACATCTGGGAGGGGCTGTCATCGGCCACCACCCGCAGCCGCCCGATCATCAACTCCCGGGACGAACCGCACGCCGACGCCGAGCGCTACCGCCGCCTGCACGTGATCGTCGGCGACTCGAACATGAGCGAGTATGCGGTCTGGCTGAAGGTGGCTACGGCCGATCTGGTGCTGCGCATGGTCGAAGCCGGCACGGTGATGCGTGACCTCACGCTGGACAACCCGATCCGGGCGATCCGCGAGATCAGCCACGACATGACCTGCCGCCGGCGCGTGAAGCTGGCCGGCGGGCGGGAGCTGAGCGCGCTGGACATCCAGCGCGAGTACTTCGACCGCGTCGCGCGGTTCGTGGAACACACCGGGTCTGATCCCGAGACCGACATCGTGATCGCCGAGTGGGGCAGGATCCTCGAGGCGCTCGCCGACGACCCGCTGAAGCTGTCCCGCGAGTGCGACTGGGTGGCGAAGTACCACCTGATCGAGGACTACCGCCGCCGGCACGACCTGCCGCTGTCACACCCGCGCATCGGCATGCTCGATCTGCAGTACCACGACGTGAACCACAGGCGCGGGCTGTACTACCTGCTGCAGTCGCGGGACAAAGTCGACCGTGTCGTCAGCGACGCCGACATCGACACCGCGCGCAAGACGCCGCCCCAGACCACCCGGGCCAAGCTGCGGGGCGAGTTCATCCGCGAGGCCAAGCGCAAGCGCCGGGACTTCACGGTCGACTGGGTACACCTCAAGCTCAACGACCAGGCTCAGCGGACCGTCCTGTGCAAGGACCCGTTCCGCTCGATCGACGAGCGCGTCGACAAACTCATCGCCAGCATGTAGCCCAGCACGAGGACGGCGGCTCAGCCGTCTGACGGCGGCTCAGGTGGGCCTCCTCCGCCGGGGGTATCGGGGGGCCCGCCGCCGTTGCCCGGGCCCTCTTCGTTACCGGGGGGCGCCGGGGCGGGTTGGTCCGGCTGAGGCGCCGGGGCTGGTTGGTCGGGCTGGGGCGGGGCTGGCTCATCCGGCTGGGGTGCCGGGTCTGGCTGGTCGGGGGAGGGCTCGGGCGGCGGGGGAGGCGGGGGCGGTCCGCTGGAGACGTGGACGACGACCGTGTCACCGGTCTGAACGGTCGTGCCGGCGTCGGGGCTCTGGCTCGCTACGGTCCCCTGGCGGGCGAGGGACGGGACCAGCCGGACCTCACCGAACAACCGGACCTTGCCCAGCGCGGCCAGCGCGTCCGCCTCGCTGAGACGGCGGACGTCGGGCACCTGCACGGGTTCGCCCGGAACCAGCCGGTCGGTGATCTGCGGCGCCTCGGGGAAACCCTGAGGCGGGATTCCCTCGAGCGCGCGACTCATGAACTGCTGCCACACCGTCGCCGGCTTCGATCCACCCGTGATCCCAGGCATCGGCGCACCCTGACGGGCGTGGCCCATCCACATCGCGGTGGCCATGTTCGGGGTGGCGCCGACGAACCAGGCGTCCTTGTTGTCCTGGGTGGTGCCGGTCTTGCCTGCCACCGGCCAGTTCGGGATGCGGGCGCGGCCACCGGTGCCGCCTGGCTCCAGGGTGGCCTGCAGGAAGTTGATCATCGTCCCATTGACCGCCGGGTCCAAAACCTGCTCACCGGGATGCTGGGCGACGTACAGCAGCCGGCCGTTGCGGTCGGTGATCCGCTCGATCAGGTGCGGCTTGATGTGGACCCCGCCGTTGGCGAAGGTCGCGTAGGCCGTTGCCATCTCCAGCGGGGTGGTGCCGTTCACGAGCCCGCCGAGGGCGATCGAAGGGTTGACGATCCGCTGGCCGGTGACCGGGTTTGTCAGGGCTGCATCGGTGTTGATCCCCATCTCGTCCATGAGGTCGGCCACGCGCTCGATCCCTACGACCTGAGACAGCTGCACCGTGGCGGTGTTCACGCTGCGCTGCAGCGCTGAGCGCATGTCCAGGTTGCCGTAGCTGGTGTTGCCGTAGTTGCGGACCCCGCCGTCCGCGCGCCCCCATTCAGGGATGTTGTCGTAGTACGCGGGGCTGCGGCCCGACAGCTGCACCGAGGGGGGAAAGCCCTGCTGCAGCGCCGCGGCGTACACGAACGGCTTGGCCGCGCTGCCGGGCTGGCGACGGCCCTGCATGGCGAGGTCGAACTGCTCCTGCTCGTACTCCAGGGCGCCCTGCGCCACCAGGACCCGGCCGGAGGCCGGCTCGACCACCGCCAGCGCCCCGGTCGGCTGTGCCGGGTCGGGCGGATAGTTGGCCTGCAGCACCTCCTTGGCGATCTCCTGCAGGCGCGGGTCCAGGGTCGCGTGGATCTGCAGGCCGTGGTAGTAGAGCGCCCTCTCGCGCTCCTCCACCGTCTCGCCGAACTGCGCGAAGGTGGGGTCACTCAGGAACTCGCGCTTCACCGAATCCACCACGAACGGCAACTGCGCCTGCCGGGGCTCCCGCGGAACGACTCCCAGCGGAGCCTCCTGGTGCTCCTCGAGCTCCGACTCGTCCAGATAGCCCTCCTCGACCATGGCCCCCAGGACCAGGTCACGCCGGCGTTCCGCCAGTTCGGGGTCGCTGCGGGGATTGGCGTTGTTCGGGGAGCGGATCATCGCCGCAAGCAGGGCGGCCTGGTCGACGGTCACGTCCTCAACGCTGGCGTGGCCGAAGTACTCCTCGGCAGCGGCGGCCACGCCGTAGCTTGCCTCGCCGAAAAACACCTGGTTCAGGTATTGCTCGAGAAGTTCGTCCTTGGTGAACTCCTCCTCCAGGGCGACCGCGTAGGTCAATTCGGCGATCTTGCGATTGAGGCTGAGTTCGGTGCCGACCTCGGGAGCGCTCTTCGCCAGTTGCTGGGTGATCGTCGACCCTCCCTGGCTGATGTCGCGCTCCTCGAAGTTGATGACCAGGGCGCGGGCGATGCCCTCCGGGTCGTACCCGTCGTGCTCGTAGAACTTGCGGTCCTCGGCCGCGATGATCGCCTGCTTCAGGTGGCCGGGAATGTCCTCGAACTCGACGATCTTGCGGTTCACCTCGCGGTCCAGGACCGCGAGCGTGTTCCCGGCGCTGTCGTAGACCACCGAGCGCTCGTCCAGAGTCTGCAGGCCCGCGTTCTCCGGCAGCCGGAGGGTCACGCCCACCGCATCGGCGCCGTCACGTGCTGCCGCGCCGACTGTCAGGTTCGCGGTCAGGGCCGCGGCGATGATCACCACGAAGGTGGTGCCCAGCATCCCCGTCAGGCTGAAGGCCGCGCTTCGGGCCCGCTCCTTCACGTGCGCACTGGTCCACCGTGACGCCGCGCGCATGCCGCGGGCGCGGGTGGGAGCATTGGGGTCCTCGTACAGCACCGCCCGGCCGTTCACCTCGGCGATGAAGATCTCCGGCGGCGGGGGAGGGGGCGGGGGTGGCTCGGGAGCTTCGCGGATCCCGGGAATCGTCGACTCGGCCCGCTGCAGACCGTT
>WHTC01000009.1 GCA_009379795.1 Nitriliruptorales bacterium | reverse complement strand
TCGGCGAGGATCTTGCCGCCGGTCTGGCAGGCGGGGCAGTAGTTGACCGTGTAGTCGCGGTACTCGACGGCGCGGATCGCGTCGCCGCAGCGGGGGCATGGCTCGCCGGTGCGATGGTGGACCGCGCCGGCGCGTTCCTTGGATGCCGACATGTCGTTGCGCCGGCGCTCGTCCTCCAGTCCCTCGGTGACCGCGGCGCGGATCGCGTCCACCGCCTGGGCGGCGCGCTCCTCGCCGAGGTTGCGCGTGGGGGCGAACGGCGACAGCCGCGCCGTCCAGCACACCTCGTTGGCCAACCGGCGCCCGATCCCGGCCAGGATGCGCTGGTCCCGCAGGAAGGTGTGCAGGCGCATCGGGTGGCCGTCGAACAGCGCCGCCATGGCGGCGGGCTCGATCTGATCCGCCTCGGGCCCCAGTTCGTCGAGGGGCGCGACGCCTCGCGGATCCCCGGCAATGACCCAGACGCCCACCTTGCGCTCGGTGCCGGCTTCGGTCAGCAGCAGAGCGCGGCCGTCGGCGAACCACCAGCGCGCCGCCCCGCCACGTGGCCGCCGGGCCTGGTTGCCGTCCGGCCGCAGCCGGCCGCCCTGCATCAGGTGGACGACGAATCGCAACTCCCCGAAGCGCAGGAGCAGGTGCTTGCCGCGACGACGGACCTCGTCGAGGGGTATCCCGACCGCCTTGTCAGGCGGCGGGTTGACGGTCTTCAGCACGGCGAAGGAGAGCGGCTCGAAGCGCTGCAGCTCGGCACCGCGCAGCGCTGCGGTCAGCCGTTCGGCGTGAGCCTGGACCTCGGGCAGTTCGGGCATCGTTCCAGGGTAGGCTCGCGCCCAGCGCGACGGGTTCCAAAATCCTTCACACGGGATCGCTAGACTCCGCCCCCGCCGGCGAGCCAGACTCGCTGCGCAATGGTGATATTTGGTCGAGAGATTGCATATGGGCGAAGGAATCGCGCAGTGACCGACACCCTCTGGCTATCGCAGTCGGCGTACGACCGCCTCAGCGAGGAACTCGAACACCTGCAGACAGAAGGGCGCAGGCAGACGTCGAAGGCCATCGAAATCGCCCGCTCCCACGGCGACCTCCGGGAGAACGCGGAGTACACCACCGCCAAGGAGGAGCAGGGCAAGATGGAGGCCCGCATCCGCCAACTCCAGGACATGCTGGGCAGGGCCGAGGTCGGCGAAGCGCCCTCGGGCGACACCGTCGCCGCCGGCATGGTGCTGACCACCGTGGACGAGGATGGGGACGCCGAGACGTTCCTGCTTGGCAGCCGCGAGGATCGCGCGCAGGGGCTGCCCGTCGTGAGCGCCAGTTCCCCGCTGGGCAAGGCGCTGCTGGGCTGCAAGGTCGGGGATACCGTCTCCTACGAGGCGCCGGCCGGCTCGTTCCAGGTCAAGGTCACCGGCGCCAGGCCGCTCGCCGACTAGACATCAGTCGAGGGGGTCGCGGCTGAGCGGGCAGGACATGCAGCGGGGGCCGCCACGGCCGCGGGGCAGCTCGAATGAGCTGATCGTGCGCACCTCGATGCCCGCCTCCCGCAGCCGCCGGTTGGTGTCGACGTTGCGCTCGTAGGCCACCACGACCCCCGGGCGCACGGCCAGCGTGTTGTTGCCGTCGTCCCACTGCTCGCGGTCGGCCAGGACCTCGTCCTCCCCGGTGGCGACCACACGCAGGCGATCCACCCCCAGGCCCTCGGCCAGCGCCCGCAACAGGGGCTCCTGGCGGACCTGGAGCCGGCGGACCCCCCATCCAGCCCCGCCGGGCGCCGGCCCGATGCGGTAAGCGCTCAGCAACTGGGTCGCTTGCGGCCAGATCACGATCGCGTCCCGGTCGACCACGGTCATGACCGTGTCGAGGTGCATCGTCCGGCGGCTCTTGGGCAGGTCCACCGCAAGCACCCACTCGCAAGCGCCGGCGGCGAACAACCGGGCGGCGAGGTTCTCGGCCGCGACCGGGTGGCTGCGCTCGGACAGCCCCACCGCCACGCACCACTCGGACAGCACCATAATGTCCCCGCCCTCCAGCGTCGCGGGGAAGTAGTCACGCTCGTCCTCGCCATACCAGACCGGCGAGCCGGAGCCAGCGAAGTCGGGATGGTGTCGATACACCGTCTCCCAGAGCCGGCGCTCGGCCTGTCGGGCCGGCTTGGACATGGGCGACAGGACCACGCCGTGCCCGATCCAGGCCGAAGGATCCCGGGTGAACACCGAGTTCGGCAAGGGCGGCAGTAGCAACGCCGTCGGACCCAGGACGCCGCCGACGAAACCATCCTCGGCGCCGGGCACCTCGGCGACGGTCAGACCGCCGATCAGGTGGGTCACAAGGGTCGCGGAATCCAGGTCCTTCAGGAAACCGGTGACCCGGTCCACCAGCTCCACGCCGCAGACGTCGGGGGTGGCAACGCGGGCGATCGCCTCGTGACGGATCCCCTCGTCGGTCAGGGTCTCGGCGAGCAGGTCGGCGAACAGGCGCACGCGCACGCCCTCCTCGCTCAGCAGCACGCGGAAGCCGTCGTGCTCCTGCTGCGCCTTGCTGACCCAGACCAGTTCGTCGAACAGGAAGTCGTCCTTGTTGGCAGGGGTCATCCGGCGAAGCTCGAGACCCGGCCGGTGCAGGATCACGTCGCGCAACCGGCCGACCTCGCTGGTCACCTGGGGTGGCCGCGGGCTAGTCATAACTCCACAGGCTACGGCTCCGCCTGCCCCCCGCCCCACTACACTCGACGGCGGAGGGGGTAAGGTTGGACGTCTTCGTCGTCATCGGCGTCATCGGCGTCGTCATCCTGCTCGCAACGCTGCTGCTCGGGGACTTTCTGGATGGGCTGTTCGACGCGATCGACCTGGGCAGCGGGCTGATCTCGGCGCCCGTGATCGGCGGATTCCTTGCCGCGTTCGGGTTCGGCGCGGCGCTGACGACCGCGGCGCTGGGACCGGCCCTCGCGGCGGCCGTCGGCGTGGGCGCGGGGATGCTGCTCGGCGGGGTGGCCGCGCTGCTGACCCGCTCGCTGATGCGGATGCGCACCGATGCGACGCCACGCGCCAGCGAGCTGGTCGGCAAGACCGGGGTGGTGGTGACCCCGGTCTCCGAGTCGTCCTTCGGCCAGGTGCGGGTCCGCTATCACGGTCAGCAAGTGCACCTGTCCGCCCGCTCCGAGGAGGCCCTGGCGGCGGGGACGCGCATCGTCGTCGTGGAGGTCACGAGTCCCACGGCCGTGGTCGTCACCGCCTTCGACCTGTAGCTCGCACACAGTGGAGGTGTTCGGAGTGGAGGATCTCGTTGTTCTGGTGGGCGGCGGCTTCGCGCTGCTCGTCCTTGTCGCGATCACGGTGGTCTCCCGCATCAGAGTGGGCGGCCCCAACGACGCCTTCATCGTCACCGGCCGTAAGGGTGGCAAGGAGGTGAAAAACCCCGAGACCGGCGAGATATCCAGCGACATGAGCGGCCAGAAGGTCGTCATGGGCGCCTCGACCTTCGTGTGGCCCTTCGTCCAGCGACTGCAGATCATGGACCTGTCGTCGCGCCGCATCTCCGTCGGCATCCGCGGGGCGGTGTCCTCCAACGGCATCAAGTGCGACCTCGAAGGCGTGGCGATCGTCAAGGTCGGCGGGAACGAGGACGCCATCCGCGCCGGGTCCCAGCGCTTCCTCGATCAGCAGGAGGGCATCACCCAGTTCACTCAGGAGGTGCTCGCCGGGTCGCTGCGCGCCATCGTCGGCCGCCTGACGGTCGACGAGATCATCAAGGACCGGGCCGCGTTCGCAGCGGCCGTCGCCGAGGAGGCCGAGACGTCCCTGACCAACCAGGGCCTCGCCCTGGACACCTTCCAACTGCAGGACATCCAGGCGGAGGGCAACTACCTGCAGGACCTCGGCCGGCCAGAGGCAGCCCGGGTCGAGAAGGAAGCGGCCATCGCCGAGGCGCGTGCCCGCCAGGCCGCCGAGCAGGAGCGCCTGCTCGCCGAGGAGGCCATCGCGGTCTCCCAGCGCCAGTTGGAGTTGAAGCAGGCCGAGATCCAGGCCGAGATCGACGCCGCGCAGGCCAAGGCCGCCGCCGCGGGACCGCTGGCGCAGGCCGCGCATGACCAGGAGGTCCTCGCCGAGCAGGAGAAGGTCGCCGAGCGCAACGCCGCGCTGAAGGACCGCGAACTGGACACGCAGGTGCGCAAGCCCGCCGACGCCGAGCGCTACCGCGTGGAGCAGGAGGCCCAGGCACGGCGGAACTCCGACATCTTCGAGGCCGAGGCCGGTAAGCAGCGCACGATCGCCGACGCGGAGGCCGCCGCCGAGCGTGCCCGGCTGCAGGGCGAGGCCGAGAAGGCCAAGCGTGCCGCGCTGGCCGAGGCCGAGCAGATCGAGGGCGAGCGCCGCGGTGCGGCTGAGCGCGCCCGCCGCGAAGCGATCGCCCAGGCGATCCAGCGCGAGGGCGAGGCGGAGGCCGCGGCGATCCTCGCCAAGGGCGAGGCCGAGGCCGGGGCCCGGCGCAGGAACGCCGACGCGTTCAAGGAGTACGGCGATGCGGCGGTGTTGGATCTGATCGTCGGCGCCCTGCCGGATGTGGTGCGCGCGGCCTCCGAGCCGATCAGCGGGGTGGACCGGTTGACCGTCATCTCCACCGACGGCGCGTCGCAGTTGACGAAGTCGGTCGCGACCAACGTCGAGCAGGGCCTGCAGATCGGCTCGGACCTCACCGGGCTGGACCTGCGCGGCCTGTTCAATCGGCTCGGCTCGGGCGAGGAGCCGGTGGAGGGCAACGGCGCCTCCGGTGACCAACGCGGGAGCGCGAGAGAGTAGGTATGAGCTGGGAGGGAACGCTCGCGGGAATCTACCTGTCCCCTGCAGCGGCGGCGGGGATGCGCGCGGTGCCAGAGGTCGAGGCGGCTGCCGGGTACGGGCTGGCCGGTGACCGGTACGCCGCAGAGGCCGGGACCTGGTCGAGGCCGGACCGTCCCTGGGGGCAGGTCACGCTGATCGAGTCCGAGACGGTCACGGCGCTGGCGCGGGACCATGACGTGGACGTCGGGAACGGGTTGCACCGGCGGAACCTGGTCACCGCAGGGGTCCCGCTCAATCATCTGGTCGGCGAGACGTTCCTGATCGACGGCGTGCTGCTGCGCGGGTCGCGGCTGTGCGAGCCCTGCGGTCACCTGGACGAGCTCAGCGGTGAGCGGCTGTCCAGATACCTGACGCACCGCGGCGGGCTGAACGCCGAGATCCTGTCCGGCGGGCGGATCGCCGTCGGCGCGCGGATCCGTCCCGCCGCCTGAGGCGCCCCGCCGGTCACCTCCACGTGAACCTGACCGCTCGTGGAGTGTCCGGTCGACTCCACATCGCCCCGCCCGTCACCTCCACGTGAACCTGACCGCTCGTGGAGTGTCCGGTCGACTCCACATCGCCCCGCCGGTCACCTCCACGTGAAGCCGAACCGACGATGCCTGACCGGTGGGCTTCATGTGAAGCCGGGCGGCGCTCGTCACGAAATCGGGATCGGCGATTCCGGCAGGGCGGCCGCGTGCTCCAGCGCGCCCCAGCGGGGACGGACCTCGGCGGTGACCGCGGCGGGGATGTCGCCGAGCACCACGGCGGCCGCCGCGCTCATGCCCTCCACGACCAGCGAGGCGGCCTCCTCGGCGTCGCCGTCCCCGACCTCGGCCACCAGTTCGTCATGGATCACCAGCGTCAGCCCGTCGGGGGCGGCGCCCCGCTCGCCGGCGCCGAAGCGCTTCTCCAGGCGCTTGGCGACCTCGGCCAGGGCGAGCTTGGTCATGTCCGCGCCAGCCCCCTGGATCGGGGCGTTGCGAGCGAGCGTGGCCAGGCCCGCACCACCGTCCGGGTCCAGGGCGCGGATCCGTCCCAGCGGCGTACGGGTGCGCCCGTTGCGGCGACCGGCCGACTCGGCCTCCGCCAGCCAGGCGGCGACCCGGGGAAAGGCGTCGAAGTAGCGGGCGATTGTGACCTGCGCCTGCTCGAGGGTCATGCCGGTGGCGCGCGCGAAGCCTGGCGCACCCATGCCGTACATCAGCCCGAAGTTCAGCGCCTTGGCGGCGGCCCGCTGCTCGTTGGTGACCGCGTCCTCGCTGACCGTGAAGGCCATCGCGGCGGTGGTGCGGTGCAGGTCTCCGCCGCGGCGGAACACCTCGCCGAGGGCGTCGTCACGCGACACCGCGGCGAGGATGCGCAGCTCCTGCTGCGAGTAGTCGGCCACCACGAGCGCCCGCCCCTGCGCACCGCCGAAGCAGGACCGGTAGCGGGGGTCCTTGGGGATCTGGGTGAGGTTCGGGTCGGAGCAGGCGATCCGCCCGGCGCCGACGATCTGCCGCCAGTCGGCGTGCACGCGGCCGCTGACCGGGTTGACCACGCGGCGCGCCCAGTCGCCCCCGAAGTTGGACGTGATCTTGGCGACCTGCCGGTAGGCCAACAGTGCGTCGACCGCCGGGTGCCCGGCGTGGTCGCGGAGCGCGGACTCGCGCGTGGTCACCAGCTCCACCCCGCAGCGCGCGAGGGCCTCACGGATCTGCTCGGTCGAGTCGAGGTTGACCGGTGTCGGCCCGAACAGGTCACGCGGACTGTCCTCGGTCACCAGCGCGGCCTGCAGCGCCCCTTCCAGCGCGGGCAGCTCCGCCTCGAGACCCCCCACGAGCTCCAGCCAGCGCGGCCCGTCCAGCGTGACGCCCCGCAACTGCAGGTCCGCCAGGACCGGCAGGGCGGCGAACTCCAGTTGCGCCACGCGTGTCAGCCCGTGGCCGACCAGTTCCCGCCACTGCTGGTCGAACACCTGCCAGGTCGCGGTCGCATCATCGGCGGCGTAGCGCAACTGGGTCTCTGACAGCGTGCCGCCGTCGAAGGTGTCGCGTACGGATTTGTCCAGCTCCATGCCCAGCCGGAAGGACGCGATCCCCGCCAACCCGACGCCCGCGGCGGTCTTCTCACCGCCGTCGAGCAACTGCTGGGCCAGCATCGTGTCGGCCACCCGGTGGACGGGCACCCCGGCGCGGGACAGGAACCGCAGGTCGAACGAGCCGTGGTGGAAGACCTTGAGCAGCGCGGGGTCCGCCAGCACGCCGGTGAGTACCCTTGGACTGACACGCTGGGCATCCAGCACGAGCACCGGCCGATGGGGACCGGCGCTCACCTGGACCAGCAGCAGCCGGTCCTGATGGGGGTCCCAGCCGGTGGTTTCGGTGTCGACCGCGAGGAACGTGGCGTCCCCCAGTCCCCCGCACCAGGAGCGGACCGCTGCGTCGGTCGTGGCGTAGACGTAGCCGTGAGGAAGCTCCTCACGGAAATCCTGACCTGCATCCGGTTCGCTCATGTGGGGTGCCAGTGTGCCCGAGGGGTATGACGACAGCGGAGAGGAGTCGCCACCCGCTGCGGTGAGGGGAGACGGTGAGAGGTCGCATGGTCCGTATCCTGCTCGTGACAGGCCTGCTGCTCGCGGCCTGTGCGGACGACCCCGGCGAGCCGGGCGAGGACCCCTCGCCCACCGCCGAGCCCACGCTGCCGACTCCCGGGACGGAGGCTGCGACGACGCAGATCACCGGGACGCTCGGTGGCGATGCGACCCTGGAGGGCGGCTGCGCGTGGCTGGAGACCCCCGACGGGCGCTACGAGGTTCTCTACCCTGAGGGATACGAAGTGCACGCCGATCCCCCGCGCCTGACCGGACCGGACGAAGAGGTCATCGCCGAGGAGGGCGACACCGTCGTGCTCGTGGGCCATGCCGAGCCCGAGATGCTGTCCATCTGCCAGGTGGGACCCATCTGGCGCGCGCTCGAGATCCGCCAGGCCTGATCCCGCTCAGCTGACCGGATAGCCGCTGGCACGGAGTTCGGAGAGCAGGGTGGCGATGTGCTCGGGGCCGCGGGTCTCGAGTTCGAGTTCGACCTCGACCTCGAGCACGCCCAACAGCGTACCCAGCCGGTTATGGCGCACGCCGACGATGTTCGCACCGGTCTGGGCGGGCAGGGTCAGAAAGCGCTGCAGCGCGCCGGGCTCATCGACCAGGCGGGTCCGCACGATCAGGTACCGGCCCTCCTCGTACATGCCCGAGGAGATGATCCGGCCCAGCAGCAGCGGATCGACGTTGCCGCCGCACAGCAGGACGCACAGCGGCCCCTCCAGCGCGGCCAACCCGCTGGTCTCGGGATCCAGCAGGGCCGCCAATCCGGCCGCCCCCGACGGCTCGACGACCTGCTTGGCCCGCTCCACGAGCAGCAGCACGGCCCGCGCGATCGCCTCGTCGGACACGGTCACCAGGTGGTCGACGCGCGCGCGGACGTGTGCCAGCGTGAGCGTCCCCGGCCGCTTGACCGCGATGCCGTCGGCCATCGTGGAGACCCGGTCCAGCATGATCGGCTCGCCGGCGTCGATCGAGGCGGGAAAGGCGGCGGCACCGGCAGCCTGCACACCGATCATCCGGACGTCCGGGCGGCGCGCCTTGATGGCGGTGGCCACCCCGCTGATGAGCCCGCCGCCCCCGACGGGCACGAGCACGGCCCGCACGTCGGGCAACTGGTCGAGGATCTCCAGGCCGACGGTGCCCTGGCCGGCGATCACGTCGGCATGGTCGTAGGGGTGGACGAAGACCGCGTCGTGCTCGGCCATCCAGCGCTGCGCCGCGTCGAAGGCGTCGTCGTAGCTGTGTCCCTCCAGCATCACGGCCGCGCCGTAGGCGCGCGTCGCCTCGACCTTGGGCAGGGGCGCGGTCTCGGGCATGAACACGGTGGACCGCACCCCGGCCAGGCTCGCCGACAGGGCGACGCCCTGAGCGTGGTTGCCGGCCGAGGAGCAGACCACCCCGCGCGCCCGTTCGTCCTCGCCGAGTTGGGCGATGCGGTTGTACGCGCCGCGGATCTTGAACGATCCGGTGCGCTGGAGGTGCTCGCACTTCAGGTGGGTCTCCACGCCGGCCACGCGCGAGATCGCGCGCGAGCGCTCCAGCGGCGTGGACTGGGCGACCCCCTCCAGGCGCTTGGCGGCGGCCAGGACATCGTCCAGCGTGATCAACGCGAGGCTCACGCAGGCAGCCTACGCGGCATCATGGCCGCGTGGGGAACCGCGTGACGACCGAGAAGCCGCGCAGCGACGCGGGCCCGAGGGCCGTGTCGGGCACCGTGTTCGCCGTGTGCTTCGTCGTTGTCGCCGCTGCGACCGTGCTGTCCGTGCTCCTGCTCTCGCCACGCCTGCAGGACGATGTCGCGGCCCGGCTCGGCGGGCTCATCGATCGCTCGGTGCTGGTAAGCGGCAGCTTCAATGACGAGACCTGGGCCGTCGCCGCCGCGATCACCAACGACGACACCTGCCTGCTGGTGGAGTCGGATCGCCGGACCGCCGGCCAGGTGTGCGACAGCGGCGGCGAGGCCCTGCTGCGGGACGTCGGCGTGACCCGCCTCGAGCGCGACGCCCGCTGGTTCTTCACCGGCATCAGCGCCCCCGACGTCCAGGTGGTGCGCCTTGAGCTGTCCGAGGGCGACCCCCTGATCCTGCGCGTCCAGCGCCCGCGCGGCTACACCTCGGGCTTCTACGTGACGGTCCTGGATCCCCACCTTCGCGTTGAGTCCGTGACCGCGGTGGCGGTCACCGACGAGGACCTCGGCACGCTGTCCTGCCAACCCGCCGTCGCCACCGTGGAGGGCGTCGGCGGCGACTGCCGGGTCTCGGAGTAGCCCGGTCTACAGCGGCGGCCAGGGGTAGGAGCGGCTGTCCTCGGTCGCCTCCGGCAACGCCCGGATGGTCCGCAGGCGGGCCGCGCGGGCCGCGCACCTCGCGACCTCCTGCGCGCTGAGCAGTTCGCACAGCTCACCGGTGACCGGGCCGGCGTCACCGGTCAGGGTCTCGGCCAGGTGGCCCAGGTCGGTCCGGCAGCGCGGATCCACCCGCATGCCGGCGAGCTCCCAGATCACGGTCCGCAGCTTGGGCTGCGGGTGGAACGTCAGGCCGTGGTCGATGCCGTACAGCCGCCCGTCCTCCTCCCCCAGCAGGACGTGGCTGCCTTTGCGGTCGGTGTTGTTGACCAGGAGGTCGAACAGGGCCATCCGCGCGAGCGTGGGGTGGTGACGGCGGTCCTCCACCAACGCGAAGTAGTGCAGGCGCGGGTCGTGCGGGACGAACAACTGCGCGCTGCCCATCCCTACCGGCCCCTCGCGCAGCACCGTGGGCGGCACCAGGGCCCAACCGAGCGCCTCGGACACCACGTAGGCCGCCACCTCCCGGCGGCACAAGCTGCCCAGGGGAAAGTCCCAGAGCGGCCGCTCGCCGGACTGCGGTTTGTAGACCGCGGCCAGTCCTGAGTCGCCGAGCTCGCAGTACAGCGTGTGGTTGCTGGCGTTGGTGAGATAGCCGATCGGCCGCAGGTCCGCCTGCCGCAGGGCCGTGAGCACGGCAGGGTCCTCCGGGCGCCCGGCCCGGGGTCGTGGGACCTCGACCGCGTCCTCGTGGGCCGTCATCACACGGTCAGCGGTCCGTGGCCGTTGGTGGCCGGGCACACGTGCCCCGCGACAGGATCGATGGGGCGGCTGCAGAAGCGGCAGCGCTCCCGCGCCCCGGCGCTCACCGCGTACGCGGCGTGGGCGGCCAGGGCGATCAGCTCGTCGCGACCCATCCAGAAACGGGCGATCGCGACCTCCTCCTCCTCGCCGACGAGTTCCTGGGCCTCCAACAGGAAGCGCTGGGCCTGCTCGTCAGCGCCGAGCGACAGGGCGCCGGCGCGCCAGACCGGCTCGACCGGCTCGACCAGCCGCTGTGCGCGCTCGTCGAGGTCGTCGGGGGTCACGGTGACTCCCGCGGTGCCGAGCAGTTGCTGGGCCAACTGCGCGAGCGCGGCGACCTGGGTCTTCTCGACGACCAGGGCCACGTACTCGCTGCCCTTCCGCGCCTGCACGTAGAAGGTCCGGGCCCCGGGGTCGCCGGTGGCGCCGGCGGATATCCAGTCGACGGGGTCGAGCTCGTAGGAGTCAGCCACGCGGTCGGGCCTTCCGCTCGCGGGACCGGCGTGAGGGTTTCCGGGGACGCCCGAAGCGCTCCCTGGTCAACGGGCCGTCGTCGTTGAAGCGCAGCAACGCCGGCTGGGCACCGGGACCCAGGCTCATGATGGTCACCGATGCGGGGCTGATCACGAGACGCTGGAACAGATCCAGGGGTTGCCCGAGGTAGAAGGCGACCACCGCTTTGATCACGTCGGCGTGGGTGACCGCCGCGATCGTGGCGCGCCGGTGACGGGCGACCAGTTCCTCCAGCGCATCCACCGCCCGCACCTGGGCCTCGCGAATGGTCTCACCATCGGGGAAGCGCACCAGCGATGGCCGGGCCTGGATGACCGGCCACAGCCTGGTCTTGACCAGCGAGCGGAGCGGCCGGTCGGTCCACCGGCCGTACTCGACCTCCAGCAGCCCGTCGACCGGCTGGACGTCCAGCCCGTGGGGGGCCGCCACGTACTTGGCGGTTTCCATGGTCCGCGCCAGAGGGCTGGAGTAGATCGCCTTCAAGGGCACGCCGGCCAGGCGCTCCGCCATGGCCTCGGCCTGGCCACGCCCCTTCTCGTCCAGGCTGGCCTCGGTACGACCCCCAAGGCGCTGCCCCGTGGCCGCGGTGGTTGCGTGCCGGATGAGCAGCAGCGTCGTCATGGCGGCCAGCGTAGCGATCCCCGTCAGCGGCCTTGCTGGCTTCCGCGCTAGATGACGCCGCCTTGGGTCATCTTCGTGTTGTCGAGGATGCGGTCCACCTCGGCCTCCGCGAGGAGGCCGGCCCCCTTGACGACCTCACGCAGCGGACGGTTCTCTCTCAGGGCCTGTTTCGCGAGGTCGGCGCTGCGGTCGTAGCCGATCGCGGGGACCAGGGCGGTCACTGTGGACAGGTTCATCTCGGCCAGTTCGGCGGTCCGTTCACGGTTCGCTTCGATGCCGTCGATGCACTGCGACGCGAAGTTGGTGCACGACGCCGCCAGCAGCGCGATCGACTCGAGCACGTTGCGGGCCATCATCGGGATGTAGACGTTGAGCTCGAAGGCGCCGGACAGCCCGCCAACGGTGACGGCGGCATCGTTGCCGATCACCTGGGCGGCGACTTGCGTGACCGACTCGGGGATCACCGGATTGACCTTGGCCGGCATGATCGAGGAGCCCGGCTGGATCTCGGGCAGGCGGATCTCGCCCAGACCGTTGCGGGGCCCCGAGCCCATCCAGCGGATGTCGTTGGCGATCTTCGTCAGGCTCGCGGCGATCACCTTGCAGGCGCCAGACAGTTCCACGAGCGCGTCGCGGGCGCCCTGGGCCTCGAAGTGATTGCCGGCCTCCCGCAGCTCGGCGATGCCGGTGCGTTCCCGCAGGGCGGCGATGACCGCCTCGGTCATGCCTTGCGGCGCGTTGAGGCCGGTGCCCACGGCGGTGCCCCCCAGCGGCAGCTCGGCAACACGCTTCAGCGCCGCGCGGATGCGCTCGGCGCCCAGCTCGACCTGGCGGGCGTAGCCGGAGAACTCCTGGCCGAGGGTGACCGGGGTGGCGTCCATGAGATGGGTGCGGCCCGGCTTGACCACGTCGGCGAACGCGCCGGCCCGGCTCGCCAGCGACGCACGCAGGTGCTCCAGCGCGGGCAGCAGCCGCTGCGTGCAGGCGGCGTAGGCGGCCACATGGACCGCGGTGGGGAACACGTCGTTGGAGGACTGGCCGGCGTTGACGTGGTCGTTGGGATGCACCGGTTCTTTGGAGCCCAGCTTGCCGCCGAGCAGCTCGATCGCCCGGTTGGCGATCACCTCGTTGATGTTCATGTTCGAGCTGGTGCCCGACCCCGTCTGGAACACGTCGACGACGAACTGGTCATCGTGGCCGCCGTCGACCACCTCGTGGGCGGCCTGGGCGATCGCGCGGTGCTGGTCGTCGTCGAGGACACCCTTTGCGTGGTTCACCTCGGCGGCGGCGGCCTTGATCATGCCGAGCGCCCGGACCACCTCGACGGGGATCGACTGCCCCGAGATCGGGAAGTTGATCACGGCTCGCTGGGTCTGCGCACCGTAGTAGGCGCGGGCGGGCACCGAGACCTCACCCATCGAGTCGCGTTCGGTGCGCATTTCGGTCATGCCAACGTGCTCCTTGAGGTTGGGCGGCGGTCAGTCTAGTAAGAACGCGGATGAGGCGGCGCGGGATTCGCGCCGTTGGCCACAGGCGGACGCGGCGCGGTACCGTGCGGCGTCCCATTCGGTACCCATACAGGGGATCGGCGCCTATGGCCTCCAGCAGTCCCGAGCGTGCCCGCTCCGCACCACCGTGGTGGGCGCAGCCGCCGGGGGGCGAGCCGTCACCACCCCCGGCCGCCACAGGCGTGCGGGTGGTCACCGTCGGCTTCGCCGCCTGCGCGGTGGCGGGAGGGCGCGCGCCGGACCGGGTGTTCGCGGAGGCCCTCAGCCGCAACGACCTTGACAGCCTCGCCGCGTTCGTGACCGAGGCCGCCGCCGACGGCGGGCACGTCGTCGTCGTGTACCCGGCGTGGTCGGCCGAGCCGACGTTACAGCGGCTGGAGACCATCCGCGCAATCCTGGGGACGCGTCGGCTGAGCTGGCACGCCTCGGCCCTGGCCCCGTTGGCCGGTGCGGTGCTGGCGTCCCTCGCCGGTACGCTCGCCGCGCGTGTCCCCGGGGCCGGCGCGCTGGTCGCGGGCTTGCCATTGGTCGAGCGTCAACTCGTCACCGCGACCTGGCTCTCGCGCCTGTCGGGGCTCGAGCGGCCGGCGCCGAGCATCTGGCAGCATCTCGTGTCGCTGTGGCCCACCACTGCGTTCTCGGTGTGCTCCTGGCCGCGGCTGACGTTGCGGCGCGTCGCCCGTGGGGCGGAGTCGCTGCCGCTGCCCCGCGCCACGGGACCGGTGGGGCTGGCGGTGGCCGCGGCGGGCGGCGACCGCGACTGGGTGCGGCGGGCGGTTGCCGCGCCACTGGGCCACCCGCGGCTCATCCTGGTGGAGTCCCCGCCCGCCAGCGTCCGGTACTGGGGCGCGAAGCGCTTGGTGGAGACGGTGGCGCATCCCGCCGATCCTGGACGACTGGCCGGGCAGGTGTGCGCCAGGCTACGGCTGCACGCCTGCTCGTGGTGCGGCGAGCCGGGCGCCGGCCGGTGGTGCGCGTTCTGCGGCCTGGACTCGGCTGGTGACGCGGACGCGCAGGGGCCCTTTGCTTCCCCCAATCGGGTGGTTTAGGCTGCCCTTGGCGAGGAGGCGGGTGCCGTGGGCCTCGCTTCCTGCCACCAGCGGATCCATTCGTGAGGAGGTCATGACCGCTGTGTGCCACGGGAGCTGGTGGCTCCTGTCCTGCTACGAGCCCCGGGGGGCCGGGTGAATCCACGCCAGCGCCGAGGAGTCCTGCTGCTGGCCCTCGCCGTCGTAGGGGCCATCGGGGTCTTCGTGCTCGTCGCCAACTACGTCACCGAGGTGCGCACTCATGTGGGTCCGATGACGGAGGTCCTGTACGTACGGACGCCGGTGGGCGCCTTCGAGCCCGTCGGTCCCGACGCGGTCGAGCAGGTGTCCCTCCCCGAGCGCTGGGCGCCCGAGGGGGTCCTGCGCGACCCGCTGGAACTGCTCGGCGTAGTCGCCACAGGCGATCTGGAACCCGGCACGCTCCTGCAGCCGGGCATGCTCGTGGCCGAGCCCAGCCTGGAGACCGGTCAGCGGGAGATCGCCACGCTGGTCGACGCCGAGACCGGCGTCGCGGGCAAGGTCGGCCCTGGAGCCGTGGTGGACATCTACGCCGCCTTCGCCGGCGTGGAAGGGCAGCCACCGCAGGCCGAGATCGTCGTCCAACAGGCGAGCGTGATCGACGTCGGCGTCGCCCAGGACAACCCCGCGGCGGACGAGTTCCGCCCCGACCGGGTTGTCCCGGTCACGTTCGCCTTGAGCATCGAGGACAGCCTGCGCCTGTCCTACGCGGACAGCTTCGCCCAGAAGGTCAGCCTCGCCCTGCGCGCTCCCGGAGACGCCGAGACGGTTCCTCCCGAGCGGCTGCGCTACCGGGCGCCCGTTCCCGACCCCCCCGCGTCCCCGTGACGTACCGGGTGCTGTTCGGCCTGCCCGACGCCGCTCAGGCGTCGGAGGCGGTGGCGTTGGCCGAAGAGAGCGGCGAGTGCACCGTCCTGGATGCGGTCACGACCGCCGGGGCGATCCTGGAGGGCCTGACGGACCGGCAGGTCGACGCGGTCTGCCTGCACGAGCGGCTCGGCCCCCTGCCGGTGCTCGACCTCGCCCGGGAGATCGCCACCCGCTTCCCCGACATCGCCGTGGTGCTCATGGCTCGCGAGCAGAGCCAGGGGCTGCTCCGCGGTGCGCTGCAGTCCGGCGTCCGGGGGGTCGTCACGCTGCCGCTGTCACTGGAGGACCTGCAGGCCACCGTCGCGAGTGCGGCCGCCTGGGCGCAGGCGGTGCGCGCGCGGCTCACGGCGGAGGACACCGAGGACCAGCTCGAGGGGCGAGTGCTCGCAGTCGCCGGGGCCAAGGGCGGCGTCGGCGCCACCACGATCGCGGTGCGCCTGGCGCTGGAGGCGCAGACGGCCTCCCGCCACCGCAGGGTCTGCCTGATCGACTTCGACCTGCAGGCCGGTGACGTGCGCGGCCTTCTGGACCTCACCCATCGCCGCAGCATCGCGGACCTTGTCGAGGTCGCCGAGGAGCTCACCGCCCGGCAGCTCGACGAGAGCCTCTACCTGTACCCCACGGGGCTGCGGATCCTGCTCCCGCCCCCGGACGGCGAGCACGGCGAGTACATCAACGGCTACGTCGCCCGCCGGGTGCTCGGCGCGATCCGCTCACGCTTCGATGTCGTCGTCGTCGATGTCGGCTCGTACGTGACCGAGGCCGCGGCGATGGCCGCCGAGATCGCCGACCAGGTCGTGGTCGTCACCACCCCCGACGTCGCGGCGCTGCGCGCCGCGAACCGGCTCATCGCGCTATGGGAGCGCCTGCAGATCCGCAAGGACGGGATCGGCGTGGTCGTCAACCGAGCGAGCAAGGACTCTGAGGTGCAGGCCGACCTTGTCCGGCGTGTGGTCGACGCCACGGTGCTCAAGGCGGCCATACCCGCCGACTTCCGGGCACTGGAGGCGGCTACGAACACCGGCAAGCCCGCGCGGCTCGCCGACGGACCGGTACGCCGGGGACTGACGGGGCTTGCCGCCGAGCTCCACCTCATCGCTCCCCGCGAGCGTGCCCGGCGGGGTCGCTGGCGCTCGCAGCGCGGCTCCGTCGCCGCGGAGACGATGGGTTTGGCGTTCACCATCGGTGTGGTCGTCCTGCTGCTGTGGCAGGCCGTCCTGGCGGGATTCACGTTCGTGCTCGCCAGCCACGCCGCGCGCGAGGGCGCCCGCGAGCTCGCGGTCGGTGCGGCCACCGAGCAGATCGAGGCTGCGGCCGCCGCCAGCCTGCCGCCCGCCTGGCTCGACAGCATGCGGCTGGACCCCGGGTCCGCCGATGTCACCGTGCAGCTCGCGGTGCCGCTCATCGTGCCTGGCCGCTTCCTCACACCGATCGACGTGTCCGCTCGCGCGGGCACGGTCGTCGAGCAGGCCAACGCACGCCCACCGGCGATCGCGGGAGGGATCGGATGAGTGCCCGGCGCCGGCTTGGCGAGGCGCGCGGCGCCGCTTCGGTGGAGTTCCTCGGGATCCTGCCCTATCTGCTGCTCGCCGCGCTGCTGGCCTGGCAGCTGCTGCTGGTGGCCGCCAGCGTCACCGCGGCGGAGAACGCCGCGCGCACCGGCAGCCGCGCCGCCACCCTGGGCCAGGACGGCGAGGCCGCCGCCGTCGAGGCGTTGCCCACCTGGCTGCAGCCCCGGGCCGACGCCAGCGCCACCGGCGGCGCCCAGGTCACGGTACGCGTCCGCACGCCGATCCTGGTCCCGCAGGTCACCGCCGAGCAGCTCACGGTCAGTCGCACCGCCCACCTGCCCGACGAGGACGCCATCGGGGGACCGTAGTGGGCCTGAAAGACCGCGTCGCCGCCCAGCACGCGACCCCGGAGGCGCTGCCGCAGCGCAGCGGGACGGTCGCCCGCTTCCGGTCGATGCTGCTGGAGGAGGTCGACCTCGACGAGTTGTCGCAGCTCAACGCCAGCCAGCGCCGCGCCCGGCTCGAGCGCATCGTCGGCCACCTCATCACCCGGGACGGCCCGATGCTGTCGACCCTCGAGCGGGCCGCGCTCATCCGCCAGATCGTCGACGAGGCGCTGGGCCTGGGGATCCTCGAGCCGCTGCTCGCCGACGAGTCGGTGACCGAGATCATGGTCAACGGCCCGCACAGCATCTTCGTGGAGCGCGACGGCCGGTTGGAGCGGGTCGAGGCGCGGTTCGCCGACGAGGCGCAGATGTATCAGACGATCGACCGGATCGTCGCCGCCGTGAACCGGCGGGTCGACGAGTCCAGCCCCATGGTCGACGCCCGCCTGCCCGGCGGGGAGCGCGTCAACGTGATCATCCCGCCCCTATCCCTGTCCGGGCCGGTCATCACCATCCGCCGATTCCCCACCACCTACACCCTCGATGAGCTGGTCGCGATGGGCAGCGTGGACGCGCCGGCCAGAGCACTGCTCGCCGCCGCCGTCACCGCGCGCTGCAACGTCATCATCTCGGGCGGAACCGGGACCGGCAAGACCACGTTCCTCAACGCGCTGTCGGGCTGCATCGACGCCACCGAGCGGATCGTGACCATCGAGGACTCCGCGGAGCTCCAGCTCCAGCAGCCGCACGTCGTCTCCCTGGAGTCGCGTCCACCCAACGTGGAGAGCGAGGGCGAGGTGACCATCCGGGATCTGGTCCGCAACGCCCTGCGGATGCGCCCCGACCGCATCGTCGTCGGCGAGGTGCGCGGCGGCGAGACCCTCGACATGCTCCAGGCGATGAACACCGGCCACGAGGGCTCCCTGACCACCGTGCACGCCAACTCCGCCGAGGACGCGGTCATCCGGCTGGAGACGCTGGCATCCATGAGCGACCTGCCGATCACCTTCGAGGCGCTGCGCGACCAGATCAACAGCGCCCTCAACCTGATCGTGCACCTGTCCCGGGGACCGGACGGCTCCCGCCGGGTCGCCGAGATCGCCGTGGTCGCCTCGCGGCGCCGGGAGCGCTTCCGCCTGGCGACCGTCTTCGACTTCGACGCCGACCCGCTCGCCTCCGACCGGGTGGTGACCGGTCGCTTCCGTCACTTCCGGCTGCCGGAGGGGCTCGAGCGACGCCTGCGGCTGGCGGGCGCCGCGATCCCCCACCCATTCCTGTACGAGCGGGGCCAGGCGCCCGAGCGGGAGGCGGAATGATCGCAGAACCCAGCCCGGCGGCGGCGCTCCTGCTGCTGTTGGCGGTGCTGCTCGTGGCCATCGCCGGCGTCGACCAGTGCCAGCGGGGATGGCGGGAAAGGGCCGCCGTCGCCGAGCGCAGCCGCCTGGCCGCTGGCCGGCGGGCCCGCCGGCGGGTGCGCGGGGCGATCGAGGACCTCCTGGTGGGCACCCGTCCCGGACGCCGGTTGGAGGAGACGCTGGCCGCCGCGGGGGTCGAGCTCGGCGTCGCGGACTTCCTCGGGCTGGCCGCCGCCGCAGGCATCGCGGGGACGCTGATCGCCCGGTTCATCCTGCCCTGGTGGCTGGCGGTGGCCGTCGGCGCCGGCTGCGTCCGGGGCTGCTGGGCGTGGCTGGATCGCCAGCGGCGCAAGCGCCGCGACGTCCTCGTCACCCAACTGCCCGACGTGGCGCGCATCCTGTCCAACGCCTCCTCGGCCGGGCTGGCGCTGCGCAGCGCGATCGACATGGCCGCCGCGGAGCTGCAGGGTCCGGCCGCCGCCGAGCTGGCCTACGTCGCCGAGGAGCTGCGGGTGGGCTACCCCGTCGAGGAGGCGCTGACGCACCTGGAGCAGCGGATGGCGTCCAGCGAGGTGTCGGTGCTCGTGGCCACGCTCGTGATTCAGCAGCGCGCTGGCGGCGACCTCGTCCGCGCGCTGCGGGACATGGCCGAGACCCTTGACGCGCGCAAGGACCTGCGACGCGAGGTGCGGACGATCATGGCGGGGTCGGTGTTCACCAGCTACATCGTGGCTGGTCTCGGCGCCGCCAGTCTGCTGATGCTCAACGCCCTCAGCCCCGGCGTAATCGAGGACATGACCAGATCAGGGCTTGGTCAGCTCGCGCTGATCATCGCCGGCGTCCTCTACACCGCCGGCTTCGTCCTCATCCGCCAGACCACCCGGATCACGACGTGAACCCGGCCGTCCCCGCGTTGGCGCTCGTCGCCTGCTACGCCGTCGCCGTGGTCGGGCTGCAACTGGTGCGCGCCCCGAGCCCGGCGGCACGGCGGATGACCGGCGTCGCCGAGTCGGACGAGGCAACGCGAGTCGCGGTGCTCGGGCGGCTGATGGAGGCCCTGAGCCGCCGCCTGGCGCGGCGGACGCTGCGGCTCCTCGGGCGGCGCCGGATGGCGCTCGTGCGCCACCGGATCGACGCCGCCGGCCGGCCCACGACTCTGGAGGGCTACGCGGGTCGCAAGGGCGCGTGGACGGTGATGGCCGCGGGGGCCGGCCTGGCGCTGTCCGCGGCCGGCGGGTCGGCCGTGCTCGTGGTGGCGTTCGGCGTGCTCGGCTGGCTCATGCCCGACTTCGCACTGGCCCGCCAGGCCCGCAGCCGTCAGGCGCGCATCCAGCGAGATCTGCCCGACTTCCTCGATATCCTCCAGGTCATCGTCGCCTCCGGCGCCGGTTTCCGGACGGGACTCGCGCGTGTCGCCGACGCGCTCGGCGGCCCGCTGGCCGAAGAGATCATGCTGACCCTGCGCCAGATGGACCTGGGCTCACCCCGTCGTGAGGCGCTCAGCGAACTGCGGTCCCGCAACGACTCGGAGACGCTGGTCACGTTCGTCACCGCCCTGCTGCAGGCGGAAGAGCTCGGCTCGCCGCTGGCCGACACGCTCGCCGACATCGCGGTCGACCTGCGCCGGGAGTTCCAGCAGGACGCGCGCCGACGCGCCGCGCAGGCCGCTCCCCGGATCGGTCTGCTGGTGACCACCCTCATCGTGCCCGGTGCGCTCGTGCTCATCATCGTCGCCCTGTACATCGCTTCGGGCGTGAACCTGGGTGAGCTCTTTGGCTAGCGCTGTCTCCTCCCCCACCCGCCGTGACCCGGTCGCGTCGCTGTGCCGGCTGGTGCTGGACCTGCGGCTCATCGCGATCCTCCTCACGGTGCTGTGGCTCCCGGGGGGCAGCGGCGCCGGGGTCGCCGTGCTCGGCGCGGTGATGGTCGTCGCCGCGGTGGTGGCGCTCGCACCGATCCTCGCCTGGAAACGGGTGGCCCCGCTGCTGCTGAGCCACCCGTCGCTGCTCGTCGCCGACCTGGTCCTCGTGCTCGGCATCCTCGCTGTGGCCGGCCCGGTCAGCCCCGCGGTGTACGTCGCGCTGTCGAGCGCGCTGCTCGCCGGGATCCTCTACCGGTGGACGGGAGCGGTCCTGTTCGCCGCGCTCATCGTCGGCGCGCACCTGTGGACCGTCGTGCTCCACGCCCCGGTCACCGGTATCACCCTGGGCTTCCACAGCCTCGGCATTCCCGTGCTGTACCCGATCGGCGCGGGCGCCGGAGCGGCGGTGCGGGGTCTGCTGGAACGCCAGCTGGCCACCGAGGCGGCCCTGGCCGAGCGCAGCCGGTTGGTGGTGGTCGCCGACGAGCGCGCACGCGTGGCGCGGGAGCTGCACGATTCGCTGATCAAGACCCTGCACGGACTGTCGCTGTCCGCCGCCGCCCTGGCCGGCTGGGTGGAGCGCGCGCCGGAGCAGGCCGCCGTCCGTGCCCAGGGGCTGTCCCGCGCCGCCGAGCAGGCCGCCAGCGAGGCGAGAGAACTCGTCGGCGATCTGCGCGCCGACCGACTCGACGGCCCGCTTGCCGAGGCGGTCCGGGCACACGCCGCGGCCTGGAGCGAGCAGAGCGGTGTGGCGGTGGTCACGGAAGCGTGCGAGGCCCCGGCGCTGTCGACCGGGGACCGGTACGAGGTGCTGTGCATCCTGCGGGAGACGCTCTGCAACGTCGAGCGCCACGCCGGCGCGGCGGCGGTGCGGGTGGTGCTGGGCAGCGGCGACGGCGAGCTGCGGTTGACGGTGA
This sequence comes from Nitriliruptorales bacterium, assembly GCA_009379795.1. GTDB lineage: Bacteria > Actinomycetota > Nitriliruptoria > Euzebyales > Egibacteraceae > WHTC01. The sequence goes on along the minus strand of WHTC01000009.1, from coordinate 11,677 downwards.
CCGACGACGGGCGCGGCCTGCCCGAGTCCGCCGCTACCGCCAGCGAGGTCGGCGACCTGCAGCGGCTGGCCGCGGGCGGTCACTTCGGTCTGCTGGGCATGATCGAGCGCGCCGAGCGGATCGGCGGGCGCCTGACCGTGGAGGCTGCGGCGGGTGGCGGCACCCGCGTGCAGCTCACCGTTCCCGCCGCCGAGCCCGCGGCGCCACCCGAGCCGGCCCTCCAGCAGATCCCCGCCCCCCGGCGGGCGCGTCGCGCCCGCCGGCGCCCGGAGCGGTCATGATCCGCGTGCTCATCACTGACGACAATGCGGTGATCCGCGAGGGCGTCGCCGCGCTGCTCGGGCTGCACGACGACCTGGCGGTCGTCGGTCAGGCCGGCAACGGGCAACAGGCGGTGGTGATGGCCCGCGCACTGCGTCCCGACGTCGTGCTGCTCGACGTGCGCATGCCGGTCAGCGACGGCCTCAGCACCGCCGGGCCGCTGAGCCGGCACGCCAAGGTGCTGATGCTCACCTACGCCGCCGACGAGACGTCGGTGACCCGGGCGATCCAGGCGGGGGCGTCCGGGTATCTGGTTCATGGCCGGTTCAGCCCCGAGGACCTAGTCCAGGCGGTACGGGATGTGGCGGCAGGGCGGACGGTACTCTCACCCGCGGTGGCACCCGCGGTGTTCGCCGCGGTGCGCGGCGGCCACCAGCACCCTGCCGCCCAGACGGCGGGGGTGACGGCGCGTGAGGCCGAGGTGATGGATCAGGTCGCGCGGGGCCGGTCCAACCGGGAGGTCGCGGCCGCGCTGCACGTGAGCGAGAAGACCGTGAAGAACCACCTCAACCACGTCTACGCCAAGCTGGGTGTCCGCCGCCGGGGTGAGGCGGTCGCCGCCTGGCTCGGCGTCGGGCGCCGCGACGAGGAGCTCCACCGATGACGCTGACCCGCACCGGCCGCCGACGCTGGACCGCGACCCTGGCCGCCGCGATCCTGCTGGCCGCCTGCACCGGGGGGGACGCCGAACCCGACAGCGAGCCGACGGCCCCGCCGCCGAGCCCCACCGCCACTGCCGACCCCACCACACCCGAGGATCCCAGCCCCGAGCCGACCGGTTCGGCGCTCGGGCCGGAGTGGTCCGTGGACACCGACGGCAACCTCGTGCCCGACTTCATCGAGGAGGAGCTGGGCTACGACCCCGCCGTCGACGACTGCGCGGCCGACATCGATTGCCCCGGGCCTGGCGGCGTGCAGGCGCTCGACCTGCTGGAGCGCGAGCAGAACCTGCTGCTCATCCTGGACGCGTCGGGGTCCATGGCCGGCTCCGCGGGCGGCGGTCAGACCAAGATGGAGGCGGCCCGGGAGGCGCTGGAGCGCTACGTCACCGGCACCCCGGACCTGTTCAACATCGGGTTCATGGTCTACGGCCACCGCGGCTCGAACCAGGAGGCCGACCGCCCGGAGAGCTGCGCGGGCGTGGACACGCTCGCCGACGTCGGCGAGGTCGACTTCGAGACCTTCCCCGATGTGCTGCAAAGCTTCGAGCCGACCGGTTGGACGCCGGTGGCCGGCTCGCTGGAAGCCGCCCGCGAGGTGTTCGCCGACCGCGGCGAGGACGCCAACCGCGTGATCCTGGTCAGCGACGGCATCGAGACCTGCGACGGCGACCCGGTCGCCGCCGCCGAGGCGCTGGCGGCCGAGGGGATCGACGTGACCGTCGATGTCGTCGGCTTCGGCGTGGACGCCGCCGATGAGGACCAGTTGCGCGCGATCGCCGAGGCCACCGGGGGCGACTACACCACTGCGCAGAGCGGCGACGACCTGCGCGGCTACTTCGACAAGCAGCGCGAGCGCCACTCGGCGCTGCTCAGCCAGTTCTTCTGCGTCATCGGGCAGATGAACGACGTCTTCAGCTGCTACCTGAGCCTGTCGGTCACCGCCCACCAGCGCATGAGCGAGCTGGCGAGGGAAGCCGACTCCGAGGAGGAGCGGCGCGCGATCATCGAGATCCGCAATGCGGCTTCCAACCGGGTCCGGGACCAACGGACCGCCGCCCGCGAGGTCGGTCTGGAGCTCCGAGACGAGATCCAGGAGCAGCTGGAGGACGCGCGGGATCGCTACCGGGAGCGCTTCGGCGAATCCATCTCCTACGTCCACTGCCCGGCACTGATGGCCTGATGGGCCACCCGATGACCGGGCAGTAGGCCTTTGGTCCCAGCCGGCGTGGGTCCCTTTTCGCTTCCGAAGTTGGGTCCTACGGCTCTGGGCGCGTGGTGGGCGACCGCGTAGCGTGCCAGTGACGGTCGGCGCTGGATGCGCCGGCGTGACGACCCGAGGAGGTCAGTGGCGATGATGGTGACGAAGATGCTCGACAGGGTGGCCATGGCGGCGCAGCGGCTGCGCCGGGAATCTGGCCAAACCGCGGCAGAGTACCTGGGGATCGTGGTCGTGGTCGCGGTGATCATCGGGGTGCTGGCGACCACCGACATCGGTACCGAGATCCGCGATGGCGTGCTCCAGATGATCCAGGACATCTTGGGCAGCGGCGGCTAGGGCGGCCGGCGGATCGCGGGAGGACGGCAGCATGCGACGGCAACTGGTGGTGGCGGCGCGGGGGGAGCGCGGGCAGGTCCTGCCCGCGCTGCTCCTGCTGGCGCTGGCGCTGCTCGCCGGTGGCGTGCTGCTGTTCCAGGTCGGGTGGGCGTCGACGCTGCGGGCGGGGGCGGTCACGGCCGCCGACGCCGCGGCGTTGGCGGGCGCCCAGGACGTGCGCGCGCAACTGGAGGGCGGAGTGCTCGGTCTCGGGCTGATCAACCCGTCGGGGGTGAACGAGCGGAGGGTCCGGCGGGCGGCAGCGGACTGGGCGCAACGCAACGGCGGGACGCTCACCGCGTTCGACTACGACCCGTCCGGCCCCTACGTGCGGGTGGAGGTGGAGTCGGCCGAGCGCATGGACGGCGGGTCGGGTCTGGAGGACACCGCCGGTCAGGGCGGGCGGGCGCGGGCCCGCGCCGAGTTGGAGATCACCTACACGCTGGGGCTGCCGATCAGCGTCGGCCCGCCGGGCGCCGGCGCGGGCTTGCCGGAGGATGAGCTGGCGCTCCTGGCCGACCGGGCAGGAGCGCCGGTACGGGACGATTCGGCGCTGCGTCGCTACGGCGCGCGGTGCGGCGGGGGCCAGGTGGACGTGGCGCATCTGACCGACGACATGAAGGTCGCGATCCTGCGGGCCGAGGACCTGCTCGGCCGCGGTCTGGCGATCAGCTCGGGGCACCGGACGCCGGCGTGCCAGGCGGCCATCACCGACCCGGTGGGCGGCCGCGTGGCCGCACCGGGCATGTCACTGCACAACTACGGCATGGCGATCGACACGCCTGACCACGCGGCGCTGGCCACCGTGGCCAGGCAGGTCGGGTTGTGCCAGCCGTTCCCCTCCGACGACTACGTCCACTTCTCCCTGGCCAGCGGACCGGAGTGCGGCGGCCGGAGCGGCGTGCTCGGCCCCGGCGGGGCGTTCCCCGGCGGGTTGGGCAGCTTCGCGGAGTTCGACGTCTGGCTGGTGCCGTGGGACCGCTGAGCGCCCGGTTGGCGGGACAACGGGGCCAGGTCACCGCCGAGTACCTCGGAGTGCTCGTGGCCATCACGGTCACGGTCGCGGTGATCGTCGCCAGTCCCATCGGCCCGGCCGTCGCCGAGGGCATCAAGACCGTCATCTGCACCATCATCGGCCAGGACTGCTCCGCCGGAGAAACCACCTTCGAGCCGGACAGCTGCGTGCGCGCGACCTCTGACCGGTCGATCGGAGGTTCGCTGAGGATCACTTTCGTGGAGATCGGCGGGCGGGAGGGGTACACGCGCGAGGAGCGCTCCGACGGCACCGTCCACGTCACCTGGTTCGATGAGGGCACCGTCGGCGCCACGGCCGGCATCGGTGCGAGGGGTGGCATCGAGCTGCCCAGCGGTGACCTGCGTGCCGGCGCGTTCGCCAGCGGGACGGTCGAGGTTGGGGCCGGGCTCGGCGAGACCTGGGTGTTCGAGGACGCCGACGCCGCCGACGACTTCATCAGCGAGCGTCGCAACCTCGCGCTTCGCCGGGCTGGGGAGTCGTTGTCTCCCGGCCTGCGCATCGTCAACGGCGTGGTCGACCTGGTCACCGGCGGCCCCGATCTGCCTGACTCGGACATGGTGTACTTCGAGGCGGTAGCTGGTGCGTCGGGCTCGGCCGGAGTCGATCTTGGTCCTGCCGGGGCCAGCGCGGAGCTGTCGGGAGAAGCCGTGGCCGGCGGCGTCTACGACCGCCGGACCGGTGAGACAACCCTCTACCTGGAGCTGAGCGGCGAGATCGGTGGCAGCGCGGGCGTGGTCCTCGGGGTCAGTGGCTCGGAAGGCCGTGGCGTCGCCGCCGCTCTGACGCTGGACGCCGACGGCCAGCCGATCAAGCTCGAGTCGTCGTACTCGACGTCCAGCGGACGGGGCGGTCTGCTCTCCGGCAACGGCATGACGCTCGACGATGCGGGCAACGTCCTGGGGAGCGTCAGCGGGGACTTCGGTGCCGAGGGCACCAACACCGTCACCGTCACCTCCGAGCTCGACCTGCGCGACCCGCGCAACCGCAGCGCGGCGATGGACCTGCTCACCGCCTCGGCAACCGTCGGAACGCCCGACGGCGTCGAGCGCTACCTGGAGGCCGCGGAGGGCTACCAACAGCGGATCATGGACGATGGCACGGTTAGCATCACCGAGTACGACGGGGAGACCTGGGGACTCGGCGCGGGTGGCGAGGTGGCGCTCGGCGCCAAGCTCGGGCTGGACCTGGGCTACGACGCAAGCGACACGAGGCTCGTCGACGCGCAATACCTCGACGCGCCCCAGGGCGGCGAGCGCGTCTTGGTACCGTGGCAGGCGTGCACCGGATGATCCCCGCCGCCCTGCGTTGCCGGCCGAACGACCACCCGGAGGCCTTGAGATGACCGCTCGTGGACTGGCGGTGCTCGCTGCCGCTGCGCTGCTCGGCGCCTGCTCATCGGCCGGCGGCGCGCAGGAACCGGACGACCCGGAGGGTTACTCCCGGCACCAGGCGGACGGGCACTCCTTCCTCTACGCCGACGGCTGGGAACGGCAGCCCGGCGAGGAGTCCGGTGTGGTGGAGTTCCTCGGGCCCGAGGGCACCGGCGACATTCGAACCGGCGTGCGGGCCCAGCGCGGCCCCGGCCTGCCCGACGACGTGCCCATGGACGTCTACCTCGACCAGTTCCACCTCAATGCCGACCTGCAGCTCCAGGACCGGGAAGTCATCAGCGAGGACCCGGTTGAGGTGGCCGGCGCCCAGGACGCCATGCTCGTGGAGAGCCGCTATGTCGTCCCCCTGGAGGACGATGACGTGCCGATGCGTCAGTTCGACCTGCTCGTGCTGACCGACGACGGCGCCAGCGTCAACCTGCGGGCGGCCGGGCCTGCCGATGACGTCGACGAGAACGTGCTGCGCACGATCGTTGACTCGCTGCGCTTGCAGGCGTGAGTCCGAAATGCCGGGAGGATCACCGCGATGACGAGACTGGGTGAACAGCGCGCGGCACCACGGCGACGGCCTCGCGTCAGGGGCCTCCTCACCGGCGCCGCCGCCTGCCTCATCCTGCTGGCGCTGGCGCAGCCGGCGGCGACCCGGGTGGCCGCCGGAGCCGGCCTGTCGCCGGAGGCCGGCGTGGCTGTGGTACTGATCGCCGCGGCGCTGGCCGTCATGGTGGCCGGAGCGGCGGGCGCCTGGATGGCGGCGCGCGCCGGCGCCGGCGCGCGCCCGAGCCGGCTGGCAGGAGCGGCCGGCCCGACGGCCACCTTTGTCATCCTCACCGTCGCCGGCTTCCGCTCCGGGGACGCCGTGACATGGTCGCTGGCGAGCCTCGCGGTCGCCGCCGCGGCAGCCGCCCTCGGCGCGACCGCCGTCACGCGGCGGCCGTGATGTGGTCATGAGGCCGGTCGTCCGGCTGCGGCTGCCCGCGCTCGTACCGGCCATGGGAGCCGGGTTCCTGGGGCTGGCGGCGTTCCTCCGCATGATCGAGGGGTTGGGTCGAGCCCTGGCCCCTCCCGTCGCCGGCGCCGCGGGGCCCGGCCCGCTGTCGCTGGGCGCCGCCGGCGCAGCGCTCGTTGGCGCGGGGCTGCTCGCCGTGGGCTTGGGGGCGGTCGCCCGCGTGGACACGGAGGGGCGGCTCACCGTGCGGTCGCTGCCGCCCTGGCGCGCTCGCCGTGTCCGTCTTGACGCCCTCGTGGCGGTCGAGGGTCATCGCGGACCCATCAAGCGCCACGCCGTCCACGCCGACGTGGAGACGACGTGGCTGCACCTGCGCGACGCCGACGGCTCGTCGCTGCGTGTCAACCCGTGGTTCTGGGCCCGGCCGCAGCCGCTGCTGGAGGCGATCCGCGAGGCAGCGGCGCGCAGCGGCGCGCGCGTCGACGACCCCGCGGCCCGCCACCTGCGCGACCCCGGCGTCGGCGGCCGGGTGTAGGAGGCGGTGGTGAGAAGCGCGCTGCTGCGGCGCGACGGGGAGGCGGTGGCGACGATCGAGATCGCCGACACGCCCGGCGCGCGCCTGCGGGGCCTGCTCGGGCGCGACGGGGTCGACGGCGGGCTGCTGCTCCGCCCCGCCATGCAGGTGCACACCGTCGGGATGCGCTTCGCCATCGACGTGGCCTTCTGTGACCGCGGACTCGTGGTCGTGCGCACCGTCGCCATGGCGCCCAACCGGTTCAGCCGGCCAGTCTGGCGGTCACGGGCGGTGCTGGAAGCCGAGGCCGGGACGTTCGCCCGCTGGCGGCTGCGCCCCGGCGACCGCCTGGAGGTGGCCGAGATCGTTAGCGGGTGACCGCGCGGGCCTCCGCCAGGTCGGGGGCGATCCCCACCCGGACCTCGTCGCTCGTGCAGGCGACCACGCCACTCTGGGGGTCACCGCTGCGGGCCAGGACCTCGTCCCCGGACGGACCGGCGTCCCCGCCGTCGGGCTGAGCGGCGGCGTACCAGTCGCGTACGGACGCGCACAGCCCGTCGTGGCCGGGACGTTCGACCAGCCGCAGGGCCACCGCGCTGTCCTGGCCTGCGGTCCACAGGGTCACCGTCCCGCCCGCCCAGGCGGCAGCGCGCTCGTCGGGGCGGTCGAGCTCCGCGCCCGGGTCGCCGCCGGGAGCGGCGAACAGCGAGCGCAACTCCGCGGCCCCGAACGAGTCGGTGTGGACCTCGTCCCAGCCGGATCCCGGGTGCGGCGGCGCGGACACCTCGGCCGCAGGCTCCCGGTCGGTGTAGCGCTCGGGGTACAGCACCTGGGCGCTGGTGGTCGGTGGGTCGGCGTAGGCGGCGTCGACCGCCGCCCAACCGCCGTCAGCGTACAGGCCGCAGACGAACGCCAGGCCGTCGGTGTAGGGGAACAGCAGCTCGTCACGCAGGAACGCCGGGTAGGTCTCCAGCTGCGCGCGCGAGGCCATCATTCCGGGATCCAGGCTCAGGGCCAGCTGGTCGCCGACCTCCAGGGCCGACAGCGCGAACTGCTGCATGGTCACGACGGCGTCGCCCTCCACGAGTGCCAGCGCGGCACGGGCGGCGTCGCCGTCGACGCTGTCGGTGTCGGGCAGGCCGAGAGCCTGGTCGGCCAGCGCGTGCTCCAGTTCGTGGGCCAGCGTCACCTGCTCGACGGTTCCGAGCTCGTCGGCGTCCGAGTCGCCGCGGACCACAATCTCACCGGTGTCCGAGTCGTAGTAGCCGACTGACTGATCGCCGACGAGGTCGACCGCCAGCCGCCACAGGTCGGTTTCGGTCGGGATGGCCGCGAGCGCGGCCAGGATCCGCCGGTCCAGCTCCGCCTCCTCTTCGGGGTAGCCCGCCGTGATCCGCTCCACCAGTCCCGCACGGAAGTCTCCGGGCGCCTCCACGACCGGTTCTGGCGGATCGGTGAACGTCAGGTCGCGCAACTCCTCCACGCGCCCGGCGATCGCCGCCGTCTGCTCGGCGAGCGGCTGGCGGGGAAGGGTCGCCGTCGGGGTCGCTCCCTGCGGCTGGAGGCAGCCGAGCAGCTCCGCGCCGGGCAGCCCCTCCAGTCCGCCGCCGAGCAGGCCGTCGAGGCCGCCGTCGAGCAGGCCGTCGAGGTCGCCGTCACCGCCCAGCAGGTCGTCAAGCAGACCGGCCAGGGGATTGTCGGTCGCCGGCGTCTCCGCATCCTGGGCGAGCTGGTCGCGGACCGTCTCCAGCTCCGCAGACAGCTCGGCCACCTCGGCCCGCAGGTGCTGCACCTGGCGGTACTGGGCGAACCCGGCGATCGCGCTGGCCACAAGCGCGACAACCAGCAGCACAACCACCGCCACCAGCAGCAGCAGCAGCAGCGGTAGCGGCCGGCGCGGCGAGGATTGCGGGGACAGCTCCCCCTCCATGCCGGCGAGCGTAGCAGGCCCCCACGCGCGGCCACCCCCCAGATGCCGGCGTCAAGTGCGGGGCGTGGCGGCGTCGCGGAGGGCGAGAGCGAGCGCGGTTCGGGTGTCCGGGTCGGAGTCGGGGTCAAGCCGGACGAAGAAGACGTCGCGGACCTCAGGGCCGAGCGTGGCCACCCGCGCGCCGAACACGTCAGCCTCGGCCTCCGACAGCACGCGGGCGAGACGGTAGAGCAGGCCCGGGGTGTCCGGCCCGTGGACCTCGATCCGGGACAGGCCGACTCGCAGGTCGAAGGTGACGTCGATCGGCACGGGCGCAGCCAGCGCCCGGGGACGCGCATCGCGGCGCCGCTCCCGCGCAGCGATCGCCGCCGCCACGTCGAGGTCCCCGGCGGCGGCGCGCCGCAGGTCGTCCTCGACGCGCCGCCAGCCCGGCCCGCCCTCCAGCCCGTTGCCCGGCCGGACCGCGAACCAGTCCAGCGCGATGCCACCCTCGGTCGTGAACGCTCGGGCGTCGAGCACGGTGAGGCCGTGGGCGGCGAGCACGCCGGCGCACATGGCCATGAGGCCGCGGCGGTCACCCGCGACGACGGTGATGGTGGCGGTCTGCTCGGCGGGGCCCTCCCGGGTGGCGGCGCGCAGCTCGCCAGGCGCCGGCACCGGCTGAACCAGCCGGGCGTGCGCCAGCACCTGTGTGACTCCCGCGGTGATCAGGTAGCGCGGGTCCACGGAGGACAGCAGTGTTTCGACCCGGTGGTCTCCAGGCGCCTGGTGGCGCGCCGCGGCGGCCACGGCCGCCGCGCCTGGGAACGCGGGCTCGACGCCGCCGGCCAGGACCCGGCGGACACGCCGGTGCAGTTCGGCGAGCAGCCCGTCCTTCCACGGCGAGTGCGCCGAGGGACCGGTCGCCCGGGCGTCGGCAAGGCTCAGCAGGTACAGCCCGTCAAGGGTCTCGATGTCGCCGACCGCGGTGGCAACCGCCTGCAACTCCCCTTCATCGTCGAGGTCCCGGCGGGTGGCGACGTCGGGCAGGAGCAGGTGATGGCGGACCAGTCGGGCCACGCGGTCGCCGTCGATGCCGGGGAAGCCCAGGGATGGGACCCACTCGCGAGCCAGTCGCGCGCCGACGATGCTGTGGTCCCCCGGCCACGCCTTGCCGACATCGTGCAGCAGCGCCCCGACCAGGAGGGTGTCGGCGGAAGCCAGCCGCTCGTACAGCGCCGCCTGGCGCTCCCCCAGCAGGCCCCGGCCGATCTCCACCAGTTCCGCGACGGTCTGGTACAGGTGCGTGTCGAGGTCGTAGAGGTGGAAGGGGTTGCGCTGGGGGTGACCCCGTACCCGCGTCCAGGCCGGAAGGTAGGCGGGCAGCACGCCCAGGTGGTCGGCGTCGCCGAGCGCGGGCAGCGCGGTCGCGCCAGAACGCAGCAGTGCCAGGAACGCGCTGCGGGCGCCGTCCTCCCAGGCGAGGGTGCCCGCGCCGGCGATCTGGCGGCGCAGCCGCTCGGCGGTCGGGCGGTGCAGCGACACCCCTCGCTGCCCGGCGGCCGCCAGCGCACGCATCGCCAGCGCGGGGTCGGCGGCCAGAGTGCTGCTCTCCTCGACGGCCACCGCGCCGTCCTGCCAGCGCAGCCCCTCGCCCGGCGAGCCGGGCTGGGCGGCGCGGCGCGACGGATGCCGCGATGCCCGCAGCCAGCGCCGGCCGCCACGCGCGTCCTCGAGCAGCACCGGCCAGGTGCGCTCGTGCAGATACGCGACGGTGCGGGTCGCCAGGCCGACCCGCAGCAGCAGTTCTGCGCCGTCGCCGGCACCGACGCCCAGCCGCGCCGCGGTGTCGTCCTGCAGATCAAGCCGGAGCCGGTCGATCTCGTTGCCCGGTGGCCGGAGACTCGCACCACGCACAAGGTGCAGGGCGCAGCGCACGGCGAGCAGCGTGTCGCCGGCGGCGGCCAACTCCCGCCGGTCGGCGGCGCCCAGGTAGCGGGCGCTGACCAGCGGGTCCAGGCCGACCTCGCCGAGCAGGCACGCGGCGGCCCAGCGCAGCCCCTGGAGGTCACGCAGGCCGCCCGCACCGTTCTTGAGGTGCGGTTCCACCATCCCGGGCCGCCAGCCCGCCTTGGTGCGCCGCCGGCGGTCGGCGTCCGTGAGGTCGGCCAGCAGTTGGCCGGCGCCACGGCGCAGCCAGGGCACCGCGCGGCTGCTGAGCTCGTCCAACAGGCCGCGGTCTCCGGCAACGAGGCGACGGTCGGTCAGTGCGGTGGCGGTGTCGATCCCCTCGGACGCGGCCCGCACGGTCTGTGAGGGGGTGCGTACGGCATGGCCGACCTGCAGGCCGGCATCCCACAGGGGATAACAGAGTCGCTTGACGAGGTCGGACAGGTTGTCACGGCCCCACCCGCTGTGCAGCAGCAGCAGGTCCACGTCTGACCCGGGGCACAGTTCCCGGCGGGCATAGCTGCCCAGCGCGACCACGGCCATGCCACGGTCGGCGCCGAGTTCCCGGATAGACCCGCTGATCGCCGCGTCGACATGGGCGGTCCACGCCCGGCACCAGTCCGGGCCCGGATGCGCCTCCACCGCGCGGGCGTCCAGCCCGGTGCTCATGATGGACCCAGCGCCTGCACGTATTCGGCGCTCATGATGGACCCAGCGCCTGCACGTATTCGGCGCTCATGAGACGCTACAGCGCCGAGCTTCCCGTCTCCCCGGTGCGGATCCGGACGACGTCGTCGAGCGGGAGGACGGCGACCTTCCCATCGCCGATCTTGCCGGTTCTCGCCGCCTTCACGATCGCGTCGATGACGCCGTCGGCCTGGTCGTCCTCGACCATGACCTCGATCCGGCTCTTCGGCACGAAGTCCACCTGGTACTCCGCGCCCCGGTACACCTCGGTATGGCCTCGCTGGCGACCGAAGCCTCTGGCCTCGGTCACGGTGAGCCCCGCGACGCCGACTTCCTGAAGCGCGAGCTTCACGTCCTCGACCTTGAAAGGCTTCACGATTGCGACGATGAGCTTCATGGCTCTCCTCTCCAGACTGGCAACGGCAGCCGTCTGAACTCGAGAATCACGAGCCCATGTTTCCGAACGGCTCCCTGCCCCGTTACCGCCACGTTACGGCTGCTCACGCTCGAAGATGAGCAGGCTGGCGGTAAACCCGTGAACAAAACTGCGGGACCCGACAGGGCCGAACTCCCCGGCGCAGAAGAAGCCGCCGACCGGGATCGTCCCCAGCGCCTCGCGCACCAACTCCGCGTCGTGATCCGGTCCACCGAACAAACGCCGGCCGCG
>WHTC01000159.1 GCA_009379795.1 Nitriliruptorales bacterium | reverse complement strand
TCGACGGCCTGGTCGGTTTCTCCGAGACGGTGCTGCCGGCTCTGGAGACCGCGGTGCTCGCCGGGCACGACCTGATCATGCTGGGGGAGCGCGGTCAGGCGAAGAGCCGCATCCTGCGCTCGCTGGTCACCCTTCTCGACGAGGCGGCGCCGGTGATCACCGGCAGCGAGGTCCACGACCACCCCTACCACCCGTTCTCTCCAGGGGCGCAGGCGCTGCTGCGCGAGCACGGCGAGGACACGCCGATCATCTGGGTCGGCCGCGAGCAACGCTTCGCCGAGAAGCTGGCCACGCCTGACATCTCGGTTGCCGACCTCATCGGCGATGTCGACCCCATCAAGGTCGCCGAGGGCCGCTACCTCAGCGACGAGCTGACGCTGCACTACGGGCTCGTCCCGCGCCACAACCGCGGGATCATCGCGATCAACGAATTGCCCGACCTGGCCGAGCGCATCCAGGTCGCGCTGCTCAACGTGATGGAGGAGCGGGACGTCCAGGTGCGCGGTTACTCGCTGCGGCTGCCGCTCGATCTGCTGGTCGTGGCCACCGCCAACCCGGAGGACTACACCAACCGCGGGCGCATCATCACCCCGCTGAAGGACCGCTTCGGCGCCGAGGTCCGCACCCATTACCCGCTGCGGCTGATCGATGAGGTCACGGTCATGCGGCAGGAGGCGGGCCTCGCTGGCGACGGGGGCACGCGCAGTGACCCGTCCCTGCCACCGGTGACCGTTCCCACCTTCATGGCCGAGGTGCTGGCGGCCTTCACCCGCGCCCTGCGCGGCGCCGCCGAGGTCAACCAGCGTTCCGGCGTGTCGGTGCGCTTCTCCACCGGCAACTACGAGACCCTGGCCGCGTCGGCGCTGCGCCGTGCGGTGCGCACCGGCGAGGAGCGGGCCGTGGCCCGCCCGACCGACCTGACCCAGGTGCTGTCCGCAGGAATCGGCAAGGTCGAATTCGAGACGTTCGAGGAGGGCCGCGAGGCCGAACTGCTGGAGCGTATGCTGCGCCGCAGCCTGCTGGAGGTGTTCCGCCGGCGCACCAGCGGCCTGGACCTGATCGCCCTGGTTGAGAAGTTCGAGGCCGGTCTGTCGGTGGAGACCGGGGACCTGGTCCCCGCCGAGCAGTTGCTGTCCCAGCTCGACAGCATCCCCGGGCTCGCGCGGCTGCTCGCCGCCCTCGAGGTGGAGGAGGAGTCGCCGCTGCTGGCGGCCGCGGCGCTCGAGTTCGCGCTCGAAGGCCTGCACCTGTCGCGCAAGATCGACCGCACCGAGGTCGGGGTCGGGGGCTACCGTTATGGGCGCAGCTGAGAGGAGACGGTGATGCGCGTCCGCTTCGGTCAATGGAGTGGCACCCAGGATCCGTTCCCCCCGGACGTCACGGCCGACGACGTGTTGTCCGAGATCGGGGACGACCTGCTGGCCGGCCGCACGCCCGAGGAAGCGCTGGAGCGGCTGATGCGCCGAGGCATGCCGGGGCGGGTGCGAGGCCTGGACGACCTGCGCCGCCGCGTGGAGGAAGCCCGCCGCCGTGAGCTCGGCCGCATGGGTCTGGAGGGCCCGCTGCGCCAGGTCGAGGAGCGGCTCGGTGAGATTCTGGAGCGTGAGCGCACGGCCCTGCACTTCGACGCCGACGAGCATGCTGCCGCGGCCAAGCTGCAGCAGCTTGATGATCTCCCGCCCGACATCGCCGCCAAGCTGGCCGCGCTGGAGGACTACGACTGGACCGACCGGCAGGCGGGCGAGGATTTTCGCCAGCTGATGGAGCAGGTGCGCCGCGACGTGGCCGAGGCCACGTTCGGGCGGCTTGCGAGCGCCCTCGGCTCGATGTCTCCCGAGGACCTGGAGCGCATGCGCGACATGCTCGCCGAGCTCAACGGCATGGTGGCCCGCAATGCCCGCGGTGAGGACATCAGCGCTGATTTCGTCCAGTTCAAGCAGCGCTACGGCGACATGCTTCCCGGCGACCCGGATTCGCTCGAGGAACTGCTGGAAGAGCTGGCCCGCAGGATGGCGGCGATGTCGCGCCTGCTCGGCTCCCTGGATGCCGATCAGCGGGCGCAGCTCGCGCAGATGTCCGAGCAGTTGCTGTCCGACATGGACCTCGGCTTTCAGGCCGAGCAGCTGCAGCGTGCCCTCCAGGGCCGCTTCCCCGAACTGGGCTGGGGCGACGGCGTGCCCGGGGCGATGCCCTCGGGCGAGCAGTCCGGGTCGCTGTCGGACACCGTGGACTGGGTCGAGCACCTGCAGGAGTACAGCGACCTGCGCGAGGCGCTGGGCCAGCAGTACCCGGGGGCCCGGCTGGAGGACGTCGATGAAGAGGCCCTGCGCCGCACGCTCGGCGAGGATGCCGCACGCGACCTGCGTGCCCTGCGGGACATCGAGCGCGCGCTGGAGCAGGCTGGTGCCCTCCGCCGCAACCAGGGGCGGCTGGAGCTGACACCGCGCGGCATCCGCCGCCTCGGTGAGCGCTCCCTGGCCAAGATCTACGAGCGGGCCGTGACCGGCCAGATCGGCTCCCACCGCGCGCGGGGCTCCGGCGGGGACGGCGAGCTGACCGGCGCCACCCGGCCGCTGGTCTTCGGTGACCCGTTCCGCCTCGACGTCTCTCGCACGCTGTACAACGCGATTACCCGCAAGGCCGAGGTGCCGGGCCGCTCGGGCGGGTCGGGCCGTCTGCACCTGGAGCCGGGCGACTTCGAACTCGCCGAGGCGGAGCGGCGCGTGCGCTCGGCGACCGTCCTGCTGCTCGATATGTCGTTTTCGATGCCGCTCCGGGGCAACTGGGTGCCGGCCAAACGGGTGGCGCTCGCCCTGCACTCGCTGATCTCCTCGAAGTTCCCCGAGGACCGTCTCTACGTCGTCGGATTCAGCGACTACGCCCGCCGGCTGCAGCCCCGTGACCTGCTCAAGACCGGCTGGGAACGGGTGTACGGCACCAACATGCAGCACGCGTTCATGATCGCTCGCCGCCTGCTGAGTGCGCATTCGGGGGCCGAGCGGCAGGTCATCATGGTCACCGACGGTGAGCCGACCGCCCATCTGGAGGGCGATACCCCCTGGTTCAACTGGCCGCCGGAGCCTCGTACGCTGCAGCTGACCATGGCGGAGGCCGCCCGGCTGACGCGCACCGGCGCCACCCTGAACGTCTTCCTGCTGGACCATGATCCCGGCGCGGCGCGCTTCATCGAGCAGATGGTGCGCGCCTACGGCGGGCGCATCTTCTACCCCAGCCTTGCCGACCTCGGCAGCCTGGTCGTCCGCGACTTCCTGTCCAACCGCCGCGCCGCCTGACCCCGTGCCCGCCACCACCGGGCTCACAGGCCCATGACGAGGCCCAGGTAGAGCAGCACGACCACCAGGCTGTTGAAGGTCGCGTGCCACACGGTGGAGGCCAGGACGGCCTCAGTGCACCACGCTGCCTGAGCCGGGAGCGGCTCCTCCAGCCCCGGGACGACCACGGGCTCTGTGCGGTCACGCGCGTCCCGGAAGGCGCGGCGGTAGATCAGCCCGTAGAAGAAACCGGCCACGCCGATCGCCAGCGCCGCGGCGATCGGCACGAGCATCACCAGATGCAGCAGGCCGAAGCGCAACGCGACCCAGATCTGCCGACCGAGCGTTGCGGCCTCCAGCCCTGCGCGGAACGCCCGCTCCTCGACATAGGCCAGCCAGGGGAACAGCGCCAGCAGCACGGCGAAGAACCCGCCGGCGGCGGTCAGCAGGAGCCCGCGCCCCGAACCCGAGGCCACCCCGGGCGCCTCCAGCCCGCCCCCGCCACTGCGCACGCTGATCTCCTCGACGGGGGCGAACACCGCATTGCCGCTCACCCCCACCAGGCTGCCGAGCCCGAACCGCATGAGGGGCACGAACGCGAACAGGACGGTGGCCACTCCGACCACCCCGATCAGGAGCGCCAGGCTGCCCACGACGTGATGCACGCGGATGCGTCGCCAGATCCTGATCGCGAGCCGCCGGTGGTCCCAAGCCGGGCGCAGCGTCCGGACCAGCAGTCCGACCACGGCCACTGCCACCACGAGGCGCAGCACGTCCGTCATGATGCCAGTCTGCGGGACCCGGGACGCCGGCGCCGCACGGTTTTCATTTCGCGCGCTGCGGGGAAGGTCGAAGGCCAGCGAGCGGCGCGGCTAGCGTTGCACTTGCGCTTCTCTACGTACCAGCTCTGGGAGGGACCATGTTCGGACGGAAGGCCGAGACACCGCCAACGACCACGGAGCGCGCCAGCGAACTGATCGAGCGCGTCAAGGACTCCGAGGCCGTGGCCAAGGCGCAGGCCAAGAGCGGAGAGCTTGCCGAACTGGCGCGTACCAAGATGAAGGACGCCCATCTGGACGAGCGTGCACTCGAACTCGGCGAGCGTGCCCGGACCATCGTCCGCGAGTCCGAGGCCGCCCAGCGCGCCGCCGAGCGCGCCCGGGTCGCCGGGGACCAGACGCTGGAGCGTGTCGGTGCCTGGCTGGCTGACTCCGGCACCGCCGAGAAGATGGGCATGCAGCCGACCCGCAGGCGCCGTTTCTCCGCCTGGCTGGCGCTGGTGGTCGGCGCCGGGGTGGGCTTCGTGGTGGCCAAGCTGACCGAGCGCCAGGAGGCCGTCGAGCCGTTCGACGACTTCGCCGCCTCGGCCGAGCGCATGGCGACGACCCCACCACCGCCCTCCAGAGCCCCGGTGGAACCGACGGACACCAACGGCGGGCTGGACCTGGCGAACCGCATCCGCTCCAGCCTTGACGCCGATCCCCGGACCGCCGAGTTGGGCGGCCTGGCGATCAACGTCGCGGAGACCACCGTCTTTGTCCGGGGCAGCGTGCCCCAGGGCACCGACGAGGCCTCGATCCGCGAGGTCGTCGCCGGCGTCCCCGGTGTGACCGACGTGGATCTGCAGGTCACCGCCTCCGCCTGATTGATCCACAGGCCGGGGCGGCTGGCCGGTGCCGCCCCCCACCTCGCCTGGCAGACTTGCGGTCGTGAGCGCCGAATACCTGCGGGCGCTGGGGCTGGCATGACTGACGCGGTGGCGGAGCGGCTCACCGGCGCTGAGGAACTCGCCGGGGAAGTCGCCGGAGTGGTATTCGTCAACGAGGCGAGCGGCTTCGGCGTGATCGAGTTCGTGCCGAACTCGCCGGACGACCAACCGCCGCGTGCCGCCGGCCCCCTGGCCGGCTTGCATCCCGGCCAGAGCGTCCGCCTGGTGGGCCGCTGGACGGAGCACGAGCGCTACGGTCCCACCTTTGAGGCGACCTACTACGAGCAGGCCCGGCCCCGCAGCGCCGAGGGGTTGGTGGCCTTTCTCGCCTCCCCGCGCTTCCCCCGCGTCGGCCCGACGCTCGCCCAGCGCATGGTGGCGACGTTCGGGCTGGAGCTCGGCACCGTCCTGGAGCGCGAGCCCCACCGCCTGACGCAGGTTCGCGGCGTCTCCGCCGATCTTGCGCACACCATCGGCGAGGCCTGGCGCACCGCCGGGGCGCTCGCATCCCTGGTCGAGCGGCTGGGAGCGGTCGGCGTGCCGGTCGGCGTCGCCCAGGCCGCGCATCGTCACTTCGGAGACGAGGCCGACGACACCCTCGCCGACGATCCCTACGCACTGCTGCAGGTCCGCGGCACCCGCTGGGGCCATGCTGAGACGCTGGCGCGCAGCGCCGGTCTCGAGCAGCTCGACACCCGCCGTCTGGTCGCCGCTGCGGTCACCGCGCAGCGTGAGAGCTGCGCCGCCGGGGGCCATACCACGCTGGACACCGCCGGCCTGATCAGCGGCGTCAGGCGGCTGCTCGGGACCGAGGTGCCGCCGGCCCGCCGGGCGCTGCAGCTGGCCGTGGACCGCAGGCTGTTGGCGCGCGAGGAGGTTGCCGCCGAGGAAGGGGGGCCCCAGCCGGCCTGGGCCTGGTACCTCCCGGAGGACCTCGCCGCCGAGCGCCACCTGGCCGAGGATCTCGCGCGCCTGGTTCGGGCCCGATCTCGCGTGCGCGCCTCAGCCGGCGATGTCGACCCGGACCCGGAGTTGACCGCCGAGCAGCGCGCTGCCGTCGAGGCCGCCTTGAACCGCCCCGTATCCGTGCTCACGGGCGGGCCAGGTACCGGCAAGACCCGAACCGTGCTGGAGGTCGTCCGGGCCTGTGAGGCGCGCGGGCTGAACGTGGCGCTGTGCGCGCCCACCGGCCGGGCCGCCAAGCGCCTGGAGGAGCTCACGAGCCGCGCTGCGACCACCATCCACCGCCTGCTCGAAGCGCGCGGCGGTCCGTCCGAGGGATTCCGGTTCGGCTACGACGCCAAGCGGCGCCTACCCCACGACATGATCATCGCCGACGAGTGGTCGATGGCTGACGCGCGCCTGGCCCGCGCGTTGATCCGCGCGATCGGCGATGGCGCGCACGTCCTGCTGGTGGGTGACGGCGACCAGTTGCCATCGGTCGGTCCGGGAGCGGTGCTGCGCGACCTGCTGTCCCCGAAGGCGGCTGCGCTGGTCGAAGCCACCCGGCTCACTCGGATCCACCGCCAGGCAGCCGAGAGTCGCATCGTGACACTGGCTCATGAGGTCAACAGTGGCGCGCCCCAGCCCTATACGCCGGGTCGCCCGGCCCGTGACGGCGACGTCTTCGCCGTCCCCGAAGGGTCCGAAGCGGTCGCCGAGCGGGTCGCCGCCATCGTCGGTGAGCGAGCCCCGGCCTACTTCGACTGCACGCCGGCAGAGGTCCAGGTCCTGGCGCCGATGTACCGCGGACCGGCCGGTGTCGACGCGCTGAACGCTGCGTTGAAAGCGCGCCTCAACCCGCCCGCCGGCCGCCCGCCGGTGGCCGGCTTCCACGAGGGGGACCGCGTCGTGCAGACCCGCAACGACGCCGATCTGGAGGTGGCCAACGGCGACATCGGCGAGGTGGTCGCGACCGACCGCACCGCCCGCACCCTGGAGGTGGCCTTTCCCTGGGGAACCGTGATGTACGAGGGGGAGCGGGCTGGTGATCTCGCCCCGGCCTGGTGTCTGACGGTGCACAAGGCCCAGGGCGGCGAGTGGCCTGTGGTGGTCCTGGTCCTGGACCCGGGGCACCGGATCATGCTGGCCCGCGAGTTGGTGTACACGGCGCTCACCCGAGCCGCCCGCGGCCTGCTCCTGGTCGGCAGCCCCGAACTGCTGGCGGCCGCCGCCCGTCGCACCGGCCTGGGCGCGCGGCAGCGGCGGACCGGGCTTGCGGAGCGGCTCGCCCGTGTGGCCGCGGCCGAGGATGGTGACGGGGGGAAGGATTCCGCGCAGGAGTCCATCAACGGGTAGCGACGGCCCTCGCAGTCCGACCATAATCGTCTCGCAGCGGATGGGAGGTGCCAGGTGCGAAGGGTGAGCTTCCGCTCCCGGCCGCTTCCTCCGGCGCTTGACACGGCGGTGCGGCGACGCCTGGCGGACGCGCATGAGCAGGAGCCGTTCTCCCCGTTGCGGGTGCGGCAGGCGGCCAGCCGGGTGGCGGACATCGTCAAGGAGGTCGGGCTGACGGTGGCGGTGTACCGCGGCGGCCTGGACCTGCGCGGGGTGGAGGTCGATCATCTCTGGCTGGCGGCCGTGCAGGGGTTCGACAGCGCCGAGGCAAAACCCCGGGGACAGGAGCCGCCCTTCGTACTCGACGTTGCCTTCCCGCTGTTCGATCAAGGATTCGTGGCGGCGCTGCGGCGCTTCGTGGCCGGCGACGGCACGCACGAGGAGTTGGCGGCCGCCGCGGAGATCGCACACGTCAACGACCGGGTGGTGGGCGTGATCCCTCCGCC
>WHTC01000038.1 GCA_009379795.1 Nitriliruptorales bacterium | reverse complement strand
CTGAATTTCGCGCTGGGCATCGAGTACGTGGAGCAGGAGTTCTTCCGCCGAGGCAACGAGGCAGGGCTGCTGTCCGGCCGCCAGGCCGCGTACCTGGAGCAGATCTCCGTGGAGGAACAGGCCCATGTGGCGCTGCTCACCGAGACGATCATCGACGTGGGCGGCACTGCGGACGTTGCCCCCGGCCTCCACTTCGGCGGCAGCTTCGCCGACGCCGGCCGGTACCTGGAGACCGCGGCGATGATCGAGCGGACGGCCGTGCGCGGCCATCTCGCCGCGCTGTCCGGTCTGCTCGGGGACCCCGAGCTCATCCAGACGCTGGCGGGCGTGTTCGGCGTCGAGGCCCGCCACGCCGCCCTGACGGCTGACTTCGCCGGCCACCCGATCGAGGACGGGGTGTTCCGCGGCTGGCGCGAGGAACCGATGATCTCTGGTCAGGTCATGGCCGCGTTCCAGCCCTTCCTGAGCGGCGCCGGCGCCGCTGCTGACGAGGCCGCGACCACGCAGTAGGTTGTCAGTCCCGACCGGGGCGAGACGGAAGGCTCCAGCCACGGTCAAGGGAGCCAACGTGGCCGACGTCCATCTCTCCGAGGTGTCGCGCAGGAATCCTGACGGGTCGTGGGCGCTGTCCGAGTTCACCCTGTCGATCGCCGACGGCGAGATCATGGTCCTGACCGGGCCGTCCGGGAGCGGCAAGACCACGACGCTGCGGGTGGTCGCCGGGCTGGAGGAGCCGACCTCCGGCACGATCAGCGTCGCCGGCGAGGTGGTCAACGGCATCTCCATCCACGCCCGTGACGTGGCGCTGGTGACCCAGGAGCACACGCTTTACCCGCATCTGACGGTCGAGGAGAACCTTCGCTTCGCGCTTGAGTTGCGCCGTACGCCGGCTGCTGAGGTGCATCGCCGGGTCGACGCCGAGGCACGGGTGCTCAAGCTCGGGCGGATGCTGAAGCGCTTGCCACACACGCTGTCCGCCGGTCATCGCCAGACCGCCGCGCTCGGCCGCGCGACGACGCGGGCGCCCCGCGTGTTCCTGTTGGACGAGCCACTGCACGCTCTTGACGCCGCCGAGCGCACCCGGGTCCGTTCGGAGCTGATGGTGTTCCTCAAGGGCATGGGCGTCACGACGCTGTACGTCACCAACGACCAGATCGAGGCCATGATGATGGGCGACCGGGTTGCGGTGCTGGCCGACGGTGGCGTGCGGCAGGTCGGGCCGCCGCAGGAACTGCTGGACCAGCCGCTGGACCGCTTCGTCGCGGGCTTCTTCGGCACGCCGGGGATGCGCTTCGCGGATGCGCTGGTCGAGGAGCAGAGCGGGCTCGCCTGGTACCGGTTGGCTGACCAGCGCCTGCGGATTCCCGCCGCGTTGCCCGGTCCGCTGCGGGCTTGGCGTGACCGCACGGTGGTGCTGGGCGTGCGCCCGTGGCGGCTGGGTGACGCGCGGGCCGAGCCCGAGCACCCCGCCGACGCCCGCCTGCACGCCGTGGTCGATCACTTCGAGCGCCACGGCCATGAGGACCTCGTGCTGTTCACCGTCGGCGAGGACCAACTGTGCGCCCGGTTCCCCTCGGGCTCCGCCCCGCCCGCCGGCTCGCCGGTCGAGGTCACCGTCGACACCAACCACCTCACGTCTTCGACCCCGCCACCGGCAAGGCCATCTGGCACGGCCGTCCCTGATCCCTCCGGGGTGACCCCTTTTCCTCACCGACCAATCAGCCACAGAGAGCCGGCTGAGGAAAGGAGTCCGTGCACGACTGCCCCGCCCTCCCCCGGGGCGGCACGGCCTTCGGTAACCTTTCGACGTCGACGCCGCCGTGAGGGCGGAGCGAGCGGAGGGAGTGAGCGGTGGACGGTGGGCCGGTGCCGGCGGTCGGGCGGGTGATCGGGACCGAGGACGCGACCCCGCTGGAGTTCTGGGTGGCGGTCGGCGAGGGGCAGTTCCTGCAACTCGACGACGTCGTCGCGCTGGAGCGCATCCCACCGGGCCGGGACCCGGTGCGCATCTACGGCGTGGTCAGCCAGGTCCGCGCCCGCCACGAGGGCGCGCGCTTCGATAGCGACGTCTTCCTCGTGTCCGACGGCATCCTGCCCGCCGAGGTGAGCGAGGCCGCCCAGATCATCCCCACGCGCTTCGAGCCGGAGGTGTTCGTCCCACCGCTGCCCGGGTCCGAGGTGCGCCGGGCCATCGGCGCTGAGCGCGACGAGGCGCTGTTCTTCGACCAGATGGCCGCCCGGCTTCCCGCGGGGCTGTCGCGCGAGGACGAACCGCTGTATCTCAACCTGGAGTTCCTGGACGGCACGCGCGGCGCGCATGTCAACATCAGCGGCATCTCCGGGGTGGCGACCAAGACCTCCTACGCCACCTTCCTGCTGTACAGCCTGTTCAACTCGGGGTCGCTGGGCGCCGAGGCGTTGAACACAAAGGCGCTGGTGTTCAACGTCAAGGGTGAGGATCTGCTGTTCCTGGACGCGCCCAACGCGCGACTGGACGAGGCGCAGGCGGCCCGCTATCCCCGCCTGGGGCTGACCGCCGGCGCCTTCCCAAGCGTGGTCATCTGCGCGCCGCCCCGGCGGGGTGCGGCCAACGCCGTCGCGGATGTCGCCAGCCGCGCCGAAGGGGTCCGCTCGGTGTTCTGGACCATCGAGCAGTTCTGCGGCGACGACCTGCTGCAGTACCTGTTCACCGACGCCGAGGACGACCGCTCGCAGTACCCGATCGTGATCGGCAATGTCATGGCCCGGTTGCGGGCCGACGCCCAGTCGCTCGGCGACGGCGGGGTGCGCATCGACGGCATCGAGATCCGCACCTTCCGGGATCTGGTGGACCTGATCGCCGACCGCTGCGAGGATGACCTGCACCGCTTCGACTGGGCCGGGCGGTCCATCGGGCAGGGCACCGTCGGCGCCTTCGTGCGGCGCCTGTACGCCGCGATCCGCCACGTCGAGCACCTGATCCGCGCCGACGTCGCCCACCCCGAGCGGCATCGCATCGACCTCGACGCTCAGGTCACCGTCGTCGACCTGCACAACCTGCACGACCGGGCCAAGCGCTTCATGGTCGGGGTGACGCTGCGCAAGGCGTTCGAGGAGAAGGAACGCACCGGGCAGTCCCGCCCCCTGCGGTTCGTGGTGCTCGACGAGTTGAACAAGTACGCGCCGCGCGAGGGCTCCAGCCCGATCAAGGAACTGCTGCTCGACATCGCCGAGCGGGGCCGGAGCCTTGGCGTCATCCTGATCGGCGCGCAGCAGACCGCATCCGAAGTGGAGCGGCGGGTGATCGCCAACTCCTCGATCCGGGTGGTCGGGCGGCTCGACCCGGCGGAGTCGGGCCGGGACGAGTACGGCTTCCTGCCGCCCACCCAGCGCCAGCGAGCGACCATCCTGAAGCCCGGGACCATGCTGGTGTCCCAGCCCGAACTGCCCGTGCCCATGGTCTGCGAGTTCCCGTTCCCGGCCTGGGCGACCCGCGTCAGCGAGCGTGGCGCCGTCACCCCCGGCGGCGCCGCCGAGCCCTCGGTCCCCGCCGATCCCTTCGAGGACCTGGTCGGCTGAGGTGGTGCGCTGGTCAGTCCCGCCGCTTCCGCGGCGCCAGAACTGTGGGCAGCCTGAACCTGTGGGTGCTCGGGCCCTTTAGGCTGCATCGCATGCGCATCCTGCACACCGCCGATTGGCATGTCGGGCGGAGCATCCGCGGGCGCAGCCGGGCGGGGGAGCACGAGGCCGTGCTGGCCGAGCTCGTCGGCCTCGCCGAACAGGAGCGTGCCGAGCTGATCCTCATGGCTGGCGACGTGTTCGACTCGGCCACGCCCTCGCCGGAAGCCGAACGGATCGTCTACCGGACACTGCTCGACTTGGCCGGGATCGCCCCCGTCGTCATGGTCGCGGGCAACCACGACAGCCCCCAACGGCTGGCGGCCGTCGCCCCGCTGCTGGCCGCCAGCCGCGTGCACGTTGGGGCCGTCCTGGCCCGGCCGGAGGACGGCGGCGTCATCGACATCACCACGGCCGGCGGCGAGACCGCGCGACTGGCCATGCTGCCGTTCCTGTCCCAGCGCCAGATCGTCCGCGCCGACGACCTCATGCGCCTTGACGCGGACCAGCACGCGGGGCGGTACGCCGCCCGGGTCCAGGCGGTGCTCCAGGCGCTGTCCGGACGGTTCTCGGCCGACACGGTCAACCTGATCGTGACGCACCTGATGGTCGCCGGGGGGACCATGGGCGGCGGCGAGCGCGCCGCCCATACGATCTTCGACTACTGCGTCCCCGCCAACGCCCTTCCCGCGAACGCGCACTACGCCGCCCTTGGTCACCTGCACCGCGCCCAGCGCGTCCCAGCGCCCTGCCCAGCGTGGTATCCGGGCTCCCCGCTGCAACTCGACTTCGGCGAGAGCCAGAACCAGCCGGGCGTGCTGCTGGTCGACGCCGAGCCGGGGCGCCCGGCCCAGGTGCGCGAGCATCCGCTCACCAGCGGCCGCCTGCTGCGCACCCTGCGCGGCACGCTGGGCGACCTCGAGGCCCTGGCCGGAACCACTGGATCCGACCACCTGCGCGTCGTGGTGGTGGGCGACGCCCGGGCCGGCCTGTCCGAGCAGGTCCGCGACTGGTTCCCCGAGGCCGCGGACGTGACCGTGGAACCGCTGGAGGGCGGCTCCACGGACCCGGCCACTGAGACTCCCGCCCGCCTGGGCCGTTCCCCGGCGGAGCTGTTCGCGGAGTACCTGGCCGAACGGGGCGCCGCCGACGGGCGTGTCGCCGCCCTGTTCCGCGATCTGCTCGACGAGGTCAACGCCCCCGACGCGGCCAGCTGACGATCTCCACCGTCACGGCGGGTCGCTTGCGTGTGCAGGACGGCACATGTGTGCACAAGCGTGCGCCCGCGCACCGTTGTGCACACGTAACGGTGATGGCCGGTCAGGGAGCGGGAGCCAGGCCGTGCGTTCGCAGGAAGCGGGCCCAGCCGGCGATGACCGCGCTGAAGTCGTCGAGGGTGAGCTCGCAGGCGGCATGGACCTCGGACCAGGCCGGCTGCACCCTGGCGGTGCCGCCACTGAGCATCACGGTGAACGCGTTGCCCGTGCCCTCCCAGGCCAGCATCGAGGAGTCGGCCCGCAGCCACGAGATGATGCGCTGAAGCTCATCGCACCAGGCGGCGTTGTTCTGCACGTCGCCCTCCAGATACCAGCGCAGCGACTGGCGGGGCGGCGCCGCCATCGCCCGCGGGCGGCCCTGCTCGTCGAGGGAGAAGTCCACGGTCACGAGAACCTTCCCTCCCAGACCGGGTAGGCGGTGCGGACGGTGCCGTCACCGTCGAGTTGACCCTTCACGCGCACGCCGCTGGGGGACATCCCCTCCCAGCGCAGTCCCTCGAACCGAGCGACCTCCAGCGCACCGCGGATCTCCCGCAGGACCTGAGCGCGGGACCAATGGTCGGGGAAGAATGACGACGGTACCGAGGAGTGCATCCACTCGCCGCTGTCGGGGTCGCGCAGCGTGACCGTCCCCTGGTAGACGCCGTTGACATCCGGAGCCGTCTGGGTGCCGGGGACCAACCGCGCGGTCATGTGCGAGCCGATCGATCCCCGATGGTGCAGGCCGAGCACGCGGCCGCGACGGTCGATCCAGCCCCGGAACAGCGGGTTCACGTCGATGCGGGCGGGGCGGCGGGGGAAGGTGTCGTCGGCCAGCCGGCGGGACAACTCGTCGGCGGGGACCCTGCGCAACGCGGCGTCCAGCGCCCTTGCGAGCCCCTGCGCCAGGACCGCTCCCGGCGTGCGCTCCAGCATCCACCGGCCGACCCGCAGGGGTGCCCGCACGACGCCCGGCCATGATCGCCCGCGGGCCGCCGACCCGCTTGCCAGGACAGGGTCATCCCACGGCGGGAGGTCGGCTGGCGAGGCGGGTGGGGCAGGGGCGGGAGCGGAGACCCCGACCGGGGGCATGGTGTCGGAGGCATCGCGCAGGCCGGCGGTCCACCGGCCGAGGGCGAAGACCATCAGGGTGGGGAGCGCGCCCAGGATGCCGATCTGCTCGTGCAGCCCGAGGTTGCCCCAGTGCGCGACGAGGATGGACAGCAGGTTGGCGACCGCCCCCCCGTCGACCGCCCCCCCGTCGACCGCCGCGACCGTCAACCGAGGGCCCGGCACCGCGAGCAGCACACCGGCGCCGCCGGCGAGCAGCGCGCCCAATCGCTGGCGGTGCCAGGCCAGCCGGATCGGCACTTCGACCGGATCGCGCTCGGGCTGGTTGCGGTCGCGCAGCAGCGCGTAGCCCACCTGGCGGCGCTCCTGGAGAAACGCGAGCAGGCTGCTCACGCCCGGCAGCCCGGCGGGTGCGACGGCCAGGAGCAGCCGGGCCTCGCGCAGCGGTTCGACCCGGCGCTCGGCCAGCAGCCGGGGCACGCGGTCGCCGAGCCGGTTGAGGCCGCGGTAGTCGATGGCCACGGCGGCCAGCAGGAGCATCAGCAGCAGCGGCGCGGCGACGAATCCGGCGCCCAGCGCGTCGTGACCGCGCAGCAGCCATGTGGGCAGGCTCTCGCGCCCGTTGTAGGCGGCGTGGTCGATGACCGTGAGCACCAGCAGGAGCGCGGGGACCACCCAGATCCCGTTGCGCTCCGGCCGCCGATAGCGCCGTGCCAGACCGATCCCCAGGGCCACCAGGGCCGTCAGCACCGCGTGCCCGGCCAGGACCCGCCCGGCCCGGGCATCCACGAACGAACCCGGGAACAGCGTCAGGACCGTCCAGTGGGCGGTCACGTCCCCTGGCACCGTCCCGCCCGCCACCATGACCAGCCGCCGGGTCGCCTCCTCGGTGAACTGGAAGCCGGCGCCCGTGGCCGCGCCGAGCAGGGCGTGGTCGGCCAGCCCGAGCGAGCGGGCGCGGCGCGTGCCCACGAGGAACGCCACGAGCGGCAGCAGCTTGAGGGACTCCTCGGAGATCGCCGCCCAACCGACCGCGCTCCAGGTGTCGCCAGGACTGCCGCCGAACACCACGTGCAGCAGCAGGGCGGACAGCACAGCCAGGGGCGCGGCGATCAGCGCGCCGGCGACGAAGAACGCACCGCACGTCCGCCAGGTCACCGACTTGCTGCGCGCCAGGATGAAGAACTGCCACACCAGGTACAGCGACCACAGCATCTGCGCGAGCAGGTCACGCGCGGCCAGGCTGAACACCAGGATCGCCGCCAGCGCGAGTGCGAGCGCGAGCCATCCCCCCAGGCGGCCCATGCCAGTGCCGCGCCGCACCCACCGGGAGTGCTCGGCGATCCAGGCGCGCCACCTCCCGGCCAGCCGGTCCAGCCCCGGCTCAGCCTCGACCCGCATGGAAACGAGAAGGCTGCCCATGTGCTTCCGGTCGCCCTGGTGTCGCTCTCAGTAAGTATGCCTCAGAGAACCTCCTCAAAGGCTTACGTTCCCCCGTACCCATCCCGTGACATGAGAATCCTCTCGCATGTCCGGGTAGGGGCCCTGACCAGGCACGGGGCCGTCGAACGCCCCGCCGTCCTGGCCGGCAGCACGACCGGGTTCTCCGGGATCGTCATCGTCGTGCGGTAGAAGGTCGCATGCGTGCGACCCGGCTGGAGCTCGAAGGGTTCACCGCCTTCCGCGAGCCGACGGTGATCGACCTGGACGGGGCCGATCTGTTCGCTCTCGTGGGGCCGACCGGCTCGGGGAAGTCCAGCCTGATCGACGCGCTGTGTTTCGCGCTCTACGGCACCGTGCCGCGCCTGGATCGGCGTGCGGTCGCCCCGGTGATCTCCACCGGCCTGACCGAGGCGCGGGTCCGGCTCGACTTCACCGTCGGCGAGCAGGCCTACACCGCGGCGCGGGTCGTGCGCCGCCAGGCTGGCGGCGGCGCGTCCACGAAGGAGGCGCGGCTGGAGCGCGCCGGGCAGACGCTGGCGGGGGACGCCGACGGCGTCACCCGCCGGGTCGAGCAACTCCTGGGGCTGGCCTTCGAGCAGTTCACCACCTGCGTGGTCCTGCCGCAGGGCGACTTCGCGCGCTTCCTGCACGACACGCCCGCCGGCAGGCAGGCGCTGCTCGTGCGCCTGCTGGAGCTGGCCGTGTACAGCAGGATGCGGGAGGCCGCGCACGCGCGGCGGGTCACCGAGCAAGCCTCCCGCGATGGTGCGGAGCGCCAACTGGCCGGGCTGGCCGGCGCCACGCCCGAGGCCCTGGCCGACGCCGAGACGCGCATCCAGGGCCTGTCCGCGCTGCGCGGCGAACTGGAGGCCGCCCAGCCGCGCGCGGACCGCCTGGCTGCCGATCAGCAGGCCGCCACCGGCGAGCAGCGGGCCCTCGCGCAGCAGGCCGTTCGGCTGGAGGGGCTCGTGATACCCGCCGGGGTCAGCGAGTTGGCCGAGCAGGTGCTGCTGGCCGAGAAGCGGGCCGAGGCGGCCGAGGCGGCCAGCCTGCAGGCCGAGCATGCCGCCCGCGCCGCTGAGCAGCGGCGCGCCCAGCTGCCGGAGGCCGCACCGCTGCGGCGCCTGCTGGAGGACATCGCACAGCGCGCCGCGCTGCACGAACGCATCGCCAGGGGCCAGCCGATCGTGGCGGCCGCTCGCGAGGCCGAGGCCGCCGCCCAGCGGTTGGTGACCGAGGCCGAGGCCGCCGGGCAGAAGAGCGCGGCCGGCCTGGAGCGTGCGCGCAAGGCGTATGCCGCGGCCGATCTGGCCGCGCACCTGCACGCCGGCGAGCCCTGCCCCGTCTGCGACCGCCCCCTGGAGACCGCCCCCCAGCGGGCGGCCCCTCCGGACCTGGCCGAGGCCGAGGCGGCACTGACCTCGGCGCGCTCCGGCTTCAGCGAGCGCGGCGCCGACCTGTGCACGGCGAGCGAGCGCCGGGTGCGGGCCGAGGAGCAACTGCAGTCACTGGAGTCCCAGGCCGCCGCCCTCGAGGCGCTGCTGGCCGAACGGCCGGAGCGCGACGAGGCGGCCACCGTGCTGGAGCGGATCGCCGCGGCCGACCGCGATCTGGACGCTGCCCGCGGACGGGAGCGGACGATGCGGGACCGTGCTCGCGAAGACGCCCGGGCCGCGCAGGAAGAGCGCGCGCACCGCGAGTACGCGTGGCGGGCGTTCGACGAGGCCCGGGACGACCTGGCCGCCCTGGGGCCGCCTCCGGCCGAGCGCAGCGACCTTGCCGGATCCTGGGCGACCCTGGCCGCCTGGGCCGGCGCACGGGCGCCGGAGTTGCGTGCCCACGCCGAGGCGGCGGGGGAGCGTGCGGCCCAGGCCGCCCAGGAGCAGGCGACCCTCCGGATCGGGCTGGCCGCGCGCTGCGAGGAGTGCGGCGTCACCCTGGACGGGCGCCGTCCCCGGGACGCCTGCGCAGATGCGCTGGCCGCCGCCACGGCGGACCGCGACCGCCTGCTCGCCGACCTGGATCGGGCCGCCGCCCTGCGCGAGGAGGTTGCCGGCCACACCGAGCGCGCAGCGATCGCCCAGACCCTTGAGCGCCACCTGGCCGCCAACGGGTTCGAGCGCTGGCTGCTCGACGAGGCGCTCGCCCGGCTTGCCGGCGGCGCCAGCGAGGTGCTGCGCGAGCTGTCCGTGGGCCAGTACTCCCTGGCGTTCGACCGGCAGCGCAACTTCGGTGTGATCGACCATCGCAGCGCCGACGAGCGCCGTCCCGCGCGCACCCTGTCAGGCGGGGAGACCTTCCTGGCCGCCCTGGCGCTGGCGCTGACCCTGGCCGAACACCTGGCCGAACTGGCCAGCAACAGCAGCGTGCGGCTGGAATCGATCTTCCTCGACGAGGGCTTCGGCACCCTGGACCCCGAGACGCTCGACGTGGTTGCCGCCGCGCTGGAGGAACTGGGCTCCCGGGGCCGCACGGTGGGCCTGGTCACCCACGTCCGCGACCTGGCGGAGCGCATGCCCGTGCGCTATGAGGTCCGGAAGGGCCCTGGTGGATCGGCGGTGGAGAAGGTGGTGGGGTGATGCGCATGGCGGTCGAGTTGTGGGCGCCCGAGTACGGCTCGCCGATAGACGGTGAGCTGGAGGCGTCCACCGCCACCATCGAGGTCGGCATCGAGGTGCCGGCCGACCGCTGGGCGCCGCTGGCGCCGCGCCGAGCCGAGCCCGCCAAGCGCGTGCGCTTCGTCGACGGCGTGCGGCGGGTCGATGCCGGGGTGTGGATCACCGGGGATGAGCAGCTGGCCTGGCAGGGCGTCGCGGCCTCCTACGGTGCGGGGGTGGTCCGCTGCGAGCCGGCCAGCGCCCAGGTCGAGACCTGCGCCGTGCGGCGCGGGCTGTTCAGCGCCGCGCCGGATCTGCGGCCGCTGCGCACCCGGCACGGTACCTACCATCCGCGTGCGGCTGCGGGGGGGCGGGGCGAGGACTTCGTCCGTGCGGTGCAGCAGCGCATGCTGGAACTGGAGGCGGAGGTCGCCGCCGAGGCGGGCGAAGCCGATCTGGTCGTGGTAGACGGCCCGCTCCGCAAAGCGCCGTCGGTGCCCGGCGCCGTCGGCTACGTGAAGACTCACCACACGGCCTACCTGCCGCCCGCGCAGGCCGTGGTGATCGGCCGGCTGCGCCCCGGGGAGCGCACCCCGCTGTTTCTGACCACGACCAGATGGAGCCGCTACTCCTGGTACCTGCGGCTGCCGGGCGGCGGGAGCCACGCCTGGGCGGGGGTGGTCCGCGGCGAGGCCTCAGGCGATCTGGCTCCCGAGGAGGCCCGGCGTGTCGCCGACCTGGTCGCCGCCACCCTGCCGTCCTATGCCTCCTCGCCGGCCAAGGATCCCCGTGCCCCGCAGAACCTGCATCCCGTCGCCCACCTCGAGCGCCGGTTGCGTCACCACCTCGGTGACCCGGCGCTGCTCTACCGCTCGCTGACGCTGGCGGCGGCGCGTCGGGCCTCGGCCGCGTGAGCGGCCGGGACTCGACAGGAACTCAAGGGCCCTTATAAGATGTTCCTCTCCAGCCGAGCGAGGAGGGGGACGATGGGCGGCGAGCAGCCCCCGCTGCGCGGGATCATCGGGGCGTGCCTGACGCCGTTCGGTGACGACGGGTCGGTGGACCACCAGGCGCTGGGGCGGCAGATCGAGTTCCTCGTCGAGGACGTCGACGCTGTCGCCGTGGCCGCGGTGGAAGCCTCCGAGTGGCGGATGCTCGGCGACGCCGCGCGCCGTGACCTGCTCCGCGCCGGTGTGGAACTCGTGGGGGGGCGCGTGCCGGCGATCGCGGGGGCGACGGCGGACTCGGTGGAGGGTGTGCTGCGCTGGATCGAGTTCGCCCACTCCGTGGGGGCGGACCTCGCACAGGTGCTGATGCCGGCCCGGCCGTGGAGCGGCGAGCCTGGACCGTCGGAGCTGGTCCGGTTCTTCGAGGCGGTCGCCTCCCGGACCCCCCTGCCGCTCGCCGTCTACCACAACCCCGGCTCGGGCGCCGATCCGGACGTGGCGACCTACGTCGCGATCAGCGAGATCCCCCAGGTCGCGTGCTTCAAGGAGAGCTCGCGCGACATCGCGAAGATCCTGCGGCTCATCCAGGAGATCGACCTGGCGGGCAGGGCGGCCTACTTCACGACTATGCAACCGCTGCTCACCACGCTGCTGATGGGTGGGTCGGGCGCCACGATGCCGCCTCCCGCCACCCGCATCGCCGCGCGGGTCCGTGATGCGGTGGCGGCGAGCGACCTCGACACCGCCGTGCGGTGGCAGCAGGTCTTCTCGGTGTTCCCCGCGCCGTGGAGTCGCTTCGGCCTCACCCCGGTCATGAAGGCGGCGATGGGCCACGCCGGGATTCCGATGGGCGCTCCCGCGTCGCCGTACCAGCCGCTCGACGCCGCGTCCGACCAGCGCCTGCGTCGCTTCATCCAGGGCTGTGGCCTCCTGGACGGCGGGGTGCCGAGCAGCGAGCAACTGCGCGCGCTGGCCGCGTGAGGTCGTGACGAAGGCGCCTTGACAATGTCAGGCCAATGTGGCAGATATGAGATAAAGTCAAGACACTTGAGTTTCTTTCGAGGAGGTTCCGCGTGGTCCTGAGCGTGAAGCGGCTG
This sequence comes from Nitriliruptorales bacterium, assembly GCA_009379795.1. Classification (GTDB taxonomy): domain Bacteria; phylum Actinomycetota; class Nitriliruptoria; order Euzebyales; family Egibacteraceae; genus WHTC01. Next base: position 7,663 of record WHTC01000038.1, on the reverse strand, counting down.
TCGATCGACGATGCCCGGATCCTGCTGGAGGGCGCGGCGATGAAGAGCCGAGAGATCGGCGTGCCGATGTGTACGGCGATCACCGACGACACGGGGCTCCTGCTGGCCTTCGAGCGGGAGGACGGCGGCAAGCCCACCAGCGTGTCGATCGCGATCGACAAGGCCTACACCGCGGCGGGCGCGCGCCGTCCTACCCGCTTCTACGGGGAGCGCACGACGCCCGACGGGCCCACCTGGGGCATCCACACCTCCAACGGCGGCCGCTTCAACGTCATCCCGGGCGGCCTGCCGCTCGTGCTCGACGGCGCGGTCATCGGCGGGGTCGGGTGCTCCAGCGGGACCGGCGACGAGGACGAGCAGGTCGCCCAGGCCGCGATTGACCACCTGTACGCCAAGCTGAACGAGGGCGCGTAGGAGTGTACCCGCGGGCGTTTCGCTACGCGCGGGCCGAGTCCCTCGACCACGCGATCGCGGTCCTGGCCGAACACGGCCCCGACGCCCAACTCCTGGCCGGTGGCGCGACCATCATCCCGCTCATGAAGTACCGGCTGCGGACCCCGGCGGTTCTGGTGGACATCGGCCGGATCGACGCGCTGCGCTACGTCCGCCACGAGGACGGAGCCGTCCGGGTCGGCGCGCTGACCCGGCACGCCGACGTCGAGCACGACCCCACGGCCGCGGCCCAGCCGCTGATCGGGGAGGTGGCGGGCGTCATCGCCGACACCCAGGTGCGCAACATGGGCACGGTCGTGGGTGGGGTGTGCGCCGTGGAGCCGACGGGTGACTGGGTGCCGGCCCTGCTGGCCCTGCGTGGGACGGCCGTGGCGGTCTCCCCCGAGGGCAGGCGCGAGATCGCCTCCGACGACCTCGTGGTCGACGCGTTCACCACCTCGCTTCGCGCCGATGAGGTCGTCACCGAGGTTCGCTTCCCCGACGCCGCGCCGGGATTCGGAGCCGCCCACCGCAAGCTCAGCATCCGCGTGAACGCGGGTGCGGTGAACTGCTCGGCTGCGGTCACGGTGGCGGGTGATGGGGCCATCACGGCCGCCGGGGTTGCCTTCGGAGCGCTCGAGCGCCGGCCGTTTCGTGCCACCGCCGCCGAGTCGGTCCTGGTGGGGGCCACCCCCACCGGGCAGACCCTGGCGGACGCCGTCGCCGCGGCGCTCGACGGTGTGCGGGCCTACACCGACGCGCGCGGCAGCGCCGCGTTCCGCAGGGCGGTCGCCGGGGCGCTCCTGCGGCGAGCGGTCACGGCCGCCTACGAGCGGGCAACGGACGGAGCGAGCCGGTGAGTGCGGAGACGAGTATCGAACCCGTGCCGGTGCGGATCACGGTCAACGGCGTCGCTCGCCGCGCTGAGGTGGAGCCACGCATGCTGCTCGTGGACTTCATCCGTGACGTGGTGGGGCTGACCGGCACGCATGTCGGGTGCGACTCCACCAACTGCGGGGCCTGCACCGTGCACCTCGACGGTCGCAGTGTGAAGTCGTGCACGATGTTCGCGCTTCAGGCGGACGGTCGCGAGGTGCGCACCGTCGAGGACCTCGCGGACGGCGAGGAGCTCGGACCCCTCCAACGGTCCTTCCACGAGCGCCATGCCCTGCAGTGCGGCTACTGCACCCCGGGGATGCTCATGTCCGCCACCTACCTGCTCGAGCGCAACCCCAACCCGGCGCGCGACGAGATCAAACGGGCCCTGTCCGGCAACCTGTGCCGGTGCACGGGCTACCGCTTCATCGTCGAGGCGGTCGAGGACGCCGCGGCACGCCTGCAGACCGGGGAGGGCAGTCGATGAGCGACCACGCCGGCACGCTCGACCCCGCGCTGCAGGCGAACAAGGTCGGTACTCATGTCGGCCGCAGCGTGCCGCGAGTCGAGGACGACGAGCTGCTCCGCGGCGAGGCACAGTATGTCGGCGACGTGAGGCTGCCGGGCATGCTCCACGCGGCCGTCTACCGTAGCCCGCAGGCGCACGCACGCATCGTGCGCGTCGACCTCGACCGCGTGCGAGCGCACCCGCAGGTCGTGGCTGCCTTCGGCGCTTCGTATCTGCCCCGGCACGTGCACCGCATGGAGCCGTTCCCGTTCCAGAGCCGTGACCCGTTCCGGCGCGGCAACCCCGACATCAAGTTTCACGACCGCTATGGGCTGGCCCGCGACAAGGTGCGCTACGTCGGCGAGCCCGTCGCGGTCATCGTGGCCACCAGCCCGTACGTGGCCGAGGACGCGCTCGAGCTCGTGGACGCCGAGTACGAGCTCCTGCCGCCGGTGCTGGACGCCGAGGCGGCGACGAGCGAGGGGTCCCCGCTGCTGTACGAGGACTGGGGCGACAACATCGCGCTGAGGTTCACGGTCAGCAACGGCGACGTCGATGCCGCCTTCGCCGAGGCCGACGTGGTCGTCCGCCAGCGGCTGCAGAACCACCGGTTCAGCGGCACGCCGATCGAGCCGCGGGGCGTGGTGGCGTCCTACGACGGCGGCGGCAACGAGCTCACCATGTGGAGCTCCACGCAGATCCCCCACGTCGTGGCGGCCCTGCTCGAGGACAGCGTGAAGGAACCGGCCAACTTGAAGGCGCGGGTGATCGCGCCCCGCGTGGGCGGGGGCTTTGGGCAGAAGTGGGGCTTCTACCCGGAGGAGCTGCTCATCCCGCTGGCGTCCATCCTGACCCGGCGGCCGGTGCGCTGGATCGAGACCCGCCGCGAGCACATGGTCGCGACCAACCACGCCCGCGAGCAGACCCACCATATGGAGATGGCACTGGCGCGCGACGGCACGGTGCTCGGCGTCCGCGACACCATCTATGCCGACCTCGGCGACGCCTACCCTGTCGGCGGCTTCGCCGCCATCATCACGAGTGCGATGTACGTGCCAGGTGCGTACCGCATCCAGCACTACTCCTGCACCCTGAACGGGGTCGTCACCAACAAGACGCCGTTCGGCGCGCACCGCGGTTTCGGGAAGTCGGAGGCCGCGTTCGTCATCGAGCGCATGATGAACATCGCCGCGCACGAACTGGGGATGGACGCGGCCGAGCTGCGCCAGCGCAACTTCATCCAGCCCCAAGAGTTCCCCTACCGCGGCGCCACCGGCTCCCTCTACGACAGCGGCAACTACCCGGCGGCGCTGACCAGGGCGCTTGAGCTGATCGACTACCGGGCCGCCCGGGCGGAGCAGGAGCGCGCCCGCGCGGAGGGGCGCCTCATCGGCGTCGGCATGGCGCTGGCCATCGAGCCGTCGTCGTCCACCCGCATGGGCTCGTACAACTCCGGCTACTACAGCGTCCGCGTGCGCATGGACCCCACCGGCCAGGTGCAGGTCGCCACCGGGGGGAACGACGAGGGGCAGGGTCACCGCACCGCGATCGCCCAGCTGACCGCGGAGGAGCTGGGGATCGACACCAGCCAGGTCATCGTGCGCGAGGGTGACAGCATGACGACCCCTTACGGCTCCGGCTCCTACTCCAGCCGCTTTTCGGTCGTCGGCACGTCCGGAGTGACGATGGGGGCTCGTGCGCTGGCCGTCAAGATCAAGCGCATCGCGTCCCACCTGCTCGAGGTCGCGTTCGACGACATCGAGCTCACCGGCGGCCGGGCGGCCGTGAAGGGCGATCCGGAGTCGGCCATCGAGCTGCGCCAACTCGCCCGCACGGCCTACCACCGCATCCACGACCTGCCCGAGGGCGAGGAGCCCGGCCTGGAGCTCACGTACCACTACCGGGACCCGAACGTCGAGTTCGAAGCCGACGAACGGGGACGGGTCGCGATGTTCTCGGCGTTTCCGTACGCGGCCGACGCCGCGGTCGTGGAGATCGACCCCGACACAGGCCAGGTGGAGGTCCTGCGCTACGCGAGCGTCCACGACTGCGGCAACGTGCTCAACCCGCGGATCGTGGAGGGTCAGCACCTGGGCGCGCTCGCGCACGGCATCGGCGGCGCGCTGTACGAGGAGTTCGCGTTCGACGAGGACGGCACCCCGCTGAACTTCAATTTCAACAGCTACTTTGTGCCGACCGCCATGGAGATCCCCGAATACCTGCTGGACCACCTGATCAGCCCCAACCCGTTCACGCCGGGCGGGTACAAGGGCGGGGGCGAGACCGGGACGGTGTCGCCGGTGCCATGCCTGGCCAACGCGGTCGAGGACAGCCTGCGCGCGGTCGGTCTCGACGTCCTGCGACGCACCCCCCTGACGCCATCGGTGGTATGGGAGGAACTCCAGCGAGCCCGGGGAGGCGTGGGGACATGACCGCTTCAGTGCACGATCTGCTCGAAGGCTTGATCGGGAGGTCCGGAGTCGAGGCGGCCCGCACCGCGGACGCCCTCGACGCGCTCGAGTTGATCACCGTCGACGAGGACGGATGGCCCCACGTCGCACTGCTGAGCGCCGGCGAGATCCTGCCGACCACCGGCGACCAGCTCGCGCTCTGCCTGTGGCCGCGGTCGAGCACCAGCCGCAACCTTGCCCGGCAGGGCCGGGCGCTGCTGTACGTCGCGACACGAGGACGCAGCGCGAAGGTGCGGCTGCACGTCGAGCCGCTGGGCCCGGTGGCCGTGGGAGACCACACGTTTGCGGGGTTCCTGGCCCGAGCCGAAGGCGCGCAGCCTGACAACGTGAGCTACGCGGAGATCCTGAGCGGCGTGCGGTACCGCCTCACGGATGTCGGCGGCGTCGTGGATCGCTGGCACGATCAGCTCGCGGCACTCGACGCGGCGGTCGAGGCAAGGGATCAGCGCACATGAGCCTGAATGCAGGGATGGCAATGGGAGACGACCTCGTCCGCTTCTCGGCCGATGGCCGCGTGGGCCGGGTGGAGTTGAACCGGCCCGAGCAGGGCAACAAGGTGAACGTCGCGACCATGAGAGCGTTCATCGACGCGCTCCAGCGCGGTCACGACGACGGTGTGGACGTGCTCGTGCTCTCCTCGGCCGGGTCCGACTTCTCCCTGGGGCGTGACCAGGAGGAACGCCCCACGGGCGTGTCCAAGCGCGACAACCTGTCGCTGATCCTCGACGCCAACGCGCTGCTCACGGGTTTCGAAGGCGTCACGGTGGCGGCGGTGCGCGGGCGTGCGCTCGGGTTCGGCTGTGGCGTGGCGACGCAGTGCGACATCACGGTGGCAGGCGATGGCGCCCGGTTCGGCTTCACGGAGATCCGCGATGGGTTCGCGCCGTCGATCGTGATGACGTACCTGGAGACCTACGTGCCGCGCAAGGTGGCGCTGGACCTGCTCATGACCGGTCGCACGGTGAGCGCAGCGGAGGCGCTCGCCAGGGCCCTGGTCAGCCAGGTCGTCCCCGACGACCAACTCGACGCGGTGGTGGTGGCCACGGTGGACAGCCTGCTCGACAAGCCGGTGGCGGCGCTCCGCCAGTGCAAGCTGTTCCTGCGCGAGATCGGGATGGTGCCGGAGCCGGATCGCGGGGCCGCCGCGCTCGACGCGCTCACGTCCGGCAGTTGACGCGACTGGCAAGGGGACGACAGATGGTGGAGCGTGGGTATAACGATCTTCGTGAGCATATTGCGGTGTTGCGTGAGCGGGGGTTGTTGTGGGAGATCGATGATGCGGTCGATAAGGATGCGGAGATGCAGCCGCTGGTGCGGTGGCAGTATCGGGGTGGGGTGGCGGAGTCGGATCGTCGGGCGTTTCTGTTCACTCATGTGGTGGATGGGTCGGGTCGTCGGTATGGCAATTCGGTGTTGATCGCTGGGTTGGCGGGGACGCCGGAGGTGTATGCGGCGGGGTTGCAGTGCAAGGGTGAGGATGTGGGTGCGCGGTGGGATGAGGCGTTTGCGAAGCCGATCCCGCCGGTGATGGTCGATGAGGGTCCGGTGCAGGAGGTGGTGTTGGGTCCGGAGGATTTCGCGCAGGAGGGTGGTGGGTTCGGGTCGATTCCGATGCCGATCTCTACGCCGGGGTTTGATAATGCGCCGTATCTGACGAGTGCGCATGCGATCACCAAGGATCCCGACACGGGGGTGCGCAATGTTGGGCATTATCGTGGGCAGGTGAAGAGCCCGACCACCTGCGGCGTCTTCTTCACTGGCAGCTACAAGCACGGCTACATGCATTGGGAGAAGGCGCGCGCTCGCGGGGAGCACCTCGAGTGCGCGTTCGTGATCGGCGCCGAGCCCGTCGTGTCCTACGCCGCGGTCCAGCAGGTCCCGTATGGGGTGGATGAGTATGACGTGGCTGGGGGGTTGGCGCGGGAGCCGATCCGGTTGGTCAAGTGCAGGACGGTTGATCTGGAGGTTCCTGCGCATGCCGAGATCGTGCTTGAGGGGTATATCGGCACCGACTATCTGGAGCCTGAGGGTCCGTTCGGCGAGTCGCATGGGTACGTGCAGACCCGCACTGAGAGCCCGGTGTTTCATCTGACGGCGATCACGCATCGGCGTGGGTATGTGTGGACGTCGTTCATCTCGCAGGTGACGCCGAGTGAGTCCAGTGTGATCAAGAAGGTGGGGTTCGAGCCGATGCTCGCGGGCTTCCTGCGTGACACGCTGGGGGTGGATGGGGTCAAGCGGGTGGTGATGCACGAGCCGTTGACGAACCTGCGCAGGGTGATCTTTGTGCAGTTCGCTCATGGGGTGAGGCAGACGGAGGTGTGGCGGGCGCTTAAGGGTGTGGCGGCCTACCGTGCGGAGATCGGCAAGATCGTGGTGGCGGTCGATGATGACATCGATCCTGACAGCCTGGACGCGGTGTGGTGGGCGATGGCCTACCGTTCCCGGCCGCATCTGGATGTGCAGGTGATCCGTGGTCAGTACAAGGGGCATGGGCCGCCGTTTACTGATGATGCGGAGTTGTTGGAGGATTCGAACCTGTTGGTGAACGCGACGTTGAAGTATGACCTGCCGCCGGTGTCGTTGCCCAAGCGTGAGTATATGGAGCGCGCGCGGGTGCTGTGGGAGCGCATCGGCGAGAAGTATGGGCTGCCGGCGATCACGCCGGAGGCGCCGTGGCACGGCTATGTCATCACGGCCGAGCAGTGGGATGACGAGTTGGAGCAGGAAGCCCGCATGGCGGTGGAGGGCCGCTGCTACGAGACCGGCCAGAAACTCGCCGGCAGACGGCGTCAACTGCTATGAGCGCTCCGCGGCTCATCGTCGGCATCACCGGCGCGACCGGCGCGATCTACGGCATCCGGCTCCTGGAGCGACTGTCGGAACGCGACATAGAGACGCACCTCATCCTGAGTCCATGGGGCAAGCGCACGATCGAACACGAGACGGACTACACCGTCGAGCGCGTCCAGGGGTTGGCCTCGTCGGTGAACTCCTACAATGACCTGGCGGCGGCCATATCCAGCGGCTCCTTCGTGACCGCCGGCATGATCGTCGCGCCCTGCAGCGTGAAGACCCTCGCGTCGATCAGCCACGGGTTCGCGGACAACCTGATCAGCCGTGCCGCCGACGTCGTGCTGAAGGAACGCCGGCGGCTGGTCCTCCTGGTGCGGGAGACGCCGCTCAGCGAGGTCCATCTGGAGAACATGCTGCGCCTGGCGCGCATGGGGGTTGTGGTCATGCCCCCCATGCCGGCGTTCTACAACCATCCCAAGGACATCGCACAGCTTGTGGACAACACGGTCGCACGGGCCCTCGACCAGCTCGAGATCCCCGCCCCCTGGGCCAAGCGCTGGGACGGCAGGCTCCGCCGGCG
>WHTC01000277.1 GCA_009379795.1 Nitriliruptorales bacterium | reverse complement strand
GGAGAGGAACCAGCGTGAGCCGCCAGCCCGCCCGGGAGGAATCTGCCCAAGCGACATCGTCCGGCCAGGAGCCGCCGGGGCAGGAACCGTCCGGCGCCACCCAACCGGGCGGGCGCACCTGGTCGTTCAGCAAGACGCACGAGGAGATCATCGTCGCCGTCGTGTTGCTCGCGGTGCTGGTGTTCTTCCGCCTGCGGCTGGACAACTTCGTCATCGGCCGCAGCGGTCGCACGTTCCTCGACCCTGACTTCTGGCCGGGCGCGCTGCTGACCTTCGGCATCGTGCTGGCCCTGATCTACCTCGCCGCGTTGGTGCGTACGCTGCTGCGTGAGAGGCGGCCATCAGCGGACGCCGACGACAGCGCGGCCGACGGCATCACCGGCCTGGTGCACGCGCCGGAGGATGCGCCGGACGAGGCCGTGGCCAAGCCCTTCCTGCTCGCCGGCGGCTTCCTGCTGCTGTTCGCCTACATCTGGGCCGTCGGCCCGCTGGGCTTCGTCCCGTCGACCCTGCTGTTCTGCGTGCTGTTCATGCTGCTGGTGGGTGAGCGCCGTTGGTACGCGCTGGTGAGCCTGCCCGTGGCCTTGACCGCCGGGGTGGTCCTGGTGTTCACCCGCGTCCTGGTGGTCCCGCTGCCACGCGGCTCGGGGATCTTCCTGCAGCTCAGCACCTATCTGTACTGATCCCGGTCCCGAAACCGTCACGGAAGGCCTTCGACGTTGGATGTGCTGAGCGGAATCGCGTCGATATTCGAGCCCGCGCACTTCGCGCTGATGATCGTCGGGGTGTTCATCGGGCTGGTGTTCGGCACGGTGCCGGGGCTGTCCGGCGTCACCGCGGTGGCGCTGCTCGTGCCGTTCAGCTACGTGCTGGGTGCGGAGGGCGCGATCATCATGATGCTGGGCGTCTACGTGGCGTCGACCACCGCCGGCTCACTGGCGGGCTCGCTGTTCAACATGCCCGGCGATGTCATGGGCGCCGCGACCGCCCAGGACGGCTATCCGCTCACCCGCAAGGGTCAGGCCGGCCGGGCCATCTCCATCGACATCACCGCGTCGGCCGTGGGCGGGTTGGTCGGCACGGTCCTGCTGATCCTCATCACGCCGCAATTCCTCAGGATCGCCTTGCGCTTCGGGCCGCCCGAGTACTTCGCCCTCGCGGTGCTCGGGATGATGTGCGTCGCCAGCCTCACGACCGGGTCGCTGGTCAAGGCGCTGCTGTCCGGCGTCCTCGGGCTGCTGCTGGCCACCGTGGGCTTCGACCCGGTGTCGGGCGCGGCCCGTTTCGTCTTCGGCATCCAGCAGTTGCAGGGCGGAATCGACTTCATCCCGGCGATCGTCGGCTTCTTCGCCGTTTCGGAGATCCTCCAGACCCTGTATCGCGCCAGCGGCCTGGGCGCCTATAGCTCCGAGGACGTGCAGCGCATCCCCCGCTTCGCCCTGCCGTCCCTGGCGGACCTCCGCCGCGTGCGCTTCACGCTGGTGCGGGGCAGCCTGATCGGCAACTTCATCGGCATGCTGCCCGGTGCGGGCGCCACGATCGCCGCCTTCGTCGGCTACGGCATAGAACGTCAGATCGCCCGGGACACCTCCACCTATGGCAAGGGCGAGATCCGCGGCGTGGCCGCCCCGGAGGCGGCGAACAACTCCGCGGCCGCTGGATCGATGATGCCGCTGCTCACCCTGGGTATCCCGGGTGGTGCCGTGACCGCGATCATGCTCGGCGTGTTCATCCTGAACGGCCTGCGTCCGGGCCCGCTGCTGTTCCGCGACAACCCGGAGATCGCCTCGTCGATCGTCGGGTCGTTGCTGGTGGCCAGCGTGGTGGTGTTCGTCGTCGGCCTGCTGGCCGTGCGACTTCTGCTGCGCCTGCTCACGATCCCCTTCGAGATCTTCAGCACCATGGTCCTGGTGTTCGCGGTCGTGGGGACCTTTGCGATCTACAACCGCACGATCGACCTGTGGATCATGCTGTTCTGCGGAGTAGTCGGCTTCTTCGCCAAACGCTACGGGTTTTCGATCGCGGCCATCGTGCTCGGACTGGTCCTCGGTGACATCGCCGAGACCAACCTGGTCAACGGCATCGGCGTCACCCGTGGAAGCTGGGCGGGATTCTTCTCACGGCCGTTCACCGCAGCTACCCTCGTGGCCGCCCTCGCGCTCATGATGCTGCCCGTGCTGTGGTGGCAACTGGGCCGACGGCGCGCCGCGGCCGCGGAGAAGGAGAAGGCCGAGCACATCGACGCCTCGGCCTGACGCGCCGGACGGAAGCTTCCCGATCCGACAGGACAGCGCTGGGGAGGACATGGGGCGGAAGGCGGTGGGTGAACGCCTCAGCGCCGCAGAGTTGCTGGCGCTCGTCGTCGATGACGCCAGCTTCGAACCCTGGTTCGACGACCTGCTGCCGGTCGATCCGCTCGGCTTCACCGACACCATGCCTTACGTTGACCGGCTCGCGAGGGCTGCGGAGCGCGCCGGGACCACCGAATCGGTGATCGTCGGACGCGCGCGGGTGCGTGGCCACGACCTGGTGGTCATCGCCGGGGAATTCGCCTTCCTCGCCGGGACGATGAGCGTGTCGTCGGCCGAGCGCGTGGTGCGCGCGTTCGAGCGCGCCACCGACCTGGCCCTGCCCGTCCTCGGGCTGCCCGTGTCGGGCGGGACGCGCATGCAGGAGGGCACGCCGGCGTTTGTGCAGATGGTGAAGACTGCTGCCGCGGCGCGCCAGTTGCGTGAAGCCGGTCTTCCCTACCTGGCCTATCTGCGTCACCCCACCACAGGGGGCGTGCTCGGATCGTGGGCGTCGCTGGCACACCTCACGTTCGCCGAGCCGCGCGCGCTGATCGGGCTGACTGGCCCCCGTGTGATCGAACTGCTCGAGGGTCAGCCCCTCCCCGAGGGCATCCAGGTCGCCGAGCACCTGGCCGGTCACGGCATCATCGATGACGTGGTGGCCGCCGAGGATCTCGCCGAGCGCGTGGACCGGGCGCTGGCGGTGCTCCGGGGCGCCATCCAGGCGTCCGGCTTCAACGAGCCGCCGCTGGCGCTCCCCGACGACGCGACGATCGATCCGTGGGAGGCCGTGGGGCGCTCGCGGCGCACCGACCGTCCCGGGATTCGCGAGCTGCTGGCGGTCTGCGCGCAGCAGGTCACCCCGCTGCGGGGCGATGGCGCGGGGAACGACGACCCCGGCTGCACGACCGCGCTGGCTCGCGTCTGCGGGGTGCCCGTCGTCCTGGTGGGCCACGACCGGCCCTCCGGCCAGCGAGGATCCAGGCTCGGCGCGGCCGGATTCCGGAAGGCTCGCCGGGCGATGGCGCTGGCGGCCGAGCTCGAACTGCCGCTGGTCACCATCATCGACACAGCCGGAGCCCGCTCCACCTCTGCGGACGAGGAGCATGGCGTCGCCCGTGAGATCGCAGGCTGTCTTGCCACCATGAGCGGGCTGGAGGTGCCCACGCTTTCGCTGCTGCTGGGAGAGGGCACCGGTGGGGGCGCGCTCGCATTCCTGCCCGCCGACCGGGTCGTCGCCGCG
>WHTC01000391.1 GCA_009379795.1 Nitriliruptorales bacterium | reverse complement strand
CCCACGAGCCGGTACGCGGAACCCTTCTTGCGGCGTCTGGCCAGGGAGGACCAACGCGCCCCGCTCTTCGTGGTCCACGGCAAAGGAAGCTTCGGACGACAGGTCGTCGATGGCGCGGAGAGGATGGCTCGGCAGCTCGGCATCGACGCGCATCGCCTCGGCCCGGAAAACGACCTGCAACCTGATGGCTCCTGGCCTGCCTGGGATCTGTTTGTGGCCGGGTCCTTCGAGGAAGACGTGCAGGCGGTCACTCGGGCGCAAGCGCTTCCACATCCTCCTCGAACGGTGTGCGCGGTTGCGGCCGGGGTGCAGGAGTTCGGCGATAAGGTTGACGACTCCGACGGGGTGTTCGGGGTCGGGCAGTGGTTTCCGGGCAGCGGACCCACGGCACAGGTAGGCCCCTCAGAGGCAGAATTCCTTATCGCCTACGCGAAGCTCGCCGGCGTGACGCCGGACTACCCAGCCGTGCAAGCCGCCGCCACTGCCACATTGGTCGCCCACTGTGCCCGGCACGCAGGTGGCGTCGGCCGTGGCCTGCTCTGGTCGGCAGCGGCGGAACTAGACACCGAGACCCTGTTCGGCGGGTTCAAGATCGACCCTGCCACCGGTGTCCAGACCAAGCACCAAACCGTCCTAGCGCGCTGGACTCCAACCGGACTAGCTGCCGTCCCCAACTAGCCTGTCGCCGCTGCGTGGTTCGAGGCCCGGCTTGCCGGCTGCCAAACCTGAGTCGGTCCTTGCAGATAGCGCGCTAATCCCATCGTGGTGGGTGGTGCCTCACGGTCGTTCGATAGACCTCCAGAACGGCGGTCTGCGTCCAGGAAGCCTTGTCCAGCAGCTCCTCCAGCCGTGCAGGCAAGACCTCTACCGCGTCCGGCTGGGCGCACATGAGCCGGACGTGCAGTCCGACGGTGCGACGTTTGCGGCGGGCGGTGAACTCCCGATCATGGGTGACGACAACCATGTCCCGGTCGGTGGCGTAGACGGTCACTTCGTCATCGACCGCTGCCTCCTCCCCAGCCAGGCCGACTGCGGAAGCGGTGACGACGTCGTGTCCAGCGGCACGCAGCACACTTGCCACGGCATGATCAACATCGTTGTCTAGCAGAAAGCGCACTACGCGCTTTCGCGGGACCGGCGGGCCGCCTCGATGTCCTCCAACCTCAACTCAGGGAATGCCTCAAGGATCCGCTCATCGGATAAGCCCCGCTGGAGATAGGCCTCCACGGCTGCGACCGGGATCCGGGTCCCGGCAAAGACCGGCTTGTGACCAACCACGCCTCTGCGGCGCTCGATACGACCGGTGAGCTGTTCTCGCTGCGGACGTATCGACTGCCGGATCCGCGCCTTGATCGCTTCGAGGTCAAGCACCTCCCATAACACGACCTGGTCGGGAACGCGGTCTCCCTCCCATGACCCATCTGGGTGTTGGAAGTAGATCTGTTCGCCGCTGACTGCGAAACGAAGCTCGCGAAGAGGTGCCCGATAGTCACGACCACGGAGATGCTCGACGACGCGCATCACCTGCCGGGCGGAGCGGCCTGCGTCCAACAACGCCGCACCAACCAGCAACTCGACGAGGTCGCCGAAGGCGTAGAGACGAAGAGTGTTCCGCTCACTCAGCTGCCGCTGGATACTGGGTCGGACCAGTCCTCGATCCGCCCAGGCCCGCAGACGCCGTACAGAAAAGCCGGCGAGACGAGCCGCATGACGCTCGCTCACGGCAACCTGCTCGTCGGTGACCTCCACCATGCCCTCCGAGTCGACTCTCCCGACTCCGCCATCATTACCGATGGGTGGGACAGACACGCGGAGGTCGCGTCCGGCCAAAGGGGAGCGGCTCGCAACGAGTGTCCCCCGCTGACCCGTGCGGCGTCGACTCAACCGGTCCAGCCGTGCCAGACCGGCGTCGTGCCAGACCGGCGT
>WHTC01000080.1 GCA_009379795.1 Nitriliruptorales bacterium | reverse complement strand
GGGAGGGATCGACTCGCCCCGCGCCTACGTGCGCCGGGCCGTGGTCAACGAGGTGAACTCGCGCTTCCGGCGGCTGCGGCTGGAGCGCCGCGAGGCCCAGCGGCGCACCGGCGATGACCGCGGGACGCAGCGTCACGACGACCACCTGGCCGACGCTGAACAGATGACCACCGCACTGGCGCAACTGCCCGTCCGCCAGCGCACCGCGATCGTGCTGCGCTACTACGCCGACCTGTCTGAAGCGGACACGGCCGAGGTGATGCGCTGTTCGGTGGGCACGGTCAAGTCGAGCGTGTCCCGCGGGCTGCGCCGGCTGCGCGCGCTCATGGGGGAGACCGGCTGATGGCCGAGGAGTTCGAGGACCGGCTGCGGCAGGCCCTGCGCCTGCGGGCCGCCGAGGTCGAGCCCGACCCTCGACTGTGGGAGCGGGTCAACGACCGCATGCAGCGCCGCGGCCGGCTGACCTGGACACTGGCGGCGGCCGGCGCGGTGATGGTCGCGCTGACCGCCGTGATCGGGACGAACGTGCTGCGCTCCCTCGAGCAGGTGGAGCTGGCTCCGGCCGAGCAGACGCTGGAGGCCCGCGCCGACGATCCCGGCGGGGGCGTGCGGTGCCCCGGCGAGGCGGAACTGGTCGCCGTGCTCCAGGATGCGGCCGGGCTCACCGGCGCCTGTGACAACGGCGAAACCATCGTGGTCGCCGATGCCGAGGGAGTGGGAGAACCCGCGTTCGCTCCGGACGGCGACCGCGTGGCGTTCTCCCGCCCGGCCGGCGGTCCCGGCGGCGGGAGCGAGGTGGTGGTCCTGGATCTGGGGACCGGCCGTGAGACCGTCGTGGGGCCCGGCGCCGCGCCAGCCTTCGCCCCTGACGGTCGCCTGGCCCGTGCGGTCCCAGCGGACACGGACGCCGGCGCGCCCATGATCGTGGTGACCGAAGGGGCCGATGGCGAGCAACTGGAAGCCTTCCCCGCCCAGGATCCGGTCCACATGCCGGTCCGCGTTGCGCGGCTGTCGTGGTCAGCCGACGGCCGCTTCCTCTCCTACCAGGTCATTGTCGAGGAGTCCGAGGGCTTCCTGGGTGTGGTCGCGGCGTTCGGCGGCGAGCGCCAGGTGCGCACGGGCAGCGTGCTGGCGCATGAGCGGGAACAGGGTGGGCAGCTGGTTGGAACGCCCGCGCTGAACGACACCGCGATGGTGACGCTGTGGCGCTGCTGTGCCACGGTCGAGGGGGCGGCATTCTCGCGGGCCGAGCTGCGGCTCCACACCCACGTCTTCCCAGCCGATGGCGCATCCCGGCCGTTCACGTCGAATCACGTCCTGCTGGCCGATCTCGCGGAGATCGACGAGTTCGACGTGAACGCCGAGGCGTCCGCCTATACCGTCCGGCCGCTTGGTAGGGCCCGCGCGGAGCGGTCCGGCGGCCGGGTGCGCTGGACCGAGGGGGCGCTGCCGGCCTTCCTGGTCGGCGACGGCTCCCACCTCTGGCTGGTCGAGACCGAGGGCGAGCCCGACGCCGCCCGCGTCACTGTCGTCGCCGAGGGCGTCGTCGCGGCCACGGTCAACCCGGCCGCCTTCCCAGCCGCACCGCTCGCCGCGCCCGACCCCTCGCCGGAAACGGCACCAGGGACGGGCTCCACCCCGCCCCGTGAGGCTGCGCCGTCCCCCAGCCCACCGCAGGAGACCGCCCCTGGGGAACCGTCCACGCCGCCGGCGGAGGTCGAGGTGCAGGTGTATTTCCCCCGGCCGGAGGTGGCCGAGGGGTGCGAGACGACCTGGGCGTTCCCGCGGCAGGTCGTCGCCCCCGCGGTCGCCCGCGGCGCCCTGGAGGAACTGCTGGCCGGTCCCACGCCCGACGAGGCGGCCGAGGGAGCGGAGAGCGTGTTCGGGCCGGGGACGGCAGGGATCCTGAACGACCTGCGGCTCGACCCGGACGGCACGATCTTCGTGAACTTCGCCGACTTCCGCGCCTCGCTGCCCGAGGTCGCAACCGAATGCGGCAGCGCCGCATTCCTGTCGCAACTCGACAACACCCTCATGCAGTTCCCCAACGTGCGCGCCACTCGGTACGCGATCGAGGGCGACCAAGCGGCCTTCTACGAATTCGTGCAGCGTCCCGCGCCGGGCTGACGGATCAGACCTCCCCTGGTACGGTCTTCGGGTGCCCATCATGTTCGCGGGGGCGTTCAGCGATCCTCGGGCCTCCTGGAGAGCAGTTTGTACACCGACACGCACTGCCACCTCGGCCTCCTGAACGGCGCGGCGCCGGACGATGTCGTCGATCGCGCTCGCGCCGCGCGCGTCCGCACGATCGTCACGGTGGGCGTGGACCTCGCGTCGTCGGCTGAATGCGTGCACTCCACCGGCGCGTACGACGGGGTCTACGCCAGCGTCGGCATCCACCCGAACAACGCCATCGAAGCGACCGAGCACGTCCTGGCCCGCGTCCGCGCACTGGCCCAGCATCCCCGGGTCGTCGGGATCGGCGAGACCGGCCTGGACTGGTTCCGCGATTCCTGCCCGCCTGTGCGGCAGGAGGAGAGCTTCCGCGAGCACATCCGCCTGGCCAAGGAGCTCGACAAGGCCCTGGTGATCCACAACCGTGAAGCCGACCAGGACGTCGTCCGGGTGCTCGACGACGAGCGCGCGCCGCCCCGCACCGTCTTCCACTGCTTCAGCGGCGGTGCTGATCTGGTCGAAACCTGCGCGCAGCGCGGCTGGTACCTGTCGTTCGCCGGGACGGTCACGTTCCGCAACGCCTCAGAGCTGCGCAAGGCCGCGGCGGTCGCCCCGCTCCACCTGATCGTCGCGGAGACGGACTCGCCGTACCTGTCGCCGCACCCCCACCGGGGCAAGCCGAACGAGCCGGCCAGGGTGGTCCACACCGTCGCCCAGCTCGCCGAACTGCACGGCCTGGAGCCCGAGGAGATGGCGCGTCGCACCTCGGCCAATGCCCGCCGGCTCTTCGCGCTGCCCGGTGATTGAGCCGACTGTCCCCGCTGAACGCCCGCTGCTGACCCCAACGGCCGTCCGGCGCCTGCTCGCCGAGCATGCGCTCGCGCCCAGCAGGCGGCGTGGTCAGAACTTCGTCATCGACGTCAATACCGTGCGTAAGGTCGTGCGCGACGCCGGCGTGGCCGCGGGAGACCTGGTCGTCGAGATCGGCCCGGGCCTCGGCAGCCTGACCCTGGCGCTGCGGGAGGCTGGCGCGCGGATCATCGCTGTGGAGATCGACGCCGGGCTGGTGCGGGCGCTCACAGAGGTCCTCGGCGAGGACCCCGGCGTCCGGGTGATCCACGCCGACGCGCTGGCAACCGACCTCGGGACGCTGACCGAGCACTTCGGTGGCCTTGCCGCCGCGCCGCCGCGCCATCCCAGACTGGTTGCAAACCTGCCCTACAGCATCGCCACCGCACTGGTGCTGCGCGCGCTGGAGACCGGAGTCTTCGAGCATCTGCTGGTGATGGTCCAGCGCGAGGTGGGGCAGCGCTGGGCGGCCAAGCCCGGCGACCCCCGCTACGGCGCGGTGAGTGTCAAGATCGCCGCGCTCGCTGAGGCTCGAGTCGCCGCCGCGGTCCCGCGCGGCGCCTTCTACCCGGTCCCCAACGTCGACAGTGTCACCGTCGCGCTGCAACCCCGTCCCTGGAATCGGGACATGGACCGGGGGCAGGTACTGGCCCTGGTCGAAGCCGGCTTCGCCCAGCGCCGCAAGCGGCTGCGGAACGCGCTGGCGCGTCCCGAGCGGGCGCCCGTCGTGGTCGAGGCGGCGCTCGCGCGGGCCGGGCTGGAGGAGGGAGCGCGCGCCGAGGAGCTCGATCTGGACCAGTGGGCCGCCCTGGCCGAGGCGCTTCACGCAGGGTGACCCAACGGACCGGATACCCTGGACAACCGGTCGTTGAAGCATCCCGCTTTGCCGTGAGTGCGGCCTCTTGCCTACGATGCGTGTCCGCGGGGCTCCCCGCCGGAGCCAGCCAATGCCTGTCGCGTGCCGATCAGAAAGGGGGCGACCCTGCGGCACCTTGACCTCGATGGCCCTGGCGTCCGCGTGCGCGTTCCCGCGAAACTCAACCTCTTTCTCGCCATCCGGGGCCGTCGCCCCGACGGCTACCACGAACTCGTCACGGTGTTCCAGACCCTGTCGCTGTTCGACGAAGTCCGGGCCCGGCTGTCCGGCCCCCCGGGACGCGGGCACCACCCCGCCGCGCGCCGGCGGATGTCGGTCGAGTTGCGGACCAACGGCGCTCCGGGCCTGCCCGAGCCAGCGGACAACCTCGCGGTGCACGCCGCGCTCGCGCTGGGACGACGCACCGGCCTGACCGCGCTCGACGGCCCGCCAGACGCCGAGGCCCCGCGCACCGTGCTGGAACTGCACAAGGGTATCCCGGTCGCCGGCGGCATGGCCGGGGGCTCGGCGGACGCCGCTGCGACCCTCGTCGCGTTGAACGCGCTGTGGCGGTGCGACCTGGGACGCGACGACCTGCGCGCGCTCGCGGCCGAGTTGGGCAGTGACGTGTCCTTCTGCGTGGTCGGCGGGACCGCCTTGGCGACCGGTCGGGGCACCGCTCTTGCGCAGGTGCTGTGCAGAGGGAGCTTTTCCTGGGTGGTGTGCACCGCCAAGGAATTCCTGGCCACCACGCAGGTGTACCAGGCGTGGGACCATCACTGCGAGCGCAGCGAGATCGAGCCCGACGCGGTGCTACAGGCGCTGCGCAGCCAGGATGCGGTTGCGCTCGGCGCGGCCCTGCACAACGACCTGGAGCCGGCCGCTTTCAAGCTGCGCCCCGAGTTGCGGGCCTCCAAGGAGGCGCTGATCGAGGCGGGCGCGCTTGGCGTGGTGCTGAGTGGCAGCGGGCCCACCCTGCTCGCGCTCTGCGAGGATGACGCCGCCGCACAGGACCTTGCCCGCCGCGTTCGCCGCGACTTCGGCCAGACCATCGTGGCCCAGTCCCCGGCCGGGGGCCCTGATCGCCTCCTGCGGTAATGACGCGCCTGCCCCTCTGACAGGGTCGGCGCGGAGCGGACTCGGATAGCATGAGACTGCGGCTGGCTCCGCGAGGAAGCCGGTCCCCACCATGCGATTGGGAGGTGGTGAAATGGCATCACGTCGTCCTTTGGAGTCGAAGTTGAAGGTTCGATCCCTTCCCTCCCAGCTCGACGCGATCCGTTCGCCCGCGCTGGCGGTGGGTGGGTGGCGACGGTGACCGTGGCCGGCGTCGTCCTGGCGGCCGGGAAGGGCACCCGGTTTCGCTCCGACCTGGCGAAGGTCCTGCACCCTGCCGCAGGTCGGACCATTCTGCGATGGGTGCTCGAAGCCCTCCGTCCCCTCGAGTTGGACCGCGTCGTCGTGGTCGTCGGTCACCAGGGGGAGGCGGTCGCCGCCGAGGCGGAGGCCGCAGGCCTGCCCGGCCTGAGGACGGTCCGGCAGGATGAGCAGAACGGCACCGGCCACGCACTGCGCGCCGCGGTCGATTCCGGCGCCCTCCAGGGAGCCGAGACCGTCCTGGTGCTGCCCGGCGACGTGCCCCTGCTGACCGCTGCGCCGCTGCGAGCGCTGTTGGACGCGCACGACGGGCACGGCACGCTGCTGACCACCGAACTCGACGATCCGACCGGCTACGGGCGGGTTCTGCGCGATGCCGGCGGCGTGAGGGCGATCGTCGAGGAGCGCGACGCCACCGAAGAGCAGCGCGGCGTGCGCGAGGTCGGGGTCTCCATCTACGCCTTCGCGCACAAGGCGCTGGCTGAGGCGCTTCACCGCCTGTCGACGGACAATGCGCAGGGCGAGGAGTACCTCACCGATGTCGTCGAGATCATGGCGCCGGCGGGGGTCGGCGCCATCCTGATCGAGCCGGGCGAGGTCGCCGGGGTCAACGACCGGGTGCAACTGGCGGATGCCGGCGGGGTCCTGCGCCGCCGCATCCTCGAACGACTGATGCGCGACGGTGTGACGGTGGTCGACCCCGCCACCACCTACGTCGCTCCAGAGGTCACCGTCGGACCGGACGCGGTGCTGCTGCCCGGTACGCACCTGGAAGGCGCCACCTCGGTCGGCGCCGGCGCCACCGTCGGTCCCGGTGCCCGTCTGGTCGACACCACCGTGGAGGATGGGGCCTCGGTCACCTACAGCGTGCTGCTCGGGGCGCGGGTCGGTCCCGGCGCCAAGGTGGGTCCCTTCGCGTACCTTCGCCCCGGCGCCCGCCTGGAGCGCGGGGCCAAGGTGGGGACCTTCGTCGAGGTCAAGGGCTCGGTGATCGGCGAGGACAGCAAGGTGCCGCACCTGTCCTACATCGGCGACACCACGATTGGCCGGGGCGCGAACGTCGGCGCGGCGACCGTCACGGTCAACTACGACGGGTTCGAGAAGCACCAGACCGTGATTGGGGATGGGGCACGGATCGGCAGCGACACCATGCTCGTGGCCCCGGTGAGCGTCGGCGCCGACGCCTACACCGGCGCCGGATCGGTGATCACCAAGGACGTCCCGGAGGGATCGCTTGCAGTCGAACGTGGTGAGCAGCGGGTCATCGAGGGGTACGCCGAACGCAAGCGAAAGCGCATGGCTGGCGACGACGCGGCAGTCTGACATGGCGAGTGAAGGGTCTTCCTTGGAGGTTGTGACCAAGAAGCGGATGCAGGTGTTCTCGGGACGCAGTCACCCAGCGCTCGCCCGGGAAGTCGTGGAGCATCTGGGGATGCGCCTGGGTGAGGTCGACATCCACGAGTTCTCGAATGAGGAGCTGTACTGCCGGTTCGGGGAGAACGTGCGCGGCAGCGACGTCTTCGTCATCCAGACCCACTGCTCGCCCGTCAACACCAACATCTTCGAACAACTCGTCCTGATCGACGCGCTCAAACGCGCGTCGGCCAAGCGGATCATCGCCGTCGTGCCCTTCTACGGCTACGCCCGGCAGGACCGCAAGGCGCAGTCCCGCGAGCCGATCACCGCCAAGCTCATGGCCGACATGCTGACGGTCGCCGGCGCCGACCGGATGGTGTCGGTCGACCTGCACACGGGTCAGATCCAGGGGTTCTTCGACGTCCCGGTCGATCACCTCACCGCGCTGCCCCAGCTGATCGGCTGGCTGCGCGAGGAGTTGGGCGACGAGGAGGTCGTGGTGGCCTCGCCCGACGCCGGCGGCGAGCACCTGGCCGAGAAGTTCCGCGCCCGGCTTCCCAACGCCTCCAGCGCCCTGTTGGCCAAGACCCGCACCGCGCACAACGTGACCAAGACCCTCGGCGTGGTCGGCGACGTCGAGGGCCGGACCTGCCTGCTGGTCGATGACATGATCGACACCGCCGGCACGATCTGCGGGGCGGCCGACGCGCTGGTGGAACGGGGGGCCAAGCGCGTCCTGGTCTGCGCCACCCACCCGCTGCTGTCCGGTCCCGCCTGCGACCGGCTGGCGGAAAGCTGCATCGAGCGCCTGGTCGTCACCAACACCCTGCCGCTGCCTGCCCACTGCAACCTGGAGAAGCTCGAAGTCGTGTCGGTCGCGCCGCTGGTGGCGAGCACGATGAAGGCGATCTTCGAGGACGAGAGCGTCAGCGAACTCTTCGACGACGACCACATCTGAGTCAGTACTGAGCGGCCTGGCTGCGCTGCGGCTGCGATCGGGCTTGGTCGTTCGCCGCAGCCTTCGGACCGGGACGGGTGGCTATACTCATCACGGTGCGGCACTGGGTGCCCTTCTTTGTTCCGTTCTTGCCTCGACGTCATGAGGAGTGTTGCCGTATGGCCGACCAGGTTGCGCTCGCGGCCCGTCCCCGGCCGGGGAAGGGGAAGGGCGAGGCGCGCGCCCTGCGTCGCGAGGGAAAGGTGCCCGCGGTCGCGTACGGTGCTGGACTGGAAGCGATCCCGGTGTGGGTGGATGCGCTCGAGCTCTACCATGCGCTGCACACCGACGCGGGTGAGAACGCGATCATCGCGCTGTCGATCGGGGACGGCGCGCACCTTGCCCTCGCGCGTGATCTGCAGCGTCACCCGGTGCGCCGCGACGTGCTCCATGTCGACTTCGTGACCGTGTCGCGCACCGTCAAGGTCACCGTGGAAGTGCCCATCGTCCTGCGGGGCGAGGCCCCGGGCGTCGACGAGGGCGGCATCGCCGAGCAGTCCCACTACGCCCTGCAGATCGAGGTGCTCCCGCTGGAGGTGCCCGACCAGCTGGTCGTGGACATCTCCGAGATGAGCATCGGCGACGTGAAGCGTGTCGCCGACATCTCGCTGCCCGACGAGGTCGCCGTGCTCGACCACCTCGAGACCCCGGTGGTCTCCATCGTGGTGCCCCATCTCGAGGTGCCCGAGGAGGAGGTCGAAGGCGAGGAGGCCGAAGCCGCCGAAGCCGAGGACGAAGGCGCGACCGCCGAGGAGGCGCCGGAGCCGACCGGCGCCGGCGACGAAGACGCCGGCTAGGCGGGGCTCGGCTGCACGGACGCGGTGAGCTGGCTCATGGGGGTACTCGATCGTCTCCGGCGTGACCGCAGGGCGTCGCCCGATCGAGGCGTGGAGACCGGCCGCTGGCTCGTCGCAGGCTTGGGCAACCCCGAGCGCGAGTACGGCGGCACCCGGCACAACGTCGGGGCCGATACCGTGCGCCTGCTTGCCGGGCGCCTCGGTGCGTCGCTGCGCACGCACAAGGTCGGCGGCGAGGTGGCGGACGCCTTCGACCGCCCCGGCGGCACCCCGCTGTCGCTGGTCGTCCCCTCCGGCTACATGAACAACTCCGGCGGACCGGTGCAGCGCGCGAGCGCCTTCTACCGGGTCCCGTCCGGGCGGCTGGTCGTCGTGCACGACGACATCGATCTGTCCCCGGCCAGGCTGCGGCTCAAGCGCGGCGGCGGCACCGCGGGCCACAACGGGCTGAAGGACATCCAGCGGCGCCTGGGCACGACCGATTTCCTGCGTGTGCGCATCGGCGTCGGCCGTCCACCCGGCCGCCAGGACCCAGCCGCCTACGTCCTGCGGCGCTTCTCTCCGAAGGAGCGCGAGGAGATCGACGTCACGATCCAGGAGGCGGCCGACGCCATCCTCCTGCTGGTCGACGACGGGCTGGAAGCCGCACAGAACCGCTATCACACCCGCTGACTGCCGACAGGACCCTGATGGCCGACTGGACCCTCCCCACGTTCCTGGACGACCTCGCCTCCAGTTCCCCCGCCCCCGGTGGCGGCGCGGTGGCGGCGCTTCAGGTCGCGTTCGCTGCGGGCCTCGTCGGGATGGTCGGTGAGCTGACCATCGGCCGGAGGCGCTACCTGGAGCACGAGGACGCGATGCGCGCCGCCCGCGACGAGGCGCGCCAGGTGCGGGAACGCGCGCTCGCGCTCGCCGGGGAGGACGCCGAGGCCTATGCCGGGGTCTCCGCGGCGTTCCGGCTGCCCAAGGACACCGACGGGCAGCGTGCCGAGCGCTCCTCCGTCCTGCGCGCCGCGCTGCGTCACGCCACCGAGGTGCCGCTGGAGACGATGGACGCTGCAGCCCGCACACTGGGGGTATGCGCCGAGATCGTGGACCGCGCCAACCGCACGGTCGTGAGCGACCTGGGGGTCGCCGCCCACAGCGCGCGAGCCGGTCTGGACAGCGCGGCGTTGAACGTCCGGGTCAACCTGGGCCTGATGGGCGAGGATCCGTTTGTGACCGAGTGTGAGGACCGCCTGCGGCAGACGCTGTCCACGGCGCAGGCCACCGCCGAGGCGGTCGTGGAGGCCGTCGAGAGGAGCGTCAGCGATGCGGCAGCTTGACGGCCGGGCCCTGGCCGCCGAGATCACTCAGGAGTTGAAGGCCACCTCGGCCGACCTCGCCGCCGCCGGCGTGGTGCCGACGCTGGCCATCGTGCTGTTCGGTGAGGATGCGGCGGCCGGCTCCTATGTCCGCAGCATCACCCGCACCGCCGAGACCATCGACGTGCGCTGCGTGCCCCGGCGCGTGCCCGGCGAGACCACGGCCGAGCAGTTTCTGGCCGTCATCGACGAACTCGACGCCGACCCCGCCGTTCACGGGGTCGTGGTGCAGTCCCCGTTCCCGCCAGGCCTGGGCGGTGTCACCCTGGACGGGCACCTCAGCCCGGCCAAGGACGTCGACGGCGCCACCGCCGCCAGCCTCGGCCGCCTGGTGGAGGAGCGCGACGGGCATGTGCCCGCCACCGCCGCCGCGGTGGTCGAGATCCTCGACCGCGCCGGGGTGGAGATCAGGGGCGCGCATGCCGTGGTGGTGGGACGCAGCACCGTGGTCGGCAAGCCCACGGCGCTGCTGCTGCTTGCCAGGGACGCCACAGTGACCATCTGTCATCTGGAGACGGTCGACCTGGCGGCCGTCACCCGGCAGGCCGACATCCTGGTGGTGGCGATCGGCGACCCGCGGTTCATCCGCCCCGAGCATGTCCGCCCCGGCGCGGCCGTCATCGACGTCGGCATCAACTTTCACGAGGGTCGCCTGGTCGGCGACGTCGACTATGAGGCGGTGGCGGCGGTCGCGGGCGCGCTCACCCCGGTCCCCGGCGGCGTCGGCCCCCTGACCGCCGCCATGCTCCTGCGCAACGTCCTGACCGCCGCAGCCTCGGCCTGATCGCCGAGTTTCCCCAGGAGACTCGGCCCGGACTTTGTCGGGGAAGGCGAAGGGCGACACCATGGTTGCGAGATGACGACGGAGATCCTTGCGGCGCCGCTGGGCGTCCTGCTCAACGTCGGCCGCGAGGAACTCGCCGAGGATCTGGATCCCGGCGAGTTGGCCGTTGGTCCGGCGATGCGTGCCTACACCCTGGCATTCCTGGCCGAGCGCGCCGCTCCGCTGCTCGTGGTCGTGCCCACCGACCGCGATGCTGAAGCGCTGGTTGATGCGCTGGGTGCCTTCCTGCGGGAGGATGCCGTGGTGGGGTTCCCGGCCTGGGAGACCCTGCCGCACGAGCGGCTGTCGCCGCAGGCCGCCACCGTCGGGCAGCGCCTGCGCGTCCTGGACCGCCTCCGCCGGACCGTTGCGGACCCGCGATCCGCTGGGGCGGTCCGTGCCGTGGTCGCACCGGTGCGGGCTCTGCTGCAGCCGATGGACCCGCGCCTGGCCGAGCGCGAGCCGATCCGTCTGGACGCCGCCTACGACGGGGGCCTGGAGGGACTGGTAAACGCCCTGGCCGCCCTGGGGTACACCCGCACCACGCTGGTCGAGGGCCGCGGCGAGTTCGCGGTCCGCGGCGGCATCGTCGACCTGTTCCCCTCCGCCGCCGACCACCCGGCGCGCGTCGAGTTCTGGGGCGACGACGTCGATTCCATCCGCACCTTCTCCGCGGCCGACCAGCGCACCCTGGAGGTTGTGGAGCGCCTCGACGTTGACGCCGCTCGTGAGCTGGTCCTGGACGCCGAGACCGCCGACACCGCCCGCCTGGTGGCCAAGCGCTTGCCGCACCTGGCCGACCAGTTGACGCAGCTTGCCGACGGCATCGCGTTCGAGGGCATGGAGTCGCTGGTCACGGCGATCTTCCCCGCGCCGGCCTACCTTCCCGACTTCTTTTCCGCCGACGTCGGCCTCGCCGTCGTCGACCCGATCCGGGTCAGTGACCGGGCCGAGGAGTTGCGCGAGCAGGCGGCCGCGCTGCTGGTCGGGGAGTGGGACTCCGTTGAGACTGCGCGCGGCCGGGACGGTGACGCCACGATCGTCGGGTTCGCCGCCTGGCCCGACGTGCAGCGCCGTGCCCGGGGACCGGTGTGGACGCTGACCCCCTTTTCCTCCAACCAGACCGTCGGGGAGATCGCCGGGCTCGGCTGGGACACCTTCCGGGG
This sequence comes from Nitriliruptorales bacterium, assembly GCA_009379795.1. GTDB lineage: Bacteria > Actinomycetota > Nitriliruptoria > Euzebyales > Egibacteraceae > WHTC01. The sequence continues at coordinate 1,567 of WHTC01000080.1, read as the reverse complement.
CGACATCGCCACCGCCGCCGCCTCCGTCCGCCGCCTGGCCGCCGACGGACTGACCGTGGTGCTCACCACCGCCGGGCACGGACCTGCGCTGCGGCTGGCGGAGGTGCTGCGTGGCGAAGGCATCGCCGCCCCGGTGACGCCCGCCGTGACCAACGATGACCTGGCGTCGGGCGGCCGCGTCGTCATCACGGAGTCGCGCCTGCGAGAGGGCTTCCGCGCGCCCGATCTCGGCCTCGCCGTGCTCGCTGAATGGGATCTGTTCGGTCCCCGACGCTCCCGCACCAGCCGCCGTCTGCCGAGCAAGCGGCTCGCCGGTGAGACCGTCGGCGACCTCAGCCCCGGCGATCCGGTCGTGCACTCGGTCCACGGCGTCGGGGTCTACGAGGGCATCGTGACACGCGAGCTGCGCGGCCCGACGACCCTGGTCGGCGGCGGCACCGCCGGGTACGTGACCCGCGACTACGTGGTCGTCTCCTACGCGGGTGGCGACAAACTCTACGTCCCCTCCGACCAGGTCGACACGATCGCGAAGTACGTCGGGGGCGAGCGGCCTCGGGTCATGCGATTGGGCGGGTCCGAGTGGGAACGGGCCAAGGGCAAGGTCCGCAAGGCCGTCAAGGAGATGGCCGCCGAGCTCATCCGCCTCTACCAGGCCCGCATGCACGCCGAGGGCCACGCCTTCTCCCCGGACAGCGCCTGGCAGAGCGAGTTGGAGACCGCCTTTCCCCACGAGGAGACCCCTGACCAGGTCGGGGCGATCGACGAGGTCAAGCAGGACATGGAGGCGGGGGAGCCCATGGACCGCCTGATCTGCGGTGACGTCGGCTTCGGCAAGACCGAGATCGCGGTGCGCGCCGCCGCCAAGGCGGTATTCGACGGCCGCCAGGTGGCGGTGCTGGTCCCCACGACGCTGCTCGCCCAGCAGCACGGCGAGACCTTCGGCGAGCGTTTCGCCGGGTTCCCGGTCCAGATCCGGGTGCTGTCCCGGTTCAGCGGCCCGCGCGAGCAGCGGGAGATTCTCGACGGGCTGGCCGCCGGCACCGTCGACCTGGTGATCGGCACCCACCGGCTGCTGGGCTCCGATGTGGAGTTCCGCCGTCTCGGCCTGGTCGTCGTCGACGAGGAGCAGCGCTTCGGCGTCGGCCACAAGGAGCGGCTGAAGCAGTTGCGGACCTCCGTGGACGTGCTCACCATGACGGCCACGCCGATCCCGCGAACCATGGAGATGGCGATCACCGGCATCCGGGACCTGTCGACCATCGACACCCCGCCGGAGGAGCGCCAGCCGGTCGTGACCCACGTGGGGGAGTGGGACGAGTCGATGGCCACCCTGGCGCTGCGCCGTGAGTTGCTGCGCGAGGGCCAGGTCTTCTGGGTGCACAACCAGGTGTCCACGATCGCCGCAGCGGCCCAGCGGGTGCGCGAACTGGTCCCGGGGGCGCGCGTGGAGGTCGCCCACGGGCACATGGACGAGGGCACGCTCGAGAAGGTCATGGTCCGTTTCTGGCAGCGCGAGTTCGATGTGCTGGTGGCGACCACGATCATCGAGTCGGGCCTGGACGTTCCC
>WHTC01000001.1 GCA_009379795.1 Nitriliruptorales bacterium | reverse complement strand
GGTCGTCGACGCCGTCGAACTCCAACTGGCCACGCCAGTGGACGCGTCCTCCGGCACGCGCAGCGACGGTGAGCGGGCTGGCGCGGCGCTGCAGGAGTCCCTGCGGGCCTTCGTCCGGCTCGCACCGATCGATCGGGCAGCTTGATCCGGCTCGCCGCTGGTTTTCGTCCTTGGCGCATTTTTCCTGGAAGGAGGCGAAAGCGCTCGGCCGTCTCATTGAGGGGCCTCCAGGTCCACCGTAGACTTCGCTCCCTGGCTCCTGGGGTCCGGGACGGAGGTGTCGACAGTGATCGAGCTGGAATTGGTGGGCGTGCGGGTGGAACTCCCGCACAATCAGCCGATCGTGCTGCTCAAGGAACGCGAAGGAGACCGGTTCCTGCCCATCTGGATCGGCGCCGTGGAGGCCACCTCCATCGCGTTCGCCCTCCAGGGTGTGGTGACGCAGCGCCCGATGACCCATGACCTCATGAAAGACCTGTTGACAGGGCTGTCGGTGTCGGTGGACCGGATCGTGGTCACCGCCCTGCGTGAGGGAACGTTCTACGCGGAGATCCAGATGACTTCGGACGGGAGCTCGGTGATCGTGTCCTCTCGGCCCTCGGACGCCATTGCTCTCGCGGTCCGCGCCACCGTCCCGATCTTCGCCGAGGAGGCGGTGCTGGCCGAGGCCGGCATCGAGATCGAGGACGACGACGAGGCTGAGGTGGAGCAGTTCAAGGAGTTCCTCGACAGCGTCAGCCCCGAAGACTTCCGCTAGGCGCGGTGGAGTCCGGACTCGCACGTTGTCCTTGACGGCGGTGTTCATCTCACGTGTAATCACCGGGCTGGGACTTTCCAGGTGCAGTCCAGGACGCCGAGCGTGGGAGGATCGTGAGCGCGGCCCGCAGGTACCGAAACGCGGAGCAGATCCCGCTCCCCGGGTTGGACGACGCCCGTTCCGGCTACCGCGGACCCGCCGTCGGCAAGATGGTCGGCATCACCTATCGGCAGCTGGACTACTGGACGACCACCGGCCTGGTGCGGGCCTCGGTCCGCGACGCGGAAGGCTCCGGCTCCCAGCGGCTGTACAGCTTCGAGGACATCGTCCAACTCAAGCTGATCCGGCGGTTGCTGGACGCCGGCGTCAGCCTCAAACGCATCCGCAGTGCCGTGGACTTCGTCCGTGATCGCGGGCTGTCGCTCCGGGACGTCACCCTGGTGAGCGACGGCTCGACGGTGTACGCACTGGACGACGACCGCCAGTTGATCGACTTGCTGCAGCAGGGCCAGGGCGTCTTCGCGATCGCCGTGTCACCGGTCTATGCCGAGACCGAGGCCGAAGTGCTGCGGTTGTCCGCCGAGCGGGTGGAGCACGGGCAGAGCGCACCCCGCGAAGCGCCGCATGGTCAGGCCGACGCCGGCACCTGAGCAGTGCGCCCCTCGTCCGCCGCACTCCGGCCTGAGAAGGCTCGACGGTAGACTCCCTTCAATCCGCCGGGGCGGCGGGCCCTGGTCCGGCCCCGCCTCGCGCGACCGGCACCGCTCGCGTCCGAGGAGCATGCGTGGACTTCGCCCCGCACACCGACACCGACGTCGCCGAGATGCTCGAGGTGGTGGGCAGACCGAGTCTTGATGCGCTGTTCGACCACATCCCAGCCTCGCTCCGGCTTGATCGGGCGCTCGACCTCCCACCCGGTCGCAGCGAGGACGAGGTCCTGCGCAGGGTCACCCAACTGGCCGGCCACAACGACACCGGCGCGATCTGCTTCGCCGGCGGCGGCGCCTACGATCACTACGTGCCCGCACTGGTGGGCGCGATCGTGGGGCGCGGAGAGTTCCTGACCTCCTACACCCCCTATCAGCCCGAGGTCAGCCAGGGCGTCCTGCAGGCATTGTTCGAGTACCAGACGGTCATCTCGGAGTTGACCGGCCTGCCGATCAGCAACGCCAGCCTGTATGACGGCGGCTCCGCGGTGGCCGAGGCGGTGTCGATGGCCTGCGCGGCCGTCGCGCGCCGCGCTGAGGGCGCTCCGCCCGCATCGGTGGCCTCATCCGGCGCGCTCGACCTGCCTTCCCGGCAGGTGGTGGCGACCTACGCCCACCCGCTCGGGCGCCCGGTGCATGTGCTGCCCGTGGATGCGACCAGCGGGCGGACGCCCGTCGCCGACCTGGCCGAGGGGGTCGCCGCGGTGGTCATCCAGCAGCCCAACGCGCTCGGGATCGTCGAGGACGTGCGCGCTCACGCCGAGGCGGCGCATGCATCGGGAGCGAAGTTGATCGTCAAGCTCGAGCCCACGGCCGTCGGGTTGCTGGCCACGCCCGGAAGCCAGGGTGCCGATCTGGTGGTAGGAGAGGGTCAACCGCTCGGCCAGGGGCTGTCCTACGGCGGCCCGACCTTCGGCTTCCTGGCCTGCGCCGCCGATCAGGTCCGCCGTCTGCCGGGCCGGGTCGTCGGGGAGACCGTCGACGGGCACGGCATCCGCGGCTATGTGATGACGCTGCGCGCGCGAGAGCAGGACATCCGGCGGGAGAAGGCCACCAGCAACATCTGCACCAACCAGACCCTGTGCGCGCTCGCCGCCCTGATTCACCTCGCCTGGCTGGGGCCGGAGGGCCTGCGCGAGTTGGCGCACGCCAGCCTGTCCCGGGCGCGGCACGCGGCCGCGCGCCTGGCCCGCGTCGACGGCGCCGAGGTGGCCGTCGACGGCCCGTTCCTCAAGGAGTTCCCGCTTCGCCTCGACGTGGATGATCCCCCCGCCGCGGTCCGTGCCCTGCACGCGGCGGGCTACCTGGTGGGGCCGGTCGTGCCGGACGGACCCGCCGCCGGCGCGGTCATGGTGGCCACCACCGAGCGGCGCACCGCCGGGGAGGTCGAGGGGTTGGCCGAAGCGCTGGCCGCCGTGCTCAGCGAGCAGCGGCGGCGCAGGGGGAGGCCAGGCGACGGCGCGGGACTGCGGCCTGACGGGCCCTCAGCCGAGCACGCCTCCGCGGTTGCCGGCCTGCGGCGGGAGGGGGCGCGATGAGCCTCATGGGACCGCGCCACGCCGCCGAGCCCACGGCGTTCGAGAAGTCGCGTCCCGGCCGCCGCGCCTCGACGATGCCCGCGCTGGACGTCCCGGCGGCGGATCCGGCCGAGGTCCTGCCCGGGGTGGAACTCGCCGGCGCTCCTCCCGCGCTTCCGGAGCTGGGCGAGTTGGATGTCGTGCGGCATTACACCCGCCTGTCGCAGCGTAACCACGGCATCGACGTCGGCTTCTACCCGCTGGGGTCGTGCTCCATGAAGTACAACCCGCGGCAGGCGGAGGCGGTCGCCGCGCTGCCAGGGTTCCGTAACCTCCATCCGTGGGCGCCCGACGAGGCCACGCAGGGCACCCTGGAGCTGCTGTGGGAACTGGAGCAGTGGCTGGTCGAGTTGACCGGGCTGTCCGCGGCGACGTTCCAGCCCGCTGCGGGCGCCCAGGGTGAGCTCACCGGGTTGATGCTGATCCGCGCCTATCACGAGGACCGTGGCGACGCGCGCCGCACGATCATCGTGCCCGACTCCGCGCACGGCACCAACCCGGCCAGCGCGGCGATGTGCGGCTACGACGTGGTGACGGTCCCCAGCGGCCCTGACGGCCTGGTCGACGTCGAGGCCCTGGAGCGGCTGATCAGCGACGACACCGCGGGGCTGATGCTGACCAACCCCAACACCGTGGGGCTGTTCGAGGTCGAGATCGAGCGCATCAGCAAAGCGTTGCGGGCGGTCGGAGCGCTGCTGTACTACGACGGCGCGAACTTCAACGCCATCTGCGGCCGGGTCCGGCCCGGGGACATGGGCTTCGACGTCGTCCATCTGAACGTCCACAAGACCTTCGCGACCCCCCACGGGGGTGGCGGTCCTGGCGCCGGCCCGGTGCTGGTCTCCGACCGTCTCGCGCCGTACCTGCCCGCACCCGTGGTCGTCCGGCACACCGACGAGCAGCGGCGACCGCACTTCATCTGGGACGCCGACCGGCCCAAGTCGATCGGGCGCCTGCACGGTTTCCACGGCAACATCGCGGTCCTGGTCCGCGCCTATGCCTACCTGTGCGCGCACGGTTGTGACGGACTGGCGAGCATGAGCGCCAAGGCCGTGCTCAACGCCAACTACGTGGCCACGCAGGTCACCGACCTGCTGCCCTTGGGCTATCCGCAGCACCAGCCGATGCACGAGTTCGTCTCCAGCGGCTCCCGGTTGCGCGCCGACGGGTTGCGGGTCACCGACCTGTGCAAGCGCCTGATCGACCTCGGCTTCCATCCGCCGACCAACTACTTCCCGTTGATCGTGGACGAGGCGCTCATGGTGGAGCCCACCGAGGCGGAGTCCCGCGAGACGCTGGACGCCTTCGTCGCCGCGGTCCGCCAGGCCGTCGGCGAGGCCGACCAGGCCCCCGATCTACTGCGCGAGGCCCCCACAACCACGCCTGTCGGTCGCCTGGACGAGGCGCTGGCTGCCCGGCGGCTGCGGCTGCGCTGGGAACGTCCCGCAACGCGCCAGGCCTGACAGGTGCCCGAAGCCCACACGATCCACCGCCTGGCCCGGCCGTCAGGCCGGCCGGCGCTCCAACCAGGCCAGCAGGGTCCGCACGCCGTACCCGGTGCCACCGGCCGGCAGATACCCCCGAGCGAGGTCGTGGGTCAGGAAGGCTGGCCCGGCGATGTCCAGGTGCGCCCAGGGCACCCCGTGGGTGAAGCGCCGCAGGAAGAGCCCGCCCATGATCGCGCCGCCGCCGTGGTCGTCACCGGTGTTGTTGATGTCGGCGATGGGGGAGTCCAGGTGCCGCTCCAGGCCCGGCCACAGCGGCAGCGGCCACAGGTCCTCGCCCGCCACCCTCGCGGCCGCGCGCAGCGCCTCGACCAGTTCCGTGTCGCTGCCCATCACGCCCGCCGCATACGGTCCGAGCGCGCTGACCGCCGAGCCGGTCAGGGTCGCCACGTCGACCATGGCGTCGGGTTCCAGGCTCGCGCCGTAATCCAGCGCATCGGCCAGCACCAGACGTCCCTCCGCGTCGGTGTCACGCACCTCGACGGTGAGGCCGCCATGCGTGGTCAGCACGTCGTCGGGGCGCTGAGCGTCGGCGCCGGGCATGTTCTCCGCAAGCGGGCACAGGCCGGTGACCCGCAGCCGGACTCCGAGGTCGGCCAGCGCGGCGCAGGTGGCCGCCACGGCGGCCGCTCCGGCCATGTCGCCCTTCATCTGGGTGATCGTGTTGCCACGCTTGAGGTTGATGCCGCCGGTGTCGAAGGTGATGCCTTTGCCCACCAGCACGACCGCGCCGATGGGGTCGGCTGGCGTGTAGCGCAGTTCGACCAGGTGAGGCGGTGCGCTGGAGCCGCGGCCGACGGCGGTGATCGCGCCGAACCCCTCGGCCGCCAGTTCCTGTGCCCCGCGGATGCGCACGTCACAGGCGCCCCCGGCCGCCTCTGACACCAGTTGGGCCAGTTCGGGCGGGCGTTTGCGATCGGGCGGGAGGTTGACCAGGTCACGGGCTGTCAGGGTGGCCCCGCTGGTCACCGCGGCGTGCTCGATTGCCCGCCGAGCCTCCTCGAGTCGGCTGGAGGGCACCAGGACGACGACCTCGTTCAACTCGCTCGGCTCGTGGATGCGCGTCTTGAAGCGGGTGTCCGCGTGGGCCCCGAGTACGAAACCCTCAGCCACGGCCTCGACGCTGGACCGGCTCAGGTCGACCTGCGGCAGGGTGGTGGCGACGCGCTGGACGCTTCGGGCGGCTTTCGCGGCAACCCCCGAGGCGCTGCGTAAGCGCTCGGCGTTCACCTCGTCCATGCGGCCAAGGCCGACGAGCAGCACACCGCCGGTCGACAGCCCGGGCGCGGCGAGCAGCAGGCTCTGTCCGATGTCGCCGCGGAAGCTCGGCGTGATCGGGAAGCGCTCCAGATCCAGAGCGGCGAGCGTCAACTGCGCGCCGGGGCCCTCGATCCCACCCTTGAACACCGGGACGACCAGCAGGTCAGCGCGGATCTCACGAGGATCCGCGGCCTCGGCGGTGACCTTCAGCACCTGGGGTTCCTCCCTGCAGCAGGAATGTCGAGCGAAGGCGACGGAGTCTACGGCGGGACGGGTGTACCGACCGGGGACCGGGTATCGGCGTGGCCGTGACCAGGGCGTTCTTCACCGCCGGCAAACCCGTGGGCGTGATTTGCCACGGTCCGTGGACGCTCGTGGAAGCCGATGTGGTTACGCGGCCGCACGATCACCTCGTGGCCCAGCCTGCGCACCGACCTGCGCAACGCCGGCGCCAATTGGGTCGACCAGGAGGTCGTGACCGACCAGGGACTGGTCTCCAGCCGCAAGCCCGCCGACCTGCCGGCGTTCTGCGCCAAGATCGTCGAGGAGTTCGCCGAAGGCAGGCACGAGGGCCAGAGGCGGTCCGCCTGAGGTCCCCGGGTCACGCCGGCCGCCAGGCGCTGTTGGCGCCGCACAGTACCAGGCCGGGCCGCTCGGCCTCGATCGTGCCCGTCAGCAGGGCCGCGAGGCCGAGCGCGCCGGCCGGTTCCACCGCCAACCGGCAGGCCTCCCACAGCAGATCGCGGGCGGCCAGGATCTCCTCGTCCTCCACCAGCACCACCCGGTCCACGGCGCGTTGCGCGACCGCCAGGTTGAGCGGGGACGTCCGGCGCGCGCCCAGCGCCGAGGCGGCCACCGAGTCGACGTCGACGTCCACCGGTTCGCCGGCCTTCAGCGCCGCGGACATGGTGGGGACGCCGACCGGTTCGACTCCGACCACCCGTACCCCGGTGCCCTCCAGCGCGGTGGCGATGCCCGCGATCAGCCCACCCCCGCCGACCGCGACCAGCAGCGCGTCGCAGCGCTCGGCCAACCGCGCGCTTCCGAGATCCTGAGCGAATTCCAGCCCGACCGTGCCCTGACCGGCAACCACCGCGGGATCGTCGAAGGGGTGGACGAACGGCGCGGCGAGCGTCTCGGCAAGGCGCCGAGCGTGGGCCTCGGCCTCGGCGTATTCGCCACCGTGCCGCACCACGGTGGCCCCGGTCTCGGTGATCCGGCGCGCCTTCTCGGCGGGGACTGACTCCGGCACGACGATCGTGGCCGCTGCGCCCAGGGCCGCCGCGGCGGCGGCTACTCCCAGCCCGTGGTTCCCGCCGGATGCCGCGACCACGGCGCCGGGCGGTGGATCCAGTGAACGCAGGGTATTGGTGGCGCTGCGGATCTTGAACGACCCGGTCAGCTGCAGGTGCTCCAGTTTGAGGGTCACCTGCCAGCCGCCCAGGTCGGCCGTCAGCAGGGGCGTGCGCCGTACGTACGGCCGGATGCGTTCGGCGGCCGCGGCCACGTCGCTGGGGCTCGGCATGCCGGGTTCGATCATGATGCGGCGATGGTAGGCCGCGGCGTTCCCGGCCGGGTCAGCTGTCGAGGACGCGCTTGGAGAGCGGCTTGCCGTTGCGGAGTTCGTAGACGATCGGCACGCCGGTAGGGATCTCCAGCCGGGTGACCTGGTCATCGCTCAGGCCATCGAGCACCTTGACGATCGCGCGCAGCGAGTTGCCATGGGCCGAGACCAGGACCGTCGAGACCTCGCGGCATGCCTTGAGCACGACGCCCTGGAAGTACGGGAGCGTCCGGTTCGTGGTGTCTTCGAGGCTCTCCCCGCCCGGCGGCGGCGTCGCGTAGCTGCGGCGCCAGATGTGCACCTGCTCCGCGCCGAACCTCTTGGCGGTCTCGGCTTTGTCGCGACCGGTCAGCGCGCCGTAGAAGCGCTCGTTCAGTTCCCACGCCCGGACCTGCTCGAGGTCGGCCTGGCCAAGGGCGTCCAGGATGATCGTGCCCGTCTCAACGGCCCGGTCCAGTGTGGACGTGAAGGCCCGGTCAACGTGTACGTGCTCGGCGGCCAGTCGCTTCCCGCCCAGCGCCGCCTCCTCACGGCCCTTCTCGTTCAGGGGGACATCCACCCACCCGGTGAAGCGGTTCTCGGCGTTCCAGATCGATTGCCCGTGGCGGGCCAGGATCAGCGTGCTCATGGGTCTCCTGGGAGGCCGGAATGTTCGGGGGGACAAGAATTTACCGCAACCCGGAGAGGGCGCCGGTCACGTTCGCGTGAAACCGGCCGATCGGCGGTTCAGGCGTCGACAGGCTGGCGAGTTTAACCTACGCTGGCGTAGGTTACGGTACCGTAAGCTGTAGCCGGAGGAAGGGACGCCCATGGCCATCACGGACGACCGGAATCTGATCGGTGAGTTGGAGCCTGTCGCGCGTGAGCTGCTCGAGCGCCATCTGAAGGTGCAGAAGGAGTGGTTCCCGCACGACTACATCCCCTATTCGATGGGCCGGGACTTCGACAAGGAGCCCTGGACACCGGATCAGTCGCGCCTCACGGGCGTGGCGCAGATGGCCTTCGAGGTCAACCTGCTCACGGAGGACAACCTCCCGAGCTACCACCGCGAGATCTACGACATGTTCGCCCGGCGCGGGGACAGCGCCTGGATCGAGTGGGTGCACCGTTGGACGGCCGAGGAGGGCCGGCACGCGATCGTGCTGCGCGACTACCTGATCGTCACGCGGGCTGTGGACCCGGTGGCCCTGGAGCGCCACCGCATGGAGTTGCTGTCCGTCGGCTACGACCGCGGGGACAAGAACGCGCTGCGTGGCATGGCCTACGTGGCCTTCCAGGAGTTGGCGACGCGCATCAGCCACCGCAACACCGGCCGCTACTCCCAGGACCCGGTCGCCGACAGGATCATGGCGCGCATCTCAGCCGACGAGAATCTGCACATGGTCTTCTACCGGGACATGCTGAGCGCCGCCATGCGGCTCGCGCCCTCGGAAGCGGTCGAGGCGATCGCCGATGAGGTGCTGCGCTTCGAGATGCCGGGGGCGGGCATGCCGGAGTTCTCAACCAAGTCAGTGATGATCGCCAAGGCGGGCATCTACGACCTGCGGGTGCATCACGACGACGTGGTCTGGCCGTTGCTGCGCCACTGGGGATTCTTCGACATCGAGAACCTCGACGCCGAGGCGGAGCAGAAACGCACCCAGGTGGCGGAGTTCCTGACCGGGGTCGACGCCATGGCCAAGCACTACGAGGAGAAGCGCGCTCGGCGTGAGGCCCGCAAGCAGGTGGCGGGGCAGCGCTGAGCACTCGTTTCTCACGGCTGCCGGCCTCGTCGGGGGCGCGCGGTCCGGTGCCGCCGTTTCGCCCTCAGGCCGTGGTGCTCGACCTCGACGGCCTGCTCGTGGACTCCGAGGGCGCCTGGGGCCGGGCCGAGCGCCGGGTCGTGGAGGACTGCGGTAAGCCCTGGGATCCGGCGATCCGCGCCCTGATGCTGGGCCGCGGTCCCCTGGACGCCGCTCAGGTGCTCGCCGACTTCCTGGGGCTGCGCGATCGCCGCGAGATGGAGCGACGGCTGCTGCAGGCCGCTGTGGCCGAGTTCCGGCGCGGCATCATCCCGCTCCCAGGCGCGGTGGCGCTGCTGGAGGCGCTGCACGGTCGCGTCCCACTGGGGGTGGCCACCAACTCTCGACGGGTGCTCGCCGATCTGTCGCTGACCTCGGCGGGGTTGGCGCCCTTTGTGCAGGCGGTGGTCTGCGCGGAGGACGTGATCCGGCCCAAGCCCGCACCCGACCCCTACCTCCGAGCCTGTGAGCTGCTCGGCGCCGATCCGGCCCGGTCGGTGTGCCTCGAGGACTCCCCGGTGGGTGCCGCGGCGGCCAAGACGGGTGGCCTGTGGGTGATTGGCTGTCCGTCCTTCCCCGGCACGGTGATGGACGCCGCTGACGCGGTGATCGCCAGCCTGGAGGACCTCGATCCGGACGCCTTCCTCAGCGCTTCCTGAGGAGTCGTTGCGGGTCGGCGGGCAAGCGTGACAACCCGACATAGGCCAGCGCCGTCAGGTGTGCCGCGACAACTTCTTTGGGCGGTTCGCGGGCCTCGGCCCACCACCCGCCCACGTGCACGACCATGCCGACCAGGGCATGCGCGTACAGCGGTGCGGTGTCCAATCCCAGTCCGGACTCGGCGAAGAAGCCGGCGAGCACATCCTCGGCCTTGGCGGCGACGTCGGCCAGCAGTCCGGCCATGCCACCGCCGCCGAATGCGGCGGGCGAGTCGCGCGTGAGCACCCGGAAGCCCTCGGAGTCGGCCTCGATGTAGTCCAGGAAGGCCATCGCGCTGCCCAGGACCTGCTCTCGCGCGCCCAGGCCAGGCCCGAGCCGTGAGGTGATCATCTCCAGCAGGCGGGTGGTCTCGCGGTCGACCACGACCGCGTAGAGACCTTCCTTGCCGCCGAAGTGCTCGTAGACGACGGGCTTGGAGACCCTGGCCCGGGAGGCGATCTCCTCGATGCTGGCACCGGCGTAGCCCAACTCGGCGAAGACGACCTTGGCCACCTCCACCAGCTGGGTGCGTCGCTGGCTGGCGGTCATCCGCCCGGCGCCGTGGTGTCGTCCGCTCCCGTTCGCAGGTTTCCTCATAGAGTCCACCGCTGGACGGTACCAGGGCCAGGCCTTCCCTCCGCTGTCCTCGATCCTGTCACTGCCTTCATGCAGCATGATCGGTCGACCTGAAGGGACCCGGGCGGGTCGTCTGTGCGCCGTTCAGACCGGGACCGTGGGGGGTTGAGGGGCAGGTCGACGATGGCGGGGATCTCTATGGCGGGACGCTCATAGGCCTTCCTGCTCCACCACCGTGGTGACCAGGTCGTCGAAGGAGGGGCCGGGCGGCGGCTCGATCTGGTCCATGGCGCAGTCTTGCGGCTCCTTGTCCGGGCGCCAGCGCTCGAAGCGTGACGCGTGGCGGAAGCGGATGCCGGTGAACTGGTCGACGCTCACCTCGCACACCAACTCCGGCCGGACGGCGTACCACTCCAGGGTCTTCTCGTTGGCCCAGCGGCTCGGCTCGCCGGGCCGGCGGGCTTCATTGCCGAAGCCGTCCTCGACCCGCAGCGGGGTAATGCGGTCGAGCAGGGCCACGCGCTCCTCGTCACTGAACCCCGAGCAGTGCCCCACGAAATGCAGTTGCCCGGCCTGGTCGTACAGCCCCAGCAGCAGCGAGCCGATCCGGTCGCCGAGTTTGTGCATCCGGTACCCGCCGACGACCGCGTCGATGGTGCGCCGCAGCTTCACCTTGATCATGTGGCGCTTGCCTTCGACATAGGGCTCGTCGAGTTGCTTGGCCACGATGCCGTCGCAGCCGGCGGAGTCGAACGCGGTGAACCACTGCTCTGCGACGGTGCGGTCGCGGGTCGCCGGGGTGAGGTGCCAGGGACGCTCCAGGCCGCCGACCAGCGCCTCCAGGCGCTCGCGGCGCTCACGGTACGGCGCCGGGCGCAGATCCTCGCCGTCGATCGCCAGCAGGTCGAAGGCCACCAATTGCGCCGGCGTCTCCACCGACAGCTTGGCGATGCGCGACTCGGCCGGGTGGATGCGCTGAGACAGCACGTCGAAGTCGGTGCGGCCGCCCTGGACGTAGACCACCTCGCCGTCGACCACGCACCCGGCGGGCAACTGCTCCAGCGCACCTCGCAACTCCGGGAAGTAGCGCAGGAGGGGTCGGTGGTTCCGGCTGTCAAGCCGGGCGTCCCCGTCGGCCTCCGGCGCGCTTCCGGGACGACCGCTCCAGGACAGGGCCCGAAAGCCGTCCCACTTGGGCTCGTAGCCCCAGCCGCCCGGCGCCTGGCCGCGGGCACTGCCCGTGTCGGGCAACTCGTCGCGCACCCGCGCCTCCATGGGGGTGCGCGGCGGTGGGAACGGCCAGTCGCTCATGTGAGCTTCCGCAGGTCGATGACGGCACCGTTGTCCAGATGCCGGTCGACCAGCGACCAGATGCCCCGCGCCGCGTCCTCAGGCTTGCGCAATTCACCGCGCTCGTACAACCCTTTGAATTTCTCGACGTCCGGGAAGGCGGATGGGTCGGTCGCGCGGATCTGATCTTGCATGGACGTGGCGACCACACCAGGCGTCACGGCGACCACCCGGCACGAGGGCAGCCCCTCCTCGGCGCGCTGGGTCTGCTCCAGGCCCGCGGCGCGGACCCACTGGTCAACTGCTGCCTTGCTCGCACCATAACTGGACCAGCCGGCGTAGGCGCTCCTCGCGGCGCCCGAGCTGAGCAGGTAGAGATGAGCTTCCCCGGAGAAGCCGGCCGCGGCCTTCAGGAACGCATGACCGAGCACCTGGGGCGCCGCCGAGTTCAGCAGCACATTGCGGGTGTAGGCGGCGGAGTCGACCGTCCCGGCCGGTCCGATCGGCTCGAGCGTGCCGGCGCTGTGGACGAAGATCGCCTGTTTCGCCTCGGCGCCGCCCAGGCGGGCGACGAAGTGCGCCTCGATCATCGCCCAGGACGACGGGTCCGAGAGGTCAGCGGGCAGATGCTCAACCCCCGGAGCTCCGCCGGAGCGCGAGATGTCCACCACGTGCGCCCTATCGAACGGGACGGTGGCGGCCAGCGCCGCGCCGATGCCGGAGGAGGCCCCGGAGATCCAGATCAGGGTGTCGGTCTCGCGGGCTGCGAACATGTCTGTGCTCATGAAGGGGTCATCCTAGTCGGGTCTGGCGGCCGTCCGATGTCGGCGGCCGCCGGCGAGACGTATCGTTGACGGTCATGGTTCATCGACTGCTGCTCGATACCTCCAGCCTCGCCTACCGGGCGTTCTTCGCACTGCCGGTGACCATCACCGACGCCGACGACCGGCCGGTCAATGCCGTGCGCGGCTACCTCGACATGGTCGCCAGCCTGACCCGGGAGCACGCCCCCGACGAGATCCTGCACTGCCTGGACCACGACTGGCGGCCGGCGCCGCGGGTCGCCGTCTACTCCGGCTACAAGGCGGAGCGCCCGCCCGATCCCGAGGCGCTGCCCTGGCAGTTCACCCTGCTGGATGAGGTCCTGGAAGCCTTCGGCGGTGTGCGCGTGATCGCCGAGGGCTGGGAGGCCGATGACGCGATCGGCACGCTGTGTGCCCAGGCCGGACCCGGCGAGCGCATCGATATCGTCACCGGCGACCGCGATCTGCTGCAGTTGGTCCGCGACGGCAAGGGGCCGGGCGACGCAGCCGTGCGTGTGCTGTTCACCGTGAAGGGGGTCAGGGAGTTGGCCGCCTTCGACCAGGCGGCGGTCGAGGAGAAGTACGGCATCCCACCGCGGCGCTACGTGGACTTCGCCATCCTGCGCGGGGACCCCTCCGACGGGCTTCCGGGGGTGAAGGGCGTGGGGGAGAAGACCGCCCGCGACCTGATCCGCGAGTATCCCTCGCTGGAGTCGCTGATGGGCGCGGCCGACCGGCTGTCCCCCAAGCTCGGCCAGCGGTTGGTGTCGGCCCGGGACTACCTGGCGGCGATGCGCAAGGTCGTCCCGGTGCGCAGCGACGCCGAGCTCACGATGATCCGCGGCACCCGGGACGTCGCCCGGCTCGCAGAGTTGGCCGAGCGCCATGCCCTCGAAGGTCCGGTGCGGCGCCTGAGTGAGGCGCTCGATGCGTAGGGCTGCCCGGGCGGCCCTGATGGCCCTGACGACGCTGCCGCTGACCGCGTGCGGCGAGCCGCCGGTCGACCTCGACGTGCCCGAGCGCGAGCCCGGCCAGGTGGTGCTCGACCAGGCGGAGATCCTGGACCAGGCTGAAATCGAGGACCGACTGCGTCCCTTCGACGACCGGGACGTCGTGGCGTTGACCTACGAGACCGAGCAGGCCAGCCGCGGCGAGGCCCGCCGCGCCGGCCAACTGCTGATCGAACAGTGGGGGGCCGACGTGGCGTTGGTGGCCGTTGCCAGGCCCGGAGACTTCGAGAGCACAATCGTGGACCGGGAGGACCCCCGGGACCGCCAGCGCTTCTTCGGCATCGAGCCGGTGGATACCTTCGATGTTCCCGGCAGCCTCCGCGAGGAGATCGTGGAGGAGACGGTCCCCGCGATCGCCGTGGACAACGACTGGCAGCAGGTGTTCCTCGCCGCAGCCGAGGACCTTCGTGTGGGACTGGCCGAGCGTGAGGAGCGGGAGGCCGGCCCGGGGGAGCCGCAGACCGAATGAGGATCGAGGAACTGGACGTGCTGTGTCGTCAGGCCGCCCACGACCTGGTCGAGCGGGAGACACGGCCCCTGCCCCCGGCGGTTGTCGTGCCATTGCCCGAGGCGACGAGCGTGACCACGTTTCCGGGCTTTCCCAACGATGACCGGACACGCTTCGACCTGCTCACGCGGTTCGCGGCCGAGAAGATGCGCCCGGTCAACGCCCCCGCGTTCGGCTTCCTGGCCGAGGCGACCATGGACGCCGAGCCCGGGCCGGTCGACGTCGTGGTGGTGGTCTACGGGGCCCGCCGCCACCACTCGTCGATCACGGCGGCGCCACTCACCGAACAGGGGCTGGGCGAATTCCTCGCGCCCGAAGAGCTGGAACCGACCGCGTTCCCGTTCCTGGCCCCGCTGCGGCACGCGGTCGACGCCGCGCAACCTCCCGACGCCATCCCCACCTGAGGCCGCTCGGGCGGCTCCAGCCCGCCCATGATTGAACCGTAGGCCTCATATGCGAGGCCTACGGTTCAATTTCAGATCAGCCGCCGCTGGAGTCTGCGGTCCGGTCAGGACTGGAGGCTGCAGTCCAGACAGGAGAGGCCCTGATTCCCAAGGGATCAGGGCCTCTCACCTGCCTCGACGTGTTGCTTCTCGGTTCAGGCGGCCACGCCCAGCTCCGCCTGCAGACGGGCGAGCGCGGTGTTCTCGATTTTGCGGACGCTCTCGCGCGACAGACCAAGCTCCCGTCCCAGCGCATCCAGGGTCAGGATCTGGCGGCCGTCCAGCCCGTAGCGCCGGGTCAGGACGTACCAGCTGCGCTCGTCAAGGCTCTCCTGCGCCTTGGCGAAGACGCCGCTGACGAAGTGCTTCTCCACGACCTCATCCGCCGGCGAATCCTGCGCGATCGCGACGAACTCGCCTAGATCGCTCGCGTCGCTGTCGAACCCGACCGGACGGTCAAGGGACGTCATCGCGTGATCGCCCTCGAGCGCACGCTCGACCTTGGCCGTCGTCAGGCGGGTCGCCTTGGCCAGTTCCTCGATCGTCGGCTCCCGCCCGCGCTCGCTCTCGAGCCTTGCAGCCGCCGCCCGGACCTTGACCAGGGCGTCGTGCAGCGCGACCGGCAGGCGGATGGTGCGCTCGCTGCCAGCGACCCCGCGCTGGATCGCCTGACGGATCCACCAGGTGGCGTAGGTGGAGAACTTGTAGCCCCGCCGCCAGTCAAACTTCTCGACCGCGCGCAGGAGACCCAGGTTCCCCTCCTGGATGAGTTCACCCAGGTCAAGCGTCGAACGCTTGGAGAACTGCGCGGCAACGCTGACGACCAGGCGCAGGTTCGCCGCGACGAAGTGATCGAAGGCCTCGTGTCCCTGCCGGACAGTGCGCTCGAGTTCCTCGACGTTCTCGGTCGCACCCTCGTCCAAATGCTGCTGGGCTTCGCGACCCGCCTCGATGGTCTTCGCGAGGCGGACCTCGTCCTCCGCCGTCAGCAGACGCACCTTGCCGAGCTCGGAGAAGTACAGGTCGAGGAGGTCTTCAGGGACACTCATCGTGGCCACTCTCCCTCCCTTGTGCTTGCTTGTGCGTGTTTTCACATGATGCCCAACACGCGAGCGATTGGAACTGTTCCCGAGACGCGTTCTCAAATCGAGAAAAGTTCAGCCCTCCGACCCTAGCGCGCGCCCCTGATCGCCCCGCGGAGCCTCAGCGGCGTTCGGAGCGTTCGCGCAAGCGCCTCACCGCGCCGTATGGGCGTGGGTGACGGCTGTTCGCCATCCCGCCTCCTGTCGCTAGTATTCCAGGCCTATGAACCCCTTGCTGCGCGAGGTCGGCGGCTATCCCTTGGCCGCTTACCAGGATCTTAAGGCCGAGCTGGCGGCCGACGGGACGCCGTTGCACGATTTCTCCATCGGGGACCCCATCGAGCCGACACCGGCGCTCATCCGCCATGCACTGGTGGCCGGCATCCCGGCGGTCAGCCAGTACCCGACCGCGGGCGGCATCCGCGAGTTGCGGGAGGCCGTGGCCGCCTGGATCCAGCGCCGTTTCGGTGTGCGGGTGGACCCTGATACGCACGTGTTGCCGACCGCCGGCAGCAAGGAGGCGGTCTTCCACCTGCCGCTGGCCCTGGTGGACCCGGACGGACCGCGCCGTGCGGTCATCTGGGGTGACCCCGGCTACCCGGTTTACGAGCGCGGCCAGCGCTTCGCCGGTGGCACCAGCGACGCCATCCCGCTGACCCCTGACCAGGGCTGGCGGCTGGAGCTCGCCGACCTGCCGGCGTCGCGGCTCGACCAGGCCTGTCTGGCGTGGGTCAACTACCCGCACAACCCGACCGGCGCGACCGTCGACCTGACCTTCTACCGGCGGAGCCTGGCGACGGCGCGTGAGGGCGGGCTGATCCTGGCCAGTGACGAGTGCTACGTCGATATCTTCAGTGACCCCGGCGCGACGCCGCCGTCGGCGCTGCAGGCCGCCGCGGGGGATGACCCCGAGAACCCGGATCTCACCGGTCTGCTGGTCGCCTTCAGCCTGTCGAAACGTTCCGGGATGACCGGCTACCGAAGCGGCGCGCTGGTGGGCGACCCGCAGTTGATCGCCCAGCAGCGTCTGTTGCGGCCCAACATCGGCACCGCCTCACCCGAGTTCGTGCAGCGGGCGGCCGTGGCCGCCTGGTCCGATGATGCGCACGTGGCCGACCGCCGGGCGGTCTTCAATGCCAAGCGTGCGATCGTGCTGGGCTTCCTGGACGACGCCGGGGTCCCGGTCAGCCGCAGCGACGCCACCTTCTACGTGTGGTTCGCCGCGCCGGGCGGGGACGATATGGCCTATGCCCAAGCCCTCCTGCGCCACCGCGTGATCGCCTCGCCCGGCCGGGCCTTCGGTCCGGGGGGCAGGGGATGGCTGCGGCTGGCCTTGGTCCCCGATGTCGAGGGCTGCAAGGAGGCTGTGGCGATCTGGCGCGACGCCATCGCGAGCGGGGCGCTGCCCGGTCACGCCTGACCCTCCGCATCGACCGACCATGACCCACAGGAGCAGCAGCGTGTCAGCCGATTCCGCAAGCCTGGAAGCCGTGATCGACGCCGCGTTCGCGGCCGGGGATCCCGCCGCGGCCCGCCGCCCCGACGTGGTCGAGGCCGTGAACGAGGCCCTGGGCCTGCTGGACGAGGGCAAGGCGCGGGTGGCCGAGCGGCGGGACGGCGAGTGGGTCGTGAACGAGTGGCTGAAGCGCGCGATCCTGCTGTCGTTCCGCCAGCGCGACATGGAGACCGTCGAGGTCGGGCCGTACGAGTACCACGACAGGATCCCGCTCAAGCACGGGTACGCCCAGGCGGGCGTGCGGGTCGTGCCGCCCGCGGTTGTGCGCCATGGGGCGTTCGTCGAGGCTGGCGCGGTGCTGATGCCCAGCTACGTGAACCTCGGGGCGTGGGTCGGTGCCGGGACGATGGTGGACACGTGGGCCACGGTAGGATCCTGCGCGCAGATCGGTCGCAACGTGCACCTCGCCGGCGGGGTCGGCATCGGCGGCGTCCTGGAACCGCCCGGGGCCAGACCGGTGATCGTCGAGGACGAAGCCTTCGTCGGGTCGCGCTGCATCCTCGTCGAGGGCTTGGTCGTCGGGGAGGGCGCCGTGCTCGGCGCCGGCACCGTGCTGACATCCTCCACGCACATCATCGACGTGACCGGCCGAGAGCCGGTCCTCTCCCGCGGGCGGGTCCCGTCGCGCGCAGTCGTGATCCCCGGAACCAGGCCCAAGCAGTTCCCCGCGGGCACCTACCAGGTGCCCTGCGCGCTGATCATCGGCACCCGCAGCGCCAGCACCGACACCAAGGTGTCGCTGAACGACGCCCTCCGCGAGCACGACGTCCCGGTCTGAGCCGCGTTGTCCCCTGTGACCACCCGACGACCTCCCACGAAGGGCCTCGGCGACCTGCTGCTCGACCTGCTCGCGTTCCCCTCGGTGACCGGGCAGGAGCAGGCGATCGCCGCATGGCTGGTCGAGCGCTACCGGACCCGGGGTGAGGCGGTCCGGCGCATCGGCGACTCGGTGGTCGCCGGTGAACCACGCGCTGGCCTGCCCACTGTGCTGCTGGTCGGTCACACCGACGTGGTGCCCTTCGCTTCAGGTGACGGCGCGGCGCACCGGGACGGCGGCCGCATCGTCGGCCGCGGCGCCAGCGACATGAAGGCGGGGCTGGCCGTGGCGATGGACTGCTTCGAGGATCCTGCGCTGCGCGCAGGCCGGTTCGGCGTGCTCCTTGTGGCGTACGCCCGCGAGGAGGGCCCGCACGAGGACAACGAACTCGGCGCCCTGCTCGACCGGGTCGACCTGTTGCGGAGCGCCGACCTGGCGGTGGTGCTCGAGCCGACCGACCTCGAGGTGCAGTTGGGCTGCATGGGCGCGCTGCACGCCGAGCTGCGCTTCGGCGGCCGGGCGGCACATTCGGCCCGGCCCTGGCACGGCGAGAACGCCCTGAGCAAGGCTTGGCCCCTGCTCCGCGAGTTGCATGAGCGGTCGCTGACGGAGGTCGAGGTCGACGGCCTGGTCTACCGGGAAGTGCTCGTGCCAACGCAGGCAGGTACCCGCAACGCCCGTAACGTCGTGCCGGACCGCTTCGATATCAACCTCAACTACCGCTTCGCCCCCGACAAGACGCTGGCCGAGGCTACGGCGGACGTAGGCTCCTTCGTCGGCGAGCGCGCCGAGATCCGGGTGGTCGATCGCGCGCCCGCCGGTCGTCCCTACCGCGAGAACCCCCTGGTCGCCGCCTTCCTGGCCGCGGCGGGAGCGCCGATCGCGCCGAAGCAGGCGTGGACCGATGTGGCTCGGTTCTCGGCGCTCGGCGTCCCGGCACTGAACTACGGGCCCGGGCTCACCGCTCAGGCCCACCAGGCCGGTGAGTACGTGCCCGAGGCCAACCTGGCCACCGCCCGGGCTGCCCTGGCCCGCTTCCTGAGCACCTGACCGCGTTACCCTGGCAATCTGTACACCCCCCGCGTGGGGGCTGCCCGGTAGGCTCCGGCGGTTATGAGCGACGAACTGCGCCACGATGAGAGCCACGATGTCGGCGCCGACACCGAGCGGTTCCGTAAGTTCGCCAGCAGCGAGGAGTCGGCTTTCGAGGACGCGGCCCCCGCCGCGGGCGGCCTTCCCGTGCGGACCCTGGCGATCGTGGTCGCGTTCGCGGTGGTGCTGCTCCTGGTCGCGGTCGTGCTGCTGCGCTGATCCGCGGCCCCCGGCCGCGGCGGCTTCCAGATCGCGGACAAGGCGGGTCTTCTATGGTCGGGGGACTGACGCGCCCGCTGGCGGGCGCGGTTACACGGCTGTCCCCATGACGAACGGCACACTGCAGCAATGACGTACACCGCCGATTCCATCAGCGTGCTCGAGGGCCTCCAGGCCGTCCGCAAGCGTCCAGGGATGTACATCGGGTCGACTGACGCCCGCGGCCTGCACCATTTGGTGTGGGAGGTCGTGGACAACGCCGTCGATGAGCACCTGGCGGGTCATGCCGGGCGCATCTGGGTCAGCCTGCGCGCCGACGGTGGCGTCGAGGTCAGCGACGACGGCCGGGGCATTCCCGTGGAGCAGCACTCCAAGGAGCGCAAACCCGCGGTCGAGGTCGTGCTCACCAAGCTCCACGCCGGTGGCAAGTTCGACCAGCAGGCCTACGCCGTGTCCGGCGGGCTGCACGGTGTCGGGGTCTCGGTGGTCAACGCCCTGTCCGTCCGCACCGAGGTCGAAGTGTCGCGGGGCGGCAAGCGGCACCACATCGCGTTCGCCAAAGGTCGCCGCACGGAGGCGCTCAAGGCCCTCGGCAAGGCCTCGCGCACCGGGACGCTCGTGCGCTTCTGGCCTGATCAGGAGATCCTCGACACCGTCGAGTTCGACTACGACACCATCGCGGTGCGCCTGCGGGAGACCTGCCTGCTCAACCCGGGGCTGCGCATCGATCTCGCCGACGAGCGCGAAGGCCGCGAGCGCACGGACACCTTCGTCTTCCGCAAGGGCCTCGCCGACTTCGCCAGCGAGTTGCTGGGCGCCGACGAGCCACTGCTCAGCCGGCCGATCACGCTGGAGCGTACCGAACAAGTCGGGGGCAAGTCGCTGGCCTGCGAGATCGCGATCAACTGGGCCGCGAGCGCCTTCTCCGAGCGGGTCCGAAGCTACGTCAACGTCATCCGGACCGCCGACGGCGGGACCCACGAGGAGGGCTTCCGCTCGGCGCTGACCGGCACGGTCAACCGCTGGGCAAAGGCCCACGCCGCCAAGCGCGGTGACGCCGACCTCACCGGCGACGACCTGCGCGAGGGCCTGGTCGTGGTGCTCAGCGTCAAGATGCCCGACCCGCAGTTCGAGGGACAGACCAAGGGCAAGCTCGGCAGCGCGATCATGCGCTCGTTCGTGCAGCGCTGCGTGAACGAAGGGCTAGGGGAGTGGCTGGACCAGAACGTCTCCGCCGCCCGCCGGATCGTGCGCAGGGCGCAGGTCGCCGCCAAGGCCCGCGAGGCCGCCCGCGCCGCGCGCGACCTCACGCGACGCAAGGGGCTGCTGGACTCCGCTTCTGCCGGGCTCCCCGGGAAGCTCGCCGACTGCTCCTCACGCAACGCCGAGGAGTGCGAGTTGTACGTGGTGGAGGGGGACTCCGCGGGGGGTTCCAGCAAGCTGGCCCGCGACCGGCACACCCAGGCGATCCTGCCGCTGCGGGGCAAGGTGCTGAACGTCGAGAAGGCGCAACTGCGGCGGGTGCTGGCCAACAACGAGATCCAGGCGCTGGTCAAGGCGATCGGCACCGGGATCGGGGATGACTTCGACTACTCTCGCCTGCGCTACCACAAGGTCGTCCTGATGAGCGACGCCGACGTCGACGGCGGTCACATCACCACGCTGCTGCTGACCTTCTTCTACCGGCTGATGCCGAAGCTGGTGGATGGCGGGCACCTGTACCTCGCGCAGCCGCCCCTGTACCAGTTGCGACGCGGCAACACGACCGCCTACGCGATGGACGATGCGGAGCGCGAGCGGCTGACCAGGACGATGTTCAAGGGCGATGCCAAGGTCGACGTGGCCCGCTTCAAGGGTCTGGGGGAGATGGATCCGGGGCAGCTGTGGGAGACCACGATGGACCCGGAGCGTCGCACGCTGCTGCGGGTCACCGTCGAAACCGCGGAGCGTGCGGATGCGATCTTCACCCTGCTTATGGGGGAGTCCGCCGCCGACCGTCGCGGCTGGATCGAGCAGAACGCCCAGTACGCGGACAACATCGACGCCTGATCCGGGTGCCGTGTCTGTCCGTGGCCCACTGGACACGATCGGTTACGCGACCCCGACCCCTGGGTAGACCGGGTGTCCGCCGATCAAGGGGTTGCGGCATGGATCAGGATCCACGGCACGACCGACACAACCCGCTGGAGGAGACCGCCCGCGAGGGGGCGTACCGGGCCGACCGTGACGAGGCGGACGACGCCGTTGATGACGAACTGATTCCCGAGGGCTCGGGCAAGCAGTTCGGTCGAGGGGTCGGCGATGACTCCGTGGACGAACACCTCGTGGTGGAGGAGCCCTCCCAGGTTCTGCGCGGTGAGCGCGTCCCCGAGGGCTCGGGCAAGCAGTTCGCCCGGGACTACGGCGACGACCCTCCCGCGGACATCGAGGAGGAGGAACGGGACTACGGCGACGACCACTTCGAGGAGGAGGAGCGTCGCGAGCGCGGCGAGCCGTAACGCACCCGCCGTACTGTCAGTCGGATGAAGGCCGGGGCGAGCCAGCGCCCACCCGGAGGAGAGTCAGGGGGACCTCTACCCGGTGGGGTCCGTCTTTGCCTCCTGCCGCCAGCGTTCCCGGTGGACGGCCCGGTCACTTTCGTTTCGCGGGCGCAGCGGATACACCCGTGGCTGATCATGAGTCCGCAAAATCACAGGGGAGAGTGCAGCATGGCCATCGACCGCAAGGCGACCACGGTGTGGCAGGGCGACCTGCAGTCCGGCAAGGGCGAGTTCACACTGGATTCGTCGCAGGTGGGCGGGACGTTCGCGGTCTCCGCGCCAGCACGCTTCGAGGAGCAGGCCCGGCCGCAGACCAGCCCCGAGGAGTTGATCGCGGCGGCGCATTCCTCATGCTTCTCCATGGCGCTGTCCAACATCCTGGGGAAGGGAGGTCACGCGCCCGAGCGCCTGGAGACCTCCGCCGTGGTCACCATCGAACGCCAGGAGGGCGGCTTCCAGATCATGAAGTCGGCGCTCACGTTGCGCGCGAGCGTGCCGGGCATCTCCCGGGAGGACTTCCGCGCCGCCACCGAGCAGGCCAAGGCAGGCTGCCCGGTTTCCAAAGCACTGGCCGGCGGCCTTGAGATCACGCTCGACGCCTCCCTGGTCTAGCGCTCCACATATGCTTCGATGAGGCCCCCGCCGCGGCGGGGGCCTCATCGCACGTACGCAGCGACCGCCAGGAACAGCCCGTGAGCCAGCAGCCGTCTCTGCTCGAACCCGACCCCGAGCGCGGGGAGACAGCCTCGGCGTCGGGTCGCGCGCCCGGCGCCACCAAGCGCCGCGCCTCCCGCCGTCCAGGCTCGGCACCGTCTCCTTCCCGGATCGTGGACGTCGACATCGCCGAGCGCATGGAGCGGGCGTTCCTGGACTACTCGATGTCGGTCATCGTCGGCCGCGCGCTGCCCGACGTGCGCGACGGGCTGAAGCCGGTGCAGCGGCGGATCCTGCATGCGATGTGGGAGGCGGGCCTGCGCCCCGACCGGCCGTACCGCAAGTGCGCGTCGGCCGTCGGGGACGTGATGAAGAAGTACCACCCGCACGGCGACGCCTCGATCTACGAGGCGCTCGTGCGTATGGCCCAGGACTTCTCCACCCGCGAGCCGCTGGTCGACGGGCACGGCAACTTCGGCTCGATCGACGGGGATGCCGCCGCGGCCATGCGCTACACCGAAGCGCGGCTGTCGGCGATCGCCATGGAAATGCTGGACGGCATCGATGAAGACACCGTCGACCTGATCCCCAACTACGACGGCTACGAGCGCGAGCCGGTCGTGCTGCCTGCGCGCTTTCCCAACCTGCTGGTCAACGGCGCGTCGGGCATCGCCGTGGGCATGGCGACCAGCATCCCACCCCACAACCTCGGCGAGACGATCGACGCCTGCCGGCACCTGCTGGCACATCCCCAGGCGACTGTTGACGACCTCATGAGGATCGTCCCCGGTCCGGACTTCCCGACCGGCGCCCGGATCCTTGACACGTCCGGCATCCGCGACGCCTATCTCACCGGCCGCGGCGCGATCACCATGGAGGCGATCGCCACCACCGAGACGCGCGCGGGCGGGCTGCCCCGGGTCGTCGTCACCGAGTTGCCCTACCAGGTCAACAAGGCGGTGCTGCTCGAGCGCATCGCCGACCTGGTGAAGTCCCGCAAGGTCGACGAGATCCGCGACCTGCGCGACGAGTCGTCCCGCGACGGCATGCGGGTCGTCATCGAGCTGAAGCGTGGCGAGGATCCGTCGAAGGTCCTCGGCAAGCTCTACCGGTTGACCGACCTGCGCAGCAACTTCAACGCCAACATCGTTGCGCTGGCCAGCCCCCGCCCCGGTGACGCGCCCCAGCCACGCACGCTCGGGCTGGTCGATGCGCTCCGCGCCTACCTGGCCCACCAGCGCACGGTCCTGACCCGGCGTTCGGAGTTCCGGCGGGCCAAGGCGGCCGCCCGGGCGCACGTGCTCGAGGGCCTGCTGATCGCCCTGGACCACATCGACGAGGTCATCGCGCTCATCCGCGGATCGGCGACGGCTGACGAGGCGCGCAGCGGGCTGATGGAGCACTTCGGGCTGACCGAGACGCAGGCCACCGCCATCCTCGACATGCAGCTTCGGCGCCTGGCCGCCCTGGAGCGCGAACGCCTGGCCGGGGAGCTCGCCGAGCTGCGCGAGCGCATCGCCGAACTGGACGGCATCCTCGGCGACCCCGCCGTCCTGGACCAGTTGCTGGACCGCGAGCTTGCGGAGCTGAAGTCGCGCCACGCCAACCCGCGCCGGAGCCGGCTGAGCACGGTCGCCGAGCCGTCAGGCGAGCAGGCCGTGGGTGGCACCCAGGGCGCGGGGGCCGTCACGCTGGAGGCGCAGCCGGTGCTGGTCACCGTCAGCGCCGGCGCCTACCTGCGCTCGGCTACCCAGCGGCGCACCAGCCCCGCCCACGGCCACCCGCGCGACCCGCTCGTCGCGGCGCTGCGCACCACCACCGCCGCCACCCTGCTGCTCGTGGACACCGAAGGCGGAGGCTACCGGCTGGCCGCGGCGGACCTGCCGTCGATGACCGCACGCCAGCGCGGCGTGACCCTCGCCCAGCTCGCCGGCGACCCGCCCGCGGCGCCCCTCGCCGGAGCGGTGGTGCTCGACGCCTCCCCATCGGTGCTGACGGTGTCGGCCTCGGGTCTGGTCAAGCGCACCGAGCGGTCGGAGTACGAAGGGCGCGCCCGGGCCATGGCCGCGGCCGGGGTCCGCAAGGGCGACCGGATCGTCGCCCTGCTGCCCGTCGGCGAGGACGATCAGCTCCTGCTGGCCCACGCAGGTGGGTTGGTCATCCGCTTCCCGATGTCGGAGGTACGCACGATGGGTCGCACGGCGGCAGGGGTGGCCGGGCTCAAGATCCCGAAGGGCCAGCGGTTGGTCGCCGCATCGGTCATCCCTGGCGGGCGGGAGGAGGGCCGGGCGGTGCTCACCCTGGGCGCGACCGGGGAGGCGAAGCGCACCCCGCTGGCCGAGTACCCGGTGCAGGGACGCGGTGGCAAGGGCGTGCAGACCGGCACGGACCGGCTCGCTTGGTGCGGCGTGGCCACCGACCTGCACGTGCCCCTGGCCGAGTCCTGGAGCGTGCTCCGGGCCGAGCTGGCCAACGAGGGGCGCCGTGCCGGTCGCGGGGGTCCGGGAACCGATCCCCTGGCGGGCACTGTCGTCCCCGAATGGGGGCCGTTGATCTGACCGGGCCTTTCACGTCCATTCGGAATTGTCCGGACGGGCGCTGGGCAAGGTGCACCCAAGCTGACCTCGCGTTCGTTTGCCGGCCCCCAGCCGTGGGGTACGCACCTCGCGTGCCCGGTCATGCCGGCTGGTCGGCGAGGGGGTGCGGATGGCGGACCGCGAGGAGTGGGGGACCCGAGCGGGGTTCATCATTGCGGCCGTCGGTTCCGCGATCGGTCTCGGGAACATCTGGCGCCTTCCCCTACGTGGCCTACGCGAACGGCGGCGGCGCGTTCTTCCTCCCGTATCTGGTCGCGCTGCTCTCCGCGGGCCTGCCGGTCCTGGTACTGGAATACACCCTCGGCCACCGCTTCCGCGGGCCAGCACCGCCATCGCCCACACCTGTTCGCGGGGTGGTCGGTCACCGCGCCGTCCTGGCCGGCGCCGTCCTCGCCAGCATCGTCCTGGCCGGCATCGTCCTGGCGCTGCGTCCCTGGGACAAGCGGACCCTTGACCTGAGCGCGCATACCGAGAAAGCCGATGCCGCGGCGCGGCAGGAGGTAGGCAGATGAGTGGCAGCGCGATCGTCATGATGGTGATCGGGATGACCGTCATCTGGGGCGGGCTCGGTGCGAGCCTGCTGTGGGCGGCCCGTGCCGGCCGCGACCCGCGGGCCGACTGATGTGCCGGCCCAGGTGCCTGGCTGGGACTCCTCACTCCGCTGGATCCCCGAGAGGATCCAGTACGGCCAGGACCGGTCAGCAGGCGGCGCTGGGCGCCGCGGGGATTTGCGGGAACAGCGCCACGACCTGGGCAGGCTGGGTGGGCCGGCGGGGATGGCGCGCCGAGCGCATCCGCCGGGGCAGGGGGGATCAGATGGAGTTCGCCGAGGTGGTGCGGCGCCGGCGCGTGGTGCGCGCGTACGCGCCGGAGACGGTTGAGGGGGAGGTTCTCGACCGCGTCATGGCCGCCACCCGGCAGGCTCCCAGTGCCGGCTTCTCCCAGGGACAGTCGTTCGTGGTCATCACCGACTCCAACCTGCGCGCGGCGGTCGCCAACTGCTGCGGCGAGGCCGCCGCCGTCGGCCGGGGACTGCCCCGCTGGGTCTCCACCGCCCCGGTACTGGTGGTCCCCTGCGTGCGGGAGAAGGCCTACCACGAGCGCTACGCCGAACCGGACAAGCGTGCCTCCCGCCCACCGGCTGACTGGGAGGTGCCCTGGTGGTGGGTCGACGGCGGCCTCGCGCTCATGCTGCTGCTGCTGGCCACCGTGGATGAAGGCCTGTCCTCCGGTCTGCTCGACCTGGCCGATCGGGACGGGGTGCGGGATCTGCTCGGCGTGCCGCAGGATGTCGTTCCGCTGGGGGTCGTGACCATTGGCTACCCTGCGCCCGATCGCCGCTCCTCCTCCCTCGCCCGAGGCCGGCGGCCGATGCACGAGGTGGTGCACCGCAACCATTGGGGCAGTCACGCCGAATAAGCAGCGCTACCTCACCGGTCGTGGTCAGCAGTCGACCGCCACGCCAAGGGCGAAGCAGACCTCGGCCATCCGGCCCGGCCCCAGGTCGCAGATCCGCTCGACGAGGAACGCCTTCGGCATGAGCGTCAGGTTGTCCAGGGTGAGCACGCAGGGCTCCGGCATGCCGTCCTCGACGTCGAGCCGCACCTCGGTAGGGATGCCGCGGACGGTTCTGGTGGAGGGCACTGCGAGCACACTGTGCAGTACGGTGATCGCGGCGTCGCGCGTCAGCACCAGGTACGGGCGTCGGCGCCCCTGAGGTGACTCAGCCCACCACACGTCCCCGCGCTTCACCATGCCTCTTCCTCGATCGATCGGATCGCCAGCGCGATCGTCTCGGCGTCCGGCTCAATCGGGGGGAACCGCGTATAGCCGGTGATGATGGACTCGTCGAACGCGCGGCGGCGCTGAGCTTCGATCAGGTTTTCCAGGGCAGTCCGGAACGCCTCGCTCCGCGTGCGGTACACGCCCTCAGCCACAAGTCGATCGACCTCTGCCACCAGTTCTGGAGGCAAGCGCACAGCCACCGTCGTCATACAGGAAGTATAACAACTTGCAAGACGAACGCGGCGTGCCGTGGTCAGTCCGGCTTCGCCCGGGACATCGCCTCGACCGCCGCTTCGAAGGAGGCGATGAACTTCTCCACGCCTTCGCTCTCCAACTCCTTGGTGATCTGGTCGAGATCCACGCCGTCCTCGGCGAGGCGGTCCAGTTGGCGGCGTGCCTCGCCGCCGGTCCCGGTCAGCCGATCCTCCGTCGTGCCGTGGTCGCGGACGGCCTCCAGGGTCGACTCCGGCATGGTGTTCACCGTGTCCGGCCCTGCAAGCTCGTCGACGTACAGGGTGTCGGGATAGACGGGGTTCTTGGTCGAGGTCGACCCCCACAGCGGGCGCTGGACCCGCGCACCGGCGGCGGCGAGTTCCTCCCAGCCGGCGCTGGAGAAGATGCGCTTGAAGGAGGCGTAGGCAAGCCGGGCGTTGGCGATCGCCGCGGTGGCCAGGCGCGGGTGGTCGTCGCCGAGCACCGCGTCGACCTTGTTGTCCACGCGGCTGACGAAGAACGAGGCCACGCTGGCCACCGAGGAAAGGTCTCCGCCAGCGTTGCGCAGCCGCCGCAGCCCTTCGAGGTACGCCTCGGCCACCCGCTCGTAGCGGGCGACCGAGAACAGCAGCGTGACGTTGACGTTCACGCCCTCGGCGATCAGGCGGGTGATGGCCTCCAGCCCTGGCTCGGTTCCGGGCACCTTGACCAGCAGGTTGGGGCGCTCCATCTCGCGGAAGATCAGCAGACCTTCGCTGACCGTCTCCTCGGTGTCGAACGCCTTGGACGGGTCGAGCTCGATCGACACGAAGCCCTTGGTGCCCTGCGATTCGGAGTACATCGGCAGGAACAGATCACAGGCCGCGGCCACGTCGGCCTTCATCACCGTCCACAGCGCTTCGCGCGGGTCGGTCCCGGCCAGGCGGTCGAGTTCGGGCCTGTAGGACTCGTCGGTCTCCATCGCCTTCTCGAAGATCGTCGGGTTGCTGGTCAGACCGTCGATCTCGCCCGCCATCACCAGCCGTGGCAGGTAACCGTCGGGCTCGAGATAGGAGCGGCGGATCGAGTCCAGCCACACGGACTGACCGAGCGCTTGCAACCGCTGCAACGGGTTCATGGCCTCTCCTGTCGCTCTTCGCTGTCCTCGAGGAGCTCGAGCGCGGCGGCGGCAACGGCCTCAGGGGTGAAGCCGAACTCCTCGAACAGGTCGGCAGCCGGCGCGGACACACCGAACTCGTCGATGGCGATG
The DNA here is from genome assembly GCA_009379795.1 of Nitriliruptorales bacterium. Classification (GTDB taxonomy): domain Bacteria; phylum Actinomycetota; class Nitriliruptoria; order Euzebyales; family Egibacteraceae; genus WHTC01. The sequence continues at coordinate 30,070 of WHTC01000001.1, read as the reverse complement.
TGGTCATCCGCCCAGCGTGACCAGCCGAAGCTGGAGGCAGCCTCGACGGACAGCACTGGGACCCCTTCAGGGAGCACGTCGTCGAGATAGTCGTCATCCTGATCCTCGAAGAGTTCCCAGGACGGCATGGACACCGCTCTCGCGGTGACGTCCTGCTCGGCCAGGATCTCGACGGCCTCGACCGCCAGATGGACCTCGCTGCCCGTGGCGAGCAGCACCACGTCGGGATCGTCCTCGCCGTTGACGGAGTCCTCGGGCGCCACCACGTAGGCGCCCCGGCTCACCAGGTCCATGTCGGTGCCGTCGAGCACCGGGACGTTCTGGCGAGTCAGCGCCAGCAGCGTCGGCCCCTCGCTGCGCGCGAGCGCGTGGCGCCACGCCCCGGCGACCTCCCGGGCGTCGGCGGGTCGCAGGACGTGCAGATTCGGCGTCGCGCGGCTCATCGCCAGGTGCTCGACCGGTTGGTGCGTGGTGCCGTCCTCGCCCAGACCGATCGAGTCGTGGGTCATCACATAGACCACCGGCAGGCTCATGATCGCCGAAAGGCGCATCGCCGGGCGCAGGTAGTCGGTGAACACGAGGAACGTGGCCCCGAAGGGCCGCAGCCCGCCATGCGCCGTCATGCCATTGAGCGCCGCCCCCATCGCGTGCTCGCGGACGCCGTAGTTGACGTTGCGCCCGGAGAAGGCGTCGCGCTCGATTGCGCCGGCGCCGGTGATCGGCGAACTGTTGGACGACGACAGGTCCGCCGAGCCGCTGATCAACTCCGGCATCCTCGGCGCGATCGCGTTGATGACCTGACCGGAAGCCCTGCGGGTGGCGATCTGGGCACCGGTGTCGAAGCTCGGCAGGCCTTCGTCCCAGCCTTCGGGAAGGCGCCCGTCCATGCGGCGCTCGAACTCCTCCGCCAGGTCGGGGCAGGCCTCACGGTAGGCCACGAGGCGGCGCTGCCAGTCCTGCGAGGCGGCCGCCCCACGTTCGGACTGGTCCATGTGCCGCCGGACCTCCTCGGGCACCGTGAACGGGTCGGTGAAGGGCCAGCCCAGGGCCTGCTTGGCCCCCGCGACCTCGTCGGCGCCCAGTGGCGAGCCATGTGCCTTGTGGCTGTTGGCCTTGGTCGGCGCTCCGTACCCGATGACCGAGCGCACCCGCACCAGGGTGGGGCGGCTGTCGGGGCTTGCCGCCTCCTTCATCCCCGCGTCCAGGGTGTCGAGGTCGTTGACATCCTCCACGCCGAGTACGCGCCAACCGTAGGCGGCGTAGCGCGTGCCCACGTCTTCGCTGAAGCTCATCGCCGCGGGACCGTCAAGGGTGACCTTGTTGTCGTCGTAGAAGACGATCAGCTTCTCCAGTCCCAGGTGTCCGGCCAGGCTCGCCGCCTCCGCCTGCACGCCCTCCATGAGGTCACCATCGCTGGCGATCACCCAGGTCCGGTGGTCGACGATTTCGTGGCCGGGGCGGTTGAAGCGCGCCGCGAGCAGCCGCTCGGCCAGCGCGAGGCCGACCGCGTTCCCGAAGCCCTGACCCAGCGGACCGGTGGTGACCTCGACGCCCTCGGTGAGGAAGTTCTCGGGGTGACCCGGCGTGCGTGAGTGCAGTTGCCGGAACTCCTTCAGGTCGTCGAGCGACAGGTCATATCCCGTCAGGTGCAGCAGCGAGTACTGCAGCATCGAGGCATGCCCGGCGCTCAGGACGAACCGGTCGCGGTCCGGCCAGGACGTGTCGCCGGGATCGTGCACCAGATGGCGCGTGAACAGCAGGTAGGCGAGCGGCGCCAGGGCCATTGGGGTGCCGGGGTGACCGGAGTTGGCCTGCTCCACGGCGTCCATCGACACTGCCCGGATGGTGTTGATCGCCAGGAGTTCGAGGTCCTCAGCGGTCGACGCGTCGGCGTCCTCCGGGGCTTGCCGGTCGGTATCGCTCACGAGCGTGCTCCTTCGCTCCGATTCTCGGTGGGCGGGGCAGGTGGGGTGGCGGGGGTGCGATCCTGAGCACCGGCCGGCGGAAGGCGCATCATGCAGCCCCTCCAGCCGGCGAAGGAGTGCAGAAGTCTACGTCGTGCGGCCAGTTCGGATGGCGGTGAGCCTGGCCAAGCCACCCATTCACAAGCGGCGACCCGCTGACCTGGGGGACTACACTGTCGGTGTCCGCCGTCGGGTGCCTGCCCCCGCGCGCAGCGCCCACGCTATCGTCGTCCGGCGATGTCCAGTGCCTGCATGCCGGCGACGCGTCGCTCGAGGTGCCAGTGGCCCAACCCGCGTCCCGATCCCCCCGCCTCCCCCTGAACGGCTTCGCGCGATTGGCCGCGGTCACCACGGTGCTGTGCCTCATCCTGGTGGCTCTAGGTGGGGCCGTGCGGGCCTTCGAGGCGGGACTGGCGTGCCCCACCTGGCCGGGCTGCTTCACCGCCGGCGACTTCCTTCCCGCGCGGGATTTCCACGTCTGGCTCGAGCACAGCCACCGCCTGCTCGCCGGTGCCGTCGGGCTGCTGATCGCCGCGCAACTGGGCTGGGCGCTGCTCCGCTACCGGGACCGGCCGGCCATCGTGTGGTCGGCGGTGCTCGCCGCCGTTGCGGTGATCGTGCAGGCGGGGCTCGGGGCGCTTGTGGTGCTGCACCTGCTCCGGGCCGAGTTGGTCACCGCGCACCTGGGCATGGCCATGACCGTGGTCGCCTGCCTGCTGTACATCACCGTGCACGCCACCCTGCCTCCCCGCCATCACCGGGCTGCCGCTCCTGACCTGCGCCTGGCGCGTGTCTGCCTGGCTGTCGCCGCGCTGACGTTCGTCCAGATCCTGGTCGGCGGGCACGTCACCGGGGTGGGAGCGGGTCTGGTGTTCGTGGACCGGCCGCTGCTCGGGGTGACGGCGCTGACCCCCATGGAGACCGAGTCCCAGTGGTTCAATGTGGGGCATCGGATCCTGGCCGGGGTCCTCGTCCTGGCCGTCCTGTGGCTGGTCCGTGAGGCGCGAGCCGCCGGGGCCGCCGGCTGGTTGCGGCGGCTGCCGGCGATCGCCGCCGGGCTGGTGCTGCTGCAGGTCGTGATCGGTGTGGTCAACCTCGCGACCGGCACGGCGTCGCTGGTGGTGATCGCCCACTTGACGGTGGCCAGTTGGATCTGGGTGGCGCTCGCGCTGCAGACGATCCTGGCCTACCGCCAGGCCCCCGGCCACGAGATGCCGGCGGCCTCCCCGGACGCGCTGGTGATGGCCGGGAGCAGATCATGAGTGTGGAGGTCGCCCCGCCGAGCGTGCGGGAGACCGTACGCGCGTACGTCGGCCTCACCAAGCCGCGGATCATCGAACTGCTGCTGGTCACCACGCTGCCGACCATGGTGGTGGCCCAGCGCGGCATCCCGGACCTGTGGCTGGTCATGGCCACGCTCATCGGCGGGACCCTGGCGGCTGGCGGCGCCAACACCATCAACAGCTGGGCAGACCGCGACATCGACGAGCAGATGCACCGGACGTCGCACCGGCCTCTGCCCCGGCACGCGGTCTCGCCCGCCAACGCCCTGCGCTTCGGCATCCTGCTCGGCGCGCTGGCCTTCGTGTGGCTGGCGCTGGCCGTGAACCTGCTGTCGGCGTTGCTGGCGACCGCGGCGCTGCTGTTCTACGTGTTCGTCTACACCCTGGGCCTCAAGCGCCGGACGGTGCAGAACATCGTGATCGGCGGTGCCGCGGGGTGTGTGCCGGTGCTGGTCGGCTGGTCGGCGGTGACCGGTGAGGTCGGTCTGCCCGCGCTGGTGCTGTTCGCCATCGTGTTCGCCTGGACACCGCCGCACTTCTGGGCGCTGGCCATGAAGTACTCCGACGACTACGCGCGCGCCGGCGTGCCGATGCTGCCGGTGGTGGCCGGGCCGAAGGAGACGGCGCGGCAGATCCTGCTGTACACGATCCTGCTGGTGTCGGTCACGCTGCTGTTCGGCCCGGTCGGCGGCATGGGCCCGCTGTACCTGATGGCGGCGCTCGTGCTCGGCGGCATCTTCATCTGCTACGCCGTCCGTCTGCTGCGTCACCAAACCGAGCGCCTGGCGATGCGCACCTTCCGCTACTCGATCACCTACCTCGGCCTGCTGTTCACCGCCATGGCCGCCGACGCGATCATCATCGGCTGATCCCGCCGCCGCCCGCCGGGCGCCGGGGAGTCAGGCCGGGCTACTCCCAGCGGAACAGGCTGCTGGCCAGGGCGGGAGCGCCGACTGCCCAGGCCAGGAGGATGAGCAGGTTGACGGGTACAGGTGTCGCCGGTGCGCCGAGAGCGGCGCGGAGGAGCTCGGCCAGTGGCGCCGCGGGCAACGCCCGGGCCAGCATCGCCAGCCAGTCCGGCAGCCGGTCCAGGGGGAAGGCGATGCCGCTGATCAGCAGCAGCATCAGGTAGGCGGCGTTGGCCAGCGCCAGTGTCGCCACCGCCCTCAGCCGTCCCGCCATCGCCAGGCCCAGGCCGGCGAACGCCGAGGTCCCCAGCACGATGGCGACCGGCGCCAGCCACAGAGGCGCCCGCCCGCCGCCTTCGGCCCGGTAGCCGAGCAGACCGACCCCGACGACGAGCACCACCGCGATCTGGAGCCCCTGCACCAGGCTGATCGCCAGGATCTTCGCGCCGATCAACTCCGCGCGCCGCAGCGGGGTGGCGCCGAGCCGCTTGAGCACCAGCCAGTACCGCTCGAAGCCGGTCGCGATCGCAAGCGCCACCATGGACGCGCTCATCACCGACAGCGCGAGCACCCCGGGAAGCAGGAAATCCACCGGCCTTTCGGCGTCGGTCGGCAGCACGTCGACCAGTGAGAAGAAGATCAGCAGCCCGACCGGGATGCCGAAGGTGACCAGCAGGCTCTCGCCGTTGCGCAACGTCACGCGCAGTTCCATGGCCGCCTGAGCGCGCAGGCGCTGAGGAGCGCCGGCCGTCACGGCCGCACCTTCCGGCCGGTCAGGCGCAGGAAGACCGCTTCGAGCCCTCCACCGCCGGCGGAGATCCCGGTGACCGGGAGGCCCTCCTCGGCGAACCAGGCTGAGATCGGCGGAATCCTGTCAGCCCCCGCGTCCACCACGTAGCGCCCCTCACCGTCAGGCCGCACACGGGCCCTCACCGCTGCCGACAGGTCGATGATGTCGATGCGAGCCGGCGTGGTCACCAGTACCTGCTGGTCGGCATGCCGGGCCACCAGCGCGGCAGGGGAGTCAAAGGCCAGCATGCGGCCTTGGTCGATGACCGCGACCAGATCGGCCAGGCGTTCCGCTTCGTCCATGAAGTGCGTGGTGAGCAGCACCGTGTCGCCCGCAGCCCTCAAGCTGCGGATCTCTTCCCAGGCGCTCTGGCGAGCCTGCGGATCCATCCCCGCCGTGGGCTCGTCGAGCAGGACCACCTCGGGACGCCCGACCAGGGCGAGCGCCAGGTTCAGCCGCTGCTTCTGGCCGCCCGACAAGCTCCGGTAGTACCGCCCGGCCACATCGGTCAGCCCCACCCGCTCCAACAGGTCGGCCGGGTCACGCGGGTCAGGGTAGAAGCGTGTGTACAGCCGCAGCATCTCCCACGGCGTGGCGGCCTGGTAGGCGCCCCCCTCCTGCAGCATCACGCCCAACCGGGGCATCAGTTCGCCCCGCTGGGTCAACGGGTCCAGGCCGAGGACCCGGACTTGACCCTCATCGGGTTCGCGGAACCCCTCGACACACTCGACGGTGGTGGTCTTGCCGGCTCCGTTCGGCCCGAGCAGCGCACACACCGCTCCTGCCGGTACGGTGAGCGTCACGTTGTCCACGACACGGCGGCGGTCGTAGGACTTGACCAGGTTGGTGACGGCGATGGCAGGCTCGGCGGGCACGTGCCCAGTGTGCGCTCACCCCCGGTGGCGTGTCCCGGGCAAAGTTCATCACGGCTAACATGACGCGCATGTCAACTCACACCGCAGCAGCCAAGAATGACCGGGTGGTGGTGACCGGCGTCGGGGCGGTGACCCCTTACGGTGTCGGCGCCACGACCTTCTTCGACGGACTGCTGTCCGGCGAGAGCACGGCGCGGCGTATCACCCGCTTCGACCCTTCCGACTACGCCGTCCAGATCGCGTGCGAGGTACGGGACTTCGACCCGTACGAGCACCTGCCGCGCAAATTGGTCCGCCAGGTGGACCCGTTCGCGCAGTACGCGTTGACCGCCGCGCGCGAGGCCCTGGCCCACGCCGGGTTGATCGCCGACGAGCCCCAGGAGGTCTACGCCAAGGCGGTGTCGCTGAGGCCGGTGGATGGGCTTGACCCCACCCGCATCGGCACGTTGATCGCCTCTGGCATCGGCGGGCTGCAGGAGATGACCGACCAGTACGAGCGGCTGCTCTCCGGCGGCCCCTCGAAGGTGCGGCCGTACCTGGCGATCGCGCTGCCGCTGAACATGGGTGGCGGGCAGGTCGCGATCAGGCACGGACTGCAGGGACCGTCGTTCTCCGTCGTCTCGGCCTGCGCGAGCGGTGGCGACGCGATCGGCATGGCACTCGATCTGCTGCGGAATGACCGCGCCGACGTGATCCTCGCCGGAGGTGCGGAGGCCGCGGTCAACCCGCTGACCATCGCCGGGTTCGGGGCCGCTGGCGCCCTCAGCCGGCGCAATGACGAGCCGGAGCGCGCCAGCCGACCCTTCGACGTCGACCGCGACGGGTTCGTCAGCGGCGAGGGGGCCGGAGTGGTGGTGCTCGAGCGGGCCGAGCACGCCGATGCCCGTGGCGCCCGGGTGCTTGGCGAACTGGCCGGTTACGGGCTCACCAACGATGCGTACCACCCGACCCAGCCTTCGCCCGACGGCACCGGCGCGTCCCGCGCGCTGCACCTGGCCTTGGCCGACGCCGGCGTCGACGCGGACGAGGTCGACCACATCAACGCCCACGGCACCTCCACGCCACCCAATGATGCGGCGGAGGCCCGGGCGATCCGCGCGGTCTTCGGCTCCCATACCGACGAGATCGCCGTGACCAGCACCAAGTCGGCGATCGGCCACCTGCTCGGAGCGGCGGGCGGGGTCGAGGCGGTGGCGACCATCCTGGCGATCAACCAGGGCCTTGTCCCACCCAGCCTCAACCTGGACAACCAGGATTCAGCGTGCGACCTGGACGTCGTCTCGCGCGATCCCCGCAAGGTGTCGATCCGGGCTGCCTGCTCCAACTCCTTCGGATTCGGGGGCCACAACGCTGTCCTGGTCTTCCGCCCAGCGTGAGTGGGGATGTCATGAGTGCTGAACACGTGCAGGCGCTAGTCTTTCCATGAGCGCCGAAAACGTGCAGGCGCTGGTCTTTCCAGGCCAGGGCAGCCAGCGACCGGGCATGGCGCGGGCGTGGCGCGATCATCCGGCGGCGAAGCGCTGGGTCGAGGCGGGTGAGGTCCTCGGCTGGGACGTCGCGCGCCTCGGCACCGAGGCCGACGCCGAGGAGTTGCGCGAGCCTGCCAAGTGCCAGATCGCTCTTTTCGTCCATCAGGCGGTGCTCCTCGACGCCTGGCGGGAGGCGGGGGGGCAGGATCCTGTCGCGGTCGCGGGGCATTCGCTCGGGGAGTACGACGCGCTGGTCGCCGCCGGGGTCCTGGGGTTCGCGGAGGCGCTGAAACTGGTCGACGCGCGCGCCCGGCACACGCAGACCGCCGCTGCCGCGATGCCGGGCACGATGGTCGCCTGCGTCGGCTATCCCGATGGCGTGGTCGAGGCCGCCTGCGCCGAGGTCGGCGTCCACGTGGCCAACGACAACGCGCCGGGGCAGGTCGTGGTCGCGGGGTCCGCAGAGGCCCTGGACACGCTGCGCGCCCGGCTGAGCAAGCCCGCGCCGGAGGGCGACGGCGGCCGGCCCGCACGGGGCAAGGTCCTGGACGTCAACGTCGGCGCGGCCTATCACAGCCCGCACATGGCCCCCGCCGTCGAACCGTTCGGCGAGGCGCTGGACCGCGTGGCGTTCGCCGAGGCCGCCGTGCCGGTGGTCGCCAACGTCGACGCCGAGCCGCACACCTCGGCCGGGGAGTGGCCCGACCTGCTGCGGCGCCAGGTCGTGACCCCGGTCCGCTGGCGGGACAGCGTAACCACGTTCAGGCGGTTGGGGGTGACCGAAGTCGTCGAGTTGGGCGCCTCGCCCGTGCTCACCAACATGGTCAAGCGCATCGACCGGTCGCTGCAGCGGCGGACCGTCTCGGAACCGGAGGATTTGTAGGTGGCGAGCGAACAGACAGCCTCGGCCTGGGCGCTGGTGACCGGAGCGTCCAAGGGGATCGGCGCCGCCACTGCGCTGGCGCTGGCCCGGGCCGGCCGCCCGGTGATCGTGCACTACGGGGGCGACCGGGACGGCGCTGAGACCACGGCCAAGAGCTGCGAGGATGCTGGCGTCGAGACCCGCCTGACCGGGGCGGACCTGCGCCAAGGCGTGGAACCGCTGGTCGAGGCGATGAACGAGGTGGGCGGGATCGGAGCGCTGGTCAACTGCGCCGGGGTCACCGCCGACGGACTGACCATATCGATGAGCGACGAGGCCTTCGCCCTGCCGTTGCAGGTCAACCTGACCGCCGCCTTCGCCTTGTCACGGGCTGCGCTGCGCGGCATGCTGCGCGCCCGGGCAGGTCGCATCGTGAACGTGACCAGCGTGGTCGGCCTGCACGGCAATGCCGGCCAGGCCAACTACGCGGCCAGCAAGGCCGGCCTGGTGGGGCTGACCAAGTCGCTCGCCCGGGAGGTCGGCAAGCGCGGGATCACCGTGAACGCGGTGGCGCCGGGGTTCGTGGCCACCGCGATGACCGAGGGGCTGGAGATGTCTCGGCTCGTCGAGCAGGTTCCCGCTGCCCGCCTGGGAACACCCGAGGATGTTGCCGCCGTCGTGGCGTTCCTGTGCTCCGACGGGGCAGCCTACGTGAACGGTGCCGTCGTCCAGGTTGATGGCGGGCTGTTCGCTTGAGCACCACAGGAGAGGCGCATGGCTCTCGTTCCCAACCCCCTCGCTATGCGGATCGCGCAGCGCATCTCCGGGCCTCCCCTGCGCCGGTGGTACCGCGCGGAGGTGACCGGGCAAGGGGCCGTGCCCGGCGGCGGGGGCGTGCTGCTGGCGGCCAACCATCTGTCGTTTCTGGATCACTACCTGCTGGCTGCCGCCTCTCCGCGCCGGATGCGGTTCCTCGGCAAGCGCGAGTTGGCCGAGGGGCTGTTCGGGCGCTTCAACGTGGCGCTGGGGATGGTGCCCGTGGATCGCGGGCGGGCGGATATGGAGGCCATCGGCCTGATCGTGGAGGTGCTCCGGGGTGGAGCGGCGGTGGGGGTGTTCCCGGAGGGCAGTCGCTCCCCGACCGGGGCGCTGTACCGCTTCCGCAGCGGCCTCGGCCGGGTCGCTGCTGAGGCGCAGGTGCCCTGTGTGCCGGTCGGGCTGATCGGCACCGCTGCGGTCTGGCCCAAGGGTGGCTGGCCCCAGCCGCACCGCCCGCCCGCAGGGACCGTGCAGGTCCACTTCGGTGACGTCGTCGCCCCGCCGGCGGCGGACGCGCGCAGCCGCCGCGCCTTCACCGCCAAGGTGCACGCGCAGGTGGCCAAGCTGTCCGGCCAGCCGCTGACGAACGCGTTCGCTCCCACCAGCCCCACGGCCTGAGCGTTGCGCTCATCGCCGGGAGCCGCCGGGCGCAGAGGAGCTTCCGGCACTCTTGAGGTGCGCGTCGGCGGCATGTTCGGCGCGAGCCCAGGCAAGGTTGCGCTCATCGCCGGCCGCTCCCACCAGTAAGGCTGACTGCCAGCCGCAGCGGCATTGGCCGCGGACACCAGCGGGCTCAGGGACGAGCATGATGCCGTGCGGTTGGTCAGAGGAGGGTCTCTCGGTGGGAGGGGCGGCGGGCGTGCCGCTGTGGGAGCCGTCGGTGGTCAGCATGGCGCCTCGCACGTCGGCGACCACGTTGAGCGCCCGTCCCAGTTCGGTGAAGATCGGTGGGTTCGCCCGGCAGTCGCGCCGCGCCACCTGGAGCGCCTCCATGGCCTTGGTAACGCTGTCGAGATGGGAGGACTGGGGAGCCGGCCGCTGACCACGCAAGGGGTAGACCGGCAGCGGAGGTCGCTCAATAGGGCCCGCGCTTGGACGGCCGGGGTCGCCGGGGGACGTCAAGGTTGTGCTCCTTTCATCATGGTCGGAATCCGCCTTCCTGTGGTTTGCCGTCCGGACAGTGCCCACTCTCGGCGAGCGGCCAGCGCCAGACCACCCCGCGTGGCTACGATCTGCTGGCACAAGATCTCCCCGTCTGACGGGGACGCTCGACAGCCGGATCGGACCGAAGGAGACGGCAGTGGCCGCAGGAACTCGCAGCCTCCGGCAGGAACAGCTTCAGCTCACCGCGTCCCTCCGCGACCAGCAGCAGACGTGGACCGAGATCGCTGAGGTCTTCCGTCAGCGGTACAGCATCAACGCGCGAGTTGCCTTCCGCCTGGGACACGGCTGGAGCCAGCGCCAGGCAGCGGAGCACTGGAACGAGCGCTGGCCAGCCGACCCCAAGACCTTCAAGAACTTCTCGTACTGGGAGAACTGGCCAAGCAAGACTGGCTATGCGCCGTCGCTGGGCGTGCTCAGTCACCTCGCCGAACTGTACGAATGCCGGGTATCCGATCTCCTCGCTGACTGCCCCGACTTCCGGTATCGGGATGCCGCGTATACGACCCGACAGGAACTTGAGCAGCTCCCGGCACTCGTCAACGGCGCTGCTCGCGCTGCCCATGAGATTGCCCTACCGGCTGGCCTCGGCATGCTGACCGATCGTCTCGAAGAGATCGACGTGCACGACGTGGCACGCCTCAGCGCGGCATGGGTGCAACAGCTCGATACAGGCATTAGCCGCCGTGATCTGCTGCTCAAGCTCGGTGCCGGCCTCGCCCTGGCAGCAGCCACCCCGGCCATCACCGACAGTGAGCCAGATACGGCAGGCGTTGCCTTACCGGCCAGTGAGCACGACCACCTGACCGGCATCTGGCACAGCCGCTACATCTATGACAGCTCTGGGCGGAAGACGGAGCTGGAGGGCGAGCACTATGTGATGATCCGGAAGCACGGCGGTCGCCTGGTGGGACAAAGTCTGCCGCACTCGATGGGCTCGCGACTCCGGCTTGAGCTGTCGGTGGATGGTGCTGTGGTCACCGGAATCTGGAGTGAGCGCACGTCGCCCTCAGGCTATTACAAGGGCGCGGCCTATCACAGCACGGTTCAGCTGATGCTGGACCCGATGGGCCGGACAATGCACGGCAAGTGGTTGGGCTTCGGGAAGCGCTTCGCAATCAACACTGGGACCTGGGCATTGCGGTGGGTCGACGGCTCGGTATCCCGACGAGCCATGCGCGAGTACCACCTCAAGGCGTAGGAGCGCAGTCCGCCGGTCCGGTGATGACGGCGACGATCGCCGTCCCCGGCTCGAACTGGCCGCCCTCCACGAGCGCGAACACTCCGTAGAGCATCTTGGCCACGTAGACCCAATCCAGGGAAAGACCGTGGCGATCCTTGAACTCCTGGATGAAGCGATCCAGTTCAGGGTTGCGCTTGGCAAAGCCGCCAAACGAGAAGTCGTACTCGATGCGCCAGTTCCCGGAAGTGGAGCCGAACGCCTGGCGCTGGAGTTTTGCGACCTCGCCGGCCAGAAATTGACCGCCCTTGAGGGCTGAGAACCCGATTGCCCGCTGCTGCTCGTGAAGGCCACTCGCAATGCCGGCCAAGGTCCCCCCGGTTCCGCAGGCACAGCAGATGACATCGAAGCCTGTGTCGATTTCTGGGGGGAGTTCAGCACACCCTTGGACGGCGAGTGCGTTGCTGCCACCTTCTGGCACCAGGAAGAAGGGGCCGAACTGCTGCTGCAGCGTGGCGATGACCTCGGGGTCGCGCTTGCGCCGGTAGGTCGACCGGTCCAGATAGGTGAGCCGCATGCCCCTGCTCGTGGCAAAGCCGAGTGACCAGTTGAGTGGGGCGTGGTCCTCACCGCGAACGGCTCCGATGGTGTTGAAGCCGAAGGAGTGGCCAACCGCCGCCACCGCGCGAAGGTGATTCGAGTAGGCGCCGCCGAATGTCAGCAGCGTGGAGTGCCCCTCCTCCCGAGCGGCCGCCAGGTTGTACTTCAGCTTGCGCCACTTGTTCCCAGGGATCTCGGGGTGGATGAGGTCGTCGCGCTTCAGCAGCAACCGCACGTCGTGGCGAGCAAGCGCGGCATCGTGAAGCTCTTCGACAGGCGACGGGAGCTCCGCGTCGAAGCCCCGGACCGGCTGGAGCATGGTCGGCATGCCTCCAATGTACGGCCGAGCAGCGACGATCCTCCGCGCCCGCTCCCCCGCGGTATCGGCGACCCACGTCCGAGGGGAGGCGCTCGTCGTGTCCGTCCACGGCCGCGCCCGCCTCCTGAGCCTGGACGGCGACGACGCCGGCTTCCGCACGTGCTCGTCGACCACTACGGCGGGGGGTAGGAGGACTGGGGCGGCGACTCCCCCTACTACGCGATCGAGCCCGAGCGCATGTTCGCCGCGGACATGCGGGTGCACACCGCGCCCGCCTGACGCACCTGACACGGGTGGCGCGCCGACCGCCCCGGGTTCAGTCGCTCCGGACACCGGCCCCTGCCCCCGCCGTTCACCTTGACGTGGACTTGACCGGTCATGTGGCGCCTGATCGGCTTCACACAGCGTCGCCGGTCGCCTACACGTGAACCTCACCGGTCAGCACACGTCGCTTCACCTTCACGTGAAGCCGACCGGCGTGGGCGCGCGGATCCACACCTGGCCGTCGACAATGCGGCCCACGCGGCCACGGCTTTCCACAGCTTCGAGCCCTCACCGCGGCCGAAACCATGAACCTGGGTTCGGGGATGGGCATGGCCGATGGAGAACCCCGGCGCATCTCGTCCCGGTGCGCGGATCGCCCGCGCGCCCGAGTTCGGCCCGCTGCCCTGCCGAGGGGTAGCGTGGCCGTTCGTGTCCCTGTCAACCCCCTCTGGGATGCCGTCGGTCGCGCGCGTCGCCGGTCTGCTCGGCACCCTCATCGCCCTGGCGATCATCGGTTCGTCGGCCGTCGCCGTCGCGCTGCCCGCCGTGGGCGAGGAACTCGACCTTGACCTTGCCGGACGGGCCTGGATCCTGACGGTCTTCTCGCTGACCTTCTCGATCAGCACCGCGCTGTTCGGCCGCCTCGCCGACCTGCTGGGGCTGCGGTTGCCGCTGCGGATCGGCCTGGTGCTATTCAGCGCGGGGTCGGCGCTGGCCGCGCTGGCGCCGGGCTTCGAGGTGCTCATCGCCGGGCGGATGCTGCAGGGGGTGGGCGCCGGGGCGGTACCGGTCCTGGCGCTCGGTGTGGTCGCCGCTCGCTTCGGCGAGGACCAGCGGGTGCGGGTGCTCAGCGGGCTGACGGTCATCGTCGCCCTGGTCAGCGGCTCAGGACCGCTGATCGGCGGCATCATCGCCCAGGTCGTCAGCTGGCGGGCGGTCCTGGCGCTGCCGGTGATCACGCTGCTGATCATGGAGCCGGTCGCCCGCCTCGCTCCGGCCACACCGGCCGCCCGTGGCCGCATCGATGTCCGCGGGGCCGCCATGGTGGCGGCGCTCACCCTCGGGGTGGTCCTGGTCCTGCAGTCGCCCGCCACGGGGACGGGAGCGGCTGTCCTGGCCGCCGCCAGCGCGCTGGCGGCGGGTGCCGGATTCCTGCTCGCGCGCCACGTGCCCCGCCACCCCCACGGCTTCCTGCCCCTGGAACTGGCCGGTAACCGGGTGTACGGGCTGACGTGCATGGCTGGCCTGACCCTCCTGGCCGCCTATCTGGGGCTGCTGCTCGCGATTCCACAGATGCTGAGCGCAAGCCAGGGCTGGCCGCCGCTGCTGATCGGCCTGGCGTTGCTCCCCGCGGCCATGCTGGGCGCGTTCACGTCCCGCATCATCGGTGCTCACCCCCCAGGGGAGAACCGCTACCGGCTGGTCGCCCTGCTGGCCGCCGGCAGCACGGCCGGGGTGCTGCTTGTGGCCGCGGGCCAGCCCAACCCGGTGCTGCTGATGCTGGGCATGGGTCTGGCGGCGGCCGGGTTCGCGGGCGGGCAGGTCTGCCTGGTCGATGCGGTGTCGACGCTTGTCGACCCGTCGGTGCGCGGCGTGGCTCTGGGCGTGTTCAACCTGGTGTTCTTCACCGGTGGGGCGGTCGGCACAGCGGCTACCGGCGGTCTGGCGACGATGCTCGGCCTTCCTGTGGCTCTGGTGGCCGTGGCTGCGCTGCCGGCCGCCGGCATGTTCGCCGCGCTGACCGCGGATCGCTGGCACCCCCGCCCGGCTCCCAGCTCGCCCGCCGCCAGGAAGCCGTGACCAGTGCGGCGCCAGGCGATGGCATCGATCACCTGGTAGCGCCCCGCCCAGGCGGTTCTCCACAAACGGCCTGCTCTGCGGTTGGCCGGCGCCACCGCGATGCGGCACCCTTGCCAGGTATCGATTCCGTCTCCCGAGGATCCCATGCTCGACATCGTCCTTCCCGATCAGATCCGCCCTGTCGACGGCCGCTTCGGCTCCGGACCGTCCAAGGTCCGCCAGGAGGCCGTCGAATCGCTTGCTCGCGTCGCCCCCGGGCTGCTGGGCACCAGCCATCGCCAGGCGCCCGTCAAGGCGCAGGTGGGGCGGCTGCGTGAGGGCCTGCGGGTGTTCTTCGGGTTGCCGGAGGGCTACGAGGTCGCGCTCGGCAACGGCGGCGCCACGCTGTTCTGGGACGCCGCCGCCTTCGGCCTGATCCGCGAGCGCAGCGCCCACGCGGTCTTCGGCGAGTTCAGCAGCAAGTTCGCCGCCGTCACGCGCGCCGCGCCATTCCTGGCTGACCCGCTGGTCACCGAGTCGCCGTTCGGCACACACCCGGACCTGCACGCCGATCCCACCGCCGACCTGTACGCGCTCACCCACAACGAGACGTCCACTGGGGTGGTCATGCCGGTCACGCGGCCGGACGGCATCAGCGCAGAGCAGGGCCTGGTCGCGGTGGACGCCACCAGCGCCGCGGGGGCCCTGACCTTCGATCCGGCCGACTGCGATGCCTACTACTTCGCCCCGCAGAAGGCCTTCGCCAGCGATGGCGGGCTGTGGATCGCCCTGCTCTCGCCGGCGTCGATGAGGCGGCTCGACGAGATTGCCGCATCCGGGCGCCACATTCCCACGATGCTGGATATCCGCCTGGCGCTGGAGAACAGTCGCAAGGACCAGACCTACAACACCCCCGCGGTCGCCACGCTCTACCTGATGGCGGAGCAGGTCGACTGGATGAACGCCCACGGTGGGCTCGCCTGGGCCGCCAAGGACTGCGCGGCCAAGGCCGGGCACCTCTACGACTGGGCCGCGTCCCGCGACTGGGCCTCGCCGTTCGTCGCCGACCCGGCGCAGCGCAGCAACGTGGTCTGCACCATCGATCTGGACGAGTCGGTCCGTGCCGACGAGGTGGTCAAGGTGCTGCGCGCCAACGGCGTCGTCGACATCGACGCCTACCGCAAGCTCGGCCGAAACCAGCTGCGTATCGCGGTGTTTCCGGCGGTTGAGGCGGGCGACGTCGAGCGGCTCACCGCCGCTCTCGACTACGTGGTCGACGCGCTCAGGAGCGCTGCAGGCTAGCCATCCCCCGCCGGTTCGGCGGCCTCCGCAGCCCCTCCCTGAGGCCGCAGCAGGAGGTTGCCAATCGCGTTGCCGCTGCGCGACAGGATCTGGATGCGCCACCCGGGGATCTCGAGGACGGTGCCCGGGGCCGGCAGCCGGCCCAGGCCCTCCAGGACCAGCCCGGCAATCGTGGCGTAGTCCCCCTCGGGCAGGGCGATGCCCAGATCGTCCAGGTCGTGAATGGGGAACGACCCCGGGATGATGAAGGATCCGTCCTCCCGACGCTGCACTCCACGCACGTCGGACGGGTCCAGGTGCTGGTCGAACTCGTCATAGATCTCGCCGACGATCTCCTCGAGCAGATCCTCAAGCGTGACGATGCCCTCGACCCCGCCGTGCTCGTTGATCACCAGGGCCAGGTGGTCGCGCTCGGCCCGGAGGCGGCGCAGTGCGGCGAGCACGCCGAGGCTCTCGGGCAGCGCCGTGGCCGGCCGGGCGAACTCGCCCACGGGCCGGTGCGCGCCGATCAGTTCCCGCAGGTGCACCACCCCCAGCACGTCGTCCAGATCTCCCCGGTAGACGGGGGCGCGGGAGTGGCCGGCGGCCACCAGCGCCGCGCTCGCCTCGCCCGCCGGTTGGTCTGCGGGCAGGCCGACCACCTTGGGCCGCGGGACCACGATCTCGCGCAGGGTGCGCTCGGCGATCTCGAAGGCGCCGGAGATGATCTCGCGCTGCTCGCTGGTGAATTGGGGCCGCGAGGCCACCAGGTCGCGGACCTCCCCCTCGCTCATCTCCTCCCGTGCCCGGGCCGGGTCGCCGCCGAACAATCGCACGGTCAGGTCGGTCGACCTGGTGAGCACCCAGACCACCGGCGCGGCCAGCGCGGCGATGAGCGCCAGCGGCCGCGCGGCCACCAGCCCCCACCCTTCTGTCCGCTGCAGGGCGATGCGCTTGGGGGCCAACTCGCCGAACACCAGCATCAGGAACGTCAGGATGACCGTGACGATGACGATCGCGGTCGGCCAGGCGGCTCGGCCCAGCGGCGACAGCGGCTCGACCAGCAGTTGGGCGAAGGCCACGGTGGCTGCCGCCGACGCCAGGAACCCGGCGAGGGTGATGCCGATCTGGATGGTCGACAGGAACCGGTTGGGGTCCTGGGCCAGTCTGCTCAACGCCCGACCGGCGCCGCCACGCTGCTCCAGGCGCTTGATCTGGCCCTCCCGCAGCGAGACCAGGGCGATCTCGCTGCCGGCGAAGGCGGCGTTGAGCACGATCAGCAGGCCGACCAGCGCAGCCTGCAGGCCGAGGTTGCTGTCGGTGGGCGGGGCCTGGGCAAGCAACGGGAAGTCAGCGGTCACGTGGCGTGATCTCCTGATGGCAAGGAAGTCAGTATGACGTACCCCTGGGTCCGGTTCACCCTGGCCCCGTTATGAGCCCGTCCGGTCGCGCTCTCTTCGGAGGAGTACGGGTGGACCGCAAGGTCGAGCCAGATCCACAGGGTCTTGGAGGGTAGAACCAGACCGGCAACCCCGACCATCAGCACCCGGAGGCGATCAGCGGGTGCGTCCAGGCCACCCGGGGCCACGTCAGCGCGATCCCGCCGAGCAGGACCATGGCGAACAGGCCCTCGGCCATGCCGAGGTTGACGATCATGGCGCCGACCCAGTACCCCTCCTCGTGCTCGAACGGGTAGCCGCAGCCGAGGCAGCGGGTGCGCAACTGGCCCCATCGCAGCCAGATGTCGCGGCTGCCGCAGCGCGGGCAGCGCCGGCGCAGGGCCCTCCAGAACTTCACCGTTGATGCCTCCTCGCCGCCCCGCGTACAGGAGGCGCGGCTCCTGCCCCAGAATCGCGGGCCTCTAGTCTGGGCCTGCAGCGGTCGGGATGGGGGAGCGATGGAGGAGCGGTACGGCCATCACATGACGCCCGCTGCGTTCCGGCGTCACGGCCGCGCGGTGGTGGACTGGATCGCGGACTACATGGAGCGGGTGGAGGAGTTCCCGGTCCTGTCGCAGGTGGACCCTGGTACGCTCCGGGCTCAGCTGCCCGCGTCTCCGCCCGAGCAGGGCGAGCCGTTCGAGCGCATCCTCGGCGATGTGGACCGCCTGGTGATGCCCGGCATCACCCACTGGCAGTCGCCCAGCTTCTTTGGCTACTTCCCGGCTAACGCCTCCGGGCCGTCGATCCTCGGCGAACTGCTGTCCGCCGGGCTTGGGGTGCAGGGGATGCTGTGGGCCACCAGCCCTGCCTGCACCGAGCTGGAGACGCATGTCCTGGACTGGATGGTGGAACTGCTCGGCTTGCCGGCCCCGTTCCTGTCCACCGGTGAGGGCGGCGGGGTGATCCAGGACTCGGCGTCGAGCGCCACGCTGTGCGCGCTGCTGGCCGCCCGCGAGCGCGCCACCGCCGGAGCGGCGACGGCTCGAGGGGTGGACCGGCCGCTGGCCGTCTATGCGACCGACCAGGCGCACAGTTCGGTGGAGAAGGCGGTCCGCATTGCCGGGTTGGGCACTGACCTGCTCCGGACGGTGCCGACCGATGCCGGTCACGGCATGGACCCGGTCGCGTTGCGGCAACTGGTCGATGCTGACCTGGCTGCGGGCGTGACCCCCTGCATGGTGGTGGGCACCGTGGGCACGACCTCGTCCAACGTGATCGACCCGCTGCCCCTGATCGGCGAGGTGGCTCGTGACCTCGGGGTGTGGTTCCACGTCGACGCGGCGATGAGTGGCACCGCCGCCGTCTGCGCGGAGCTGCGCTGGATCCACGACGGGCTGGAACTCGCCGACAGCTACTGCACCAATCCGCACAAGTGGTTGTTCGTCAATTTCGACTGCGACGTGTTCTACGTCGCCGACCGTGGTGCGCTGGTGCGGGCCCTGTCGATCCTGCCCGAGTACCTGCGCAACCAGGCCACCGAGACCGGTTCGGTCATCGATTACCGCGACTGGCACGTGCCGCTCGGTCGCCGTTTCCGGGCGCTCAAGCTGTGGTTCGTGCTTCGCCACTACGGTGCGGAAGGGTTGCGCCACCACGTGCGCGAGCACGTCGCGCTGACCCGGGAGCTGGCGAGCTGGATCGAGGCCGACCCCGATTTCGAACTGGCGGCCCCGGCACCGCTGAACCTGGTCTGCTTCCGCTACCGCTCCGCGCGTGACCCGGAGAAGGCCAACCGCCGCCTGCTGGAGACCCTGAACGCCTCCGGCGAGCTGTATCTCACGCACACCGTGCTGGATGGGCGTTTCACGTTGCGGCTGTCGATCGGTGCGCTGGCCACGCGCCGGGAACACGTCGAGGCGGCGTGGGAGTGCATCCGCGCTACCGCGCGTGCCGGGGAACCCGACGCCGGCTGACCGCGGGACGCTGGCGTCACGTGCCGGCGTTTCGGATGGCGGCCCAACGTCGATGTGCCTATTTCCGGTGCTCCACCTTGTGATGCGGGGCGCCGTTCCTCTTTCTCCAGCCTCGTTTCCGAGTGTTGCGCTCGCCAGCGGCTACGCTTCGGGGATGGCGGGTGGTGGATCCAGGAAGGCGGTGCTCGCGGCCCTTGTCGCCAACCTCGGCATCGCGATCGCGAAGTTCGTGGGGTTCCTGCTCACGCGGTCCAGTTCGATGCTGGCCGAGTCGGTGCATTCGGTGGCCGACAGCGCGAACCAGGCGCTGCTGCTGCTCGGTGGCGCGCGCGCCCGGCAGCGCGCCACCCGCGAGCATCCCTTCGGCTACGGCCGCGAGCGCTACTTCTGGGCGTTCGTCGTCACGGTGGTGCTGTTCGCCCTGGGCTCGTTGTTCGCGCTGTACGAAGGGCTCCAGAAGCTGCGGGAGGCCCATGAGGTGACCTCCCCGGGGATCGCCGTGGGCATCCTGGTCGTGGCGATCGTCATCGAGAGCCTGTCGCTGCGCGTGGCGGTGCGGGAGGCGAACGCCGAGCGGGGCGAGGCTTCCTGGTCGACCTTCGTCCGCCGTTCCAAGAACCCGGAACTGCCGGTGGTGCTGCTCGAGGACGTCGGCGCCGAGGTCGGCCTGTTCCTCGCCCTCGGCGGCGTCGGCCTGTCGCTGCTCACCGGCGACCCGGTCTGGGACGCGGCGGCGACCGTGGCCATCGGCATCCTGCTCGGCGTCATCGCCACCCTGCTCAGCATCGAGATGAAGAGCCTGCTGATCGGCGAGGGCGCGTCGGAGGCCGACGTGGCCGCGATCCGCGCAGCGATGCGGTCCACGCCCGGGGTGCGGCAGTTGATCCATCTCAAGACCCAGCATCTGGGGCCCGAGGAACTGCTGGTCGCGGCCAAGCTGGCGCTGGACCCCTCGCTCAGCTTCCCCGAGGTCGCCGCGACCATCAACGCGGCCGAGGAACGGGTCCGCGCCCAGGTGCCCGCGGCCCGGGTGATGTACATCGAGCCGGACGTGCTCGCCCGCGCCTCCACGGGCGCCGCCGTCACGTAGCCATCCGGCCGGGTAGGCTCCCCGCCATGCTCGCCGTCACCGCCGCCCGCGCCGAACCCGACAACCCGATCGTCGCCTTGGAGATCGGCGACGTCCCCGATCCGAGGCTCCAGCCAGGCTGGGAGGTCGTACGCGTACGCGCCGCCTCGCTCAACCACCACGACATCTGGACGTTGCGAGGGGTGGGCATCGATCCTGATCGCCTGCCGATCGTGCTTGGCTGCGACGCGGCCGGGGTGACCGAGGATGGGCGCGAGGTGATCGTGCACGCGCTCGTCCCCGACGATCCCTCCGGCCCCGAGGCGCCGGGAAACTTCACCATCCTGTCCGAACGCTACGACGGCACTCATGCCGAACTGGTCGCCGTGCCTTCGCGCAACCTGATCGACAAGCCCGCCGCGATCAGCTTCGAGGAGGCATCCTGCCTGCCCACCGCGTGGTTGACCGCCTACCGGATGCTGTTCGTGCAGGGTGGGCTGCGGCCCGGCCAGCGCGTGCTGGTGCAGGGCGCCGGTGGGGGCGTGGCCACCGCCGCGATCCTGCTGGGCAAGGCGGCCGGGCTGCGGATGTACGCCACCAGCCGCGACCCGGCCAAGGCCGACCGTGCCGTCGAGTTGGGCGCCTACGCGGGACTGGAGACGGGCGCCCGCCTGCCCGAGCGGGTTGACGCGGTGCTGGAGACGGTGGGGGAGGCCACCTGGGGACACTCGCTGCGCTCGGTCGAGGCGGGCGGGGTGATCGTGGTCGCAGGATCCACCAGCGGGCCGAACCCCCCGGCCGAACTGCAGCGCGTGTTCTTCCGTCAGGTGCGTGTCGTGGGCTCGACGATGGGCACGCATGCCGAGTTCATCGACCTGGTGCGCATGCTGGAGACCAGCGGCGTGCGCCCGCTGATCGATTCGGTGCGGCCGCTGGCGGAGGCGCGGAGCGCCTACGAGGACATGGCCAACGGCGAGGTCTTCGGCAAGCTCGTCCTCACGACCTGACGTCACGCCTGGCGCGGCGCGGCGCGGTCCAGCATCCGGCGGTACAGCGCCACCGTGCGCTCAGCGATCGCCGGCCAGCTGAAGACCTCGACCACCCGCTGCCGGCCGGCTCTGCCCATCGCGTGGGCCCGTGCCGGGTCGGCGATCAGCCGGTTCACCGCCTCGGCGAGCCCGGCGGCGTACGCGGCCGGATCGGCGGGGGTGCCGTAGAGGTCGTCGCTGGGCTGGAAGCTCACCAGCAGGCCGGTCTTGCCGTGGACCACGACCTCGGGGATGCCTCCCACTGCCGAGGCGACCACCGCGGATTCGCACGCCATCGCCTCGACGTTCACCAGCCCGAACGGCTCGTAGATGGACGGGCAGACGAACACGGCGGTGTGACTCAGCAGTTGCACGATCTCGCGGCGCGGCAGCACCTGGCGGATCCACGTGACCCCGCCGCGGCGCGCACGAACCTCGGCCACCAGTCGCTCGACTTCGGCGGCGATCTCGGCGGTGTCGGGCGCGCCGGCGCACAACACCAGTTGGCCCGCCGGATCGATCCTGGGCGCGGCCTCCAGCAGGTGCACCAGCCCCTTCTGTCGCGTGATCCGCCCCACGAAGGTCACGATCGGACGTTCCGGGTCCAAGCCGTAGCGCACGAGGACGTCCGTGCCCGGGTCGGGGTGGTACAGCTCGGTATCGATGCCGTTGAAGATCACCTCGACGCGGTCGGGGTCGATCGCGGGGTAGCACTTCAACACGTCGTCGCGCATCTGCCTGGACACGGCGATGATCCTGTCGGCCGCCTCGAGTGCCGTGCGCTCGCAGAAGCGCGACAGCGCGTAGCCGCCGCCGAGCTGCTCGGCTTTCCACGGGCGCAGGGGCTCCAGCGAGTGGGTGGTCGCCACATGCGGGATCCCGTAGGTAAGCGCCGACAGATGACCGGCCAGGTTGGTGTACCAGGTGTGGCTGTGGACGAGGTCGGCGTCCGCGACGCCAGCGGTCATCGCGAGGTCCACCGACATCATCCGCAGCGCCGACACGTGCGGCGCCGCACCGGCCAGGGCGTCCCATGGCTCGTAGGTCCCGGCGACCAGCGGCGAGGCTCGCGGCTCGCCGAAGCAGTGCACGGCCAGGTCGACCAGCGGGGCCAGGAAGGCGGACAACTGCTCGACGTGGACGCCGGCGCCGCCATAGACCTCAGGTGGGAACTCGCGGGTCAGCAGGCTGACGCGCATCGGTCACACTTCCACTCGCTCGCCCTTACCGATCACCACGACGCCGTTGGACGTGATGGTGAAACGCTCCCGATCCGCCTCATGGTCGACACCGATCTGCGCGCCGTCGGCGATGCGCACCTGCTTGTCCACGATCGCGTTGCGCACGATCGCGTGCTCGCCGACGTCCACGCCCTGCATGAGCACCGATCCGGTCACTTCGGCATAGGAGTGCACGACCACGCCACTGGAGAGCACTGAGCGGCGCACGTCCCCGCCCGAGACGATCACGCCTTCGGCGACCAGGGACTCGACCGCCCGCCCGACGCGGTCCCCACTGTTATGGACGAACTTGGCCGGCGGCAGCGGTGGGTGCCACGTGAGGATCGGCCACTGGCGGTTGTAGAGGTTGAAGATCGGGTGGACCGAGATGAGGTCCATGTGTGCGTCGAAGTAGGCGTCCAGCGTTCCCACGTCGCGCCAGTAGCCGCGGTCGCGTTCGGTCGAGCCGGGCACGTGGTTCGACGAGAAGTCGTAGACGTGCGCGTCGCCCTTGTTCACGAACGCCGGCACGAGGTCGCCCCCGACGTCGTGCTTGGACCGCTCGTCGGCGGCGTCGGCAGCGACCGCGCCCATGAGCGCTTCGGTGGTGAAGCAGTAGTTGCCCATCGAGGCGTAGACCTGGTCCGGTGCATCGGGAAGTCCCTCGGCCTGCTTGGGTTTCTCCTTGAACGCCGTGATGCGCCCGCTGAGATCTGCCTCGATCACCCCGAACTGGTCGGCCTGTTCCCGCGGGACGCGCAACGCCGCCACGGTCAGGCCCGCACCCGATTGGAGGTGCTCCTTCACCATCTGACGCGGGTCCATCCGGTAGATGTGATCCGCCCCGAAAACCAGGATTGAGCGGGGCCGCTCGTCGGAGATGAGGTTGAAGTTCTGGTACAGCGCGTCCGCGGATCCCAGATACCAGCGCGGCCCCCGTCGCATCTGTGCGGGCACCGACAGCACGTAGTTACCGGTCATCTGGGACATCCGCCATGTGAGGTTGATGTGGCGGTCCAGGCTGTGGCTCTTGTACTGCGTGAGCACGGCGATTTTGCAGTAGCCCGCATTCACCAGGTTCGAAAGGACGAAATCGATGATGCGGTAGTTGCCGCCGAAGGGAACCGCCGGCTTGGCGCGGTCTGCGGTTAGGGGTGCGAGCCGCTTTCCCTCCCCGCCGGCCAGGACCATCGCGAACGCGTCAAGGTCGCTGGAGGCCATGATTCGCAGCGTACCCAGGCCCGCGGCGGCGACGCCAGGAGAACCCGCTCGGGCGCGCGTATCACCCGATGGGCATCACAGCCGACCTCGACGCGATGAGCGCAGGTACGTTCCCAACGCGGCGAGGTCGGTCTCGCCGAAGCCGCTCGCCGCGGCGTCGGCACAGACCGCCAGCACGCTGGACAGGACCGTGTGCTTCGCCGACCCCGCTTCGATCAGGCGCAGATCCTTGGTCACGTGAGCCAACGGGAAGCCACTCGGCGCTGGCTCACCGGCGATCTTCTGGGCCCGGCCGGCCAGGATCGGGGACACGCGTTCGAGCACACCCGCGACCTGCTCGATGTCGAGGTCGGGCTCCCTGCCGAGTAGCCAGTTCAACGCTTCGGCGCCGGCTGCGACCGTGGAGATCAGCACCGCGTTGACCGCGAGTTTCACCGCTGATCCGCTGCCCACCGGTCCGAACACGACCACCTTGCGGGCGATCGCATCGAACAGGGGCGCCAACTCGGCGAAGTCGCCAGAATCACCGCCCCCCAGGACGACCAGTTCGCCCTTTCGGGCTGGCTCGGACGACCCGCTCACCGGTGCGTCGAGCGCACGCACCCCTCGTGAGGCGAGTTCGGCGCCGACTGCGCGCATCTCGTCGGGCCCAATGGTCGACGACTGGACAACGATGTGCCCGGCGCTGGCGTTGGCTGCCCAGCCGTGATCGTCGAAGAGCACCTGGCGCACGGCCTCAGGCCCGGTGACCATGACCAGGACCGTGTCCGCGTGGTCTGCCAGATCCGCCGGCGAGCCGACCAGTTCGACCCCGGCCGGAGCTGCCACCGGCGAGCGGTTCCACGCGAAGACTCGGTGGCCTCCGGCGGCCAGGCGGGCGGCCATCGGCGCGCCCATGGTGCCCAGTCCGATCACGCCGATGCCGTTGTCCAATGTCATCACTGTTCCTCACTGCTCACGATGGGCGGCCGTGCGCCCGCCGAGGCATTCCGATCGAGCCGTCCGGCCGAGGTTAGCGCGGCTCGCGCCGCCCGAGGCCAGGTGTGTGGTCCGGCCACGCCGGTCGGCTTCGCGTGAAGGTGAACCGACGATTGCTGACCGGTCAGATTCACGTGAGGACGATCGGCGGCGCCATGTGAAGACGACCGGACGCTGCATGACCGGTCAGCGTCACGTGGAGGTGAACGGCGGGGCGGGGTGCCGGTATCCGGGACCGGTGGCCAGACCGAGGCAGCTCCCAGGCCCAGCCGCATACCCGGGCAGCGAGCTGCCCGAAGTTCGCTACGTGTTCGGGTCCAGGGAGAAAATCCGGAAGTGACGTAGGTAGATGACCAAGGGCCGCCCATCGCGCGGTGCGGGCGGCCCAAGGCTGGTGCGGATGGGCTGGTGCGGGTCAGTCCGCCTCATAGCAGGGCTCGGTCAGCTCGAAGGTCTCCGCGGTGGGGCCGGTGTAAGCCTCCTCGGTGATCGAACCCACACCGGTGGACGCCTCGCGGTCGACCTCCGAGAAGAACGTACCCCGGACGGCCGCGTCGTCGGGCTCACCGGAGTAGTCGATCTCGGGGACCATGCCCTGGTAGTCGACCGAGTCCAGGGTCCCGACGGCCTCCAGCAGTCCCGACCGGGTCAGGTCGCCGTTCTCCACGGCCGCCTCCAGTGCGGCGCGCAGCGGGTAGGACCAGGCCCAGCCCGAAGTCTGACCGTCGTTGCCCTCCTCGCTCCCCAGCGCCTCGCGCATGGCTGCGTGGCCCTCGGTGTCCGAGGCGTAGGTCTGCCAGGGACCCGACTGGATGTAGAGCGCCTCGACCGCATCGATCGCGGGCGAGTCGACGACACCGGGGTTCCAGGTCGGGCTCGTGCCGATGACCCGGCCCTGGTAGCCCTGAGCGGCTGCCTGACCGACGATCGTCGCCATGTCGGTCGGGTTGGTGGTCATGATCACCAGATCCGGCGACTCGCTGACCAGGGAGTCGATGGCCCCGGCCTGATTGTCGGGGCCAGGGTTGGTCGGCACGTCGATGAACTCCAGGCCGTTCTCCTCCGCTGCTACGCGGGCGCCGGCGGCACCGTCGTCGCCGTAGTCACCCGGATAGTGGACGGCCGTGACGGTCTCGATCGGACTCTCGAAGTTCTCGAGGGCGTAGTCGATCGCGTTCATCGACTCGATGCAGTAGTTGGCGCCGGATTCGAGGAGCACGTCCTCGAAGGCCCACGCCGAGGTCCAGGAGGCGGGCGCCCCCACGATCTCCTCTGCCCTCATGTCATCGATGATCGCCGCGGTGGTGGGGGAGCCGAGGGTCTGGGCCAAGGCCAGGACCTCGCCCTTGATCTCCTGGTAGACCTGGTTGTGGGTCTCCGGGTTGTAGAGGTTGTCGCGGACGTAGGTGGTCACGTCGACGTCGAACTGCCCGCCGATGCCACCCTCTTCGTTGACGGTCCGCCAGAAGGCGGCCTGCGCCTCGGTGATGGGGGGCCCCAGCGACGAGAACGGACCCTGAGTGAGGTCGGAGATCGTTCCGAGATAGATGCAGCCGTTGCCATCGTTCACCGCATCGGGGCAGGGTTCCTCAGTCACGCCTACGTCGAATGCGACGTCGCCTGTCGCCGCCTCCTCGCCTTCGGTGCCGGTGTCCTCAGCGGCCTCAGTGTCCTCGGCCGCCTCCGTATCGGCGTCAGTCGCCGCTCCGCCGCCGCCACGGCAGCCCGCCGCCAGCAGACCCAGCGCCAGCAGCACTCCGAGGCGGCGCAGGTACGTCGTCTCTCTCATCTCGGCCCTTCTGTGCTCGGGGCCGTCGCCGTCAGGCACAGCCCTCGGTCGTGCAGTCCGGGAGGTTCGTAGTATGGCTGATGTAGTACGAGGCGGGTGCGAGCGAGGGCCCTCCAGCGCGCGTTCAGTAGGAGAAGGGCCAGCCCTTCCAGTAGTTGCGCGCTCGCAGCCACAATCCGAACAGCCCCCGCGGCTCGAAGACCAGGAACGCGATGATCAGCAGGCCGTAGAGGATCGACTCCACCTGCGACGCAGTCAGGATGCCTCCTCCGGTGGGCTGCGCGCTGATGAAGGGCACGACGCGCGGCAGCTCCTGAGTGAACCGCGGGAGGATCGCGATGAAGAACGCACCCATGATCGACCCGGAGATCGTCGCCACCCCGCCGATCAGGATCATCGCGACGAACAGCACGCTCAGCAGCAGGTTGAATGAGGATGGCTCGACGAACGGCGTGACCGTGTAGATCAGCGCCCCCGCCACCCCCGCGTAGAACGACGAGATCGTGAACGCCCGCAGCTTGGTGCGCATGAGGTTGACGCCGATGATCTCGGCGGCGATGTCGCGGTCGCGCACGGCGGCGAACGCCCGTCCCACATCCCCGCGCGCGATGTTGCGCCCCAGCAGCGCGAGGATCGCCAGGAGGGCGAGCAGGATCAGGTACGTCTGCTGCGCACCGGTCAGAAACTCGCTGGATGTCCGGAAGTTGAACCCGAACAGTTGGGGGGTGGGTCCGGGCCGGCCGACGCCGACCCCGCCCGTGATCCGGGTCGCCTCGCGGAAGACATGCTCGCCGAGGAACACCAGCCCAAGCGTCACGATCGCCAGGTACAGGCCGCGCAGGCGCGCGGCGATCGGCGCGACGAGCAGACCCGCCAAGCCCGCAACGATGCCGGCGGCGGGAAGCCAGAACACCATGTCCGAGACGCCGTAGCCCAGCGTCCGGTGGGCCGGATCACCGCTGAGCACCGCCGCCGTGTATGCCCCCAGACCGGCGAAGAACGCATGGCCCAGCGAAACCTGCCCGGCGTAGCCCGTGACGAGGTTCAGCCCGATCGCACCGATGGACAGCGCGCAGGCCGAGGCGAGGATGACCAGGATGTCGTCGGTCACCATGAAGGGCATGACCACGCCCAGAAGCAGGATGCCGCCGACCCCCAGTCGCTTGCCCGGTGTGTTGAGCAGTGCCATGTCGGCCGCGTAGGACGTGTACAGCTCCGGCCGCCGCCGCAGGCGAGTGCGGGCGCGGCGGCCGTCGCGGCCAAGCCGGGCGCCCGGCTTCGCCGGACGGTGGACGGCGGTTGTCACACGCGCTCCACTTCCGGCGTCCCGAACAGCCCGTACGGCCGGACCAGCAGTACCAGCAGCAGCACGACATAAGGGGAGACGAGTTCGAAGTTGTTGCCCAGCCAGGGGGCGTAGGCCGGCTGGTAGGCCGCCACCAGCGACTCGACCACCCCCACGGCCAGCCCCCCGATGACGGCGCCGCCGACCGAGTCCAGCCCGCCGATGATGATCGCGGGCAGCGCCTTGAGCGCGATCACCCAGGTGCCCTGGTCGATCGGGGTGCCCGTGCCGACGAAGACGCCGGCCAGCGTCGCCAGTGCGGCGGCGATGGCCCAGGACAGGGCAAACACCGCGCCCACGGAGATGCCCTGGGCGAGGGCCGTCTCCTGGTCGAAGGCGGCGGCGCGCATGGCCAGGCCCATCCTGGAGTAGCGGAAGAAGGCGAACAGCACCCCCACGACCGCAGCAAGCGCCGCCAGCATGATCAGGAAGCGCGTCTGGAAGGGCACGCCGGCGATGGTGAACGTGGAGAAGCCCCACGGGTCGCCGACCGGGCGCACGGTCACGCCGATGAAGCGGTTGGCGACCACCCGCAGGACGACGTCGATCCCGAGTGTGATGATCACCATCACGAACACAGGCTTGCCGACCATGGGGCGCAGCGCGGCGCGCTCGATCACCATCCCCAGCCCGGCGATCAGCAGCATCGCGAGGGGCACCGCCAGGAAGAACGGCAGCCCGTAGACGGGCCCCAGGTAGGCGACCGTGAGCGCGCCGACCACCATGAGGCCGGGCTGGGCGAAACTGATGATCCGGGTCGACTTGTAGATGATGACGAAGCCGACCGCGATCAGCGCGTAGATCGACCCTGCGCCCAGCCCGCCGTACAGGGCCTGGATGAACCGGATCACACGGCCCTCCCGCTGTCGTACATCTCCTCGACGACGTCGGCGAACATCTCCTGGATCGCGGCCCGCTTGACCTTCTGCGTGGCGGTCAACTCGCCGTCCTCGTGGTCCAGTTCCTTGGGCAGCATGCGGAATCCTCTGATCGCCTCGACCTGGGCGAACTTGCCGTTGACCTGGTCGATGATGCCCTGGACGAGGTCGATGACCTCCGGCTTCTCGGACAGATCGCGGTAGGTGGTGTAGGGGATCCGGCGGCGCTGGGCCCAGTCGCCGACCGAATCCAACTCGATGCCGATCAGCGCCGTCAGGTACGTCCGCCGATCACCGACGACGACGGCCTCCTTGATGTACGGCGAGGCCTTGAGGGAGTTCTCGATCTCCGAGGGTGAGATGTTCTTGCCTCCGGCGGTGATGATGATGTCCTTGATGCGGTCGGTGATCCTGACGTGGGTGCCGTCGACCCACTGACCGACGTCGCCGGTGCGCAGCCAGCCATCCGCGTCGATCGCCTCGGCGGTGGCGCGCGGCCTCTGCCAGTAGCCGACGAAGGTGCCGGGGTGACGCGTGAGGATCTCGCCGGTCGTCTCGTCGATGCGCAACTCCACTCCCGGGTGCGGCTCGCCGACCGTGCCCAGCTTCACCCGGCCCGCACGGTTGGCCGTCGCCACGGCGGTGTTCTCGGTCATGCCGTAAACCTCGTGCATCGGCACGCCGATGCCCATGAAGAACATGAGCACCTCGGGCGCGATCGGTGCCGCGCCGGAGGCGGCGTAGCGCACCAGCCGCAATCCCAGGCGGTCCTTGAGCGATCGGTAGAGGAACAGGTAGCCGACCGCGTAGCGCACGCGCGTCGACAGCGTGTGCCGCCCGCCGGTCCGCACCAGGGTGTCGCCGATGCCCCGCGCCACGCGCATCCACACGCCGGCGTTCCAGCGTTTGAGGCGGGACGCCGACGCCGTCCGGATCGTCACGCCGGCGACGATCTTCTCCCAGATACGCGGGACACCGAACAGGATGGTCGGCTGCACCTCGCGGAGGTTCTGCTGCACGGTCTCGATGGATTCGGCGAAGTTGACCTGCACGCCCACGGCGGCGTTGAACCAGACCGTGAAGATGCGCTCGGCGACGTGGCAGAGCGGCAGGTAGGACAGGATCACGTCGGAGTCCCTTGGCGGAGGGTCGGTGAACCCGCCGCCCTCGACCAGGATGGAGATCGCGAACTCGACGTTGGTGACGCTGAGGATCGCGCCCTTGGGCGGTCCGGTGGTCCCCGAGGTGTAGATCAAGGTCATGATGTCGTCGGGGGTGGCCACCGCCATGCGCGCCTCCACGGCACCCGGCTCGGATTCACGGTGGCTGCGCCCCAGTTCGAGGAAGTCCTTCCAGCTCATCAGCCGGGGGTCGTCGTAGTGGCGCACCCCGCGCGGCTCGACGTACACGATCTTCTCCAGGTCGGGCAGCGTGTCGGCGATGGCCAGCGCCTTGTCGACCTGCTCCTGGTCCTCGGCGATCAGCACCCGGGAGCCGGAGTTGGAGAGCAGGTATTGCACCTCTGCCTTGGGATTGGTGGGGTACAGCCCGACCGTGATCGCCCGCGCGGAGACGATGCCGAGGTCGGAGAACAGCCACTCCCGGCGGTTCTCCGAGTGGATCGCGACCCGGT
>WHTC01000099.1 GCA_009379795.1 Nitriliruptorales bacterium | reverse complement strand
TTTGGTGCCCCCGACGGGATTCGAACCCGCGCTGCCGGCTTGAAAGGCCGGTATCCTGGACCGCTAGATGACGGGGGCGGGACCAGCTGATGCGCCGATCAACCACTTCAGGGTACCAACGTGCCCGCCGCCCACGGTTTCCCGCCCACGGTCACTCGTGTAGCCTTGCCCGGATGAAGACCCACGGCGTCCTGCCCCCACCGCGCTCCTAACGGGGCGCTTGGCGCGCGCTGACGCGCGCGGGTCCCCCGCTCGGCGTCTGCCGGGCGGTTCTCTCTGAGCGCCCCTGCTCGTCCTCATCGGTTCGAGGCAGGAGTGCCGTTCCCATGCAGATCACCGCTGTTTCCCGTGCCGCCTTACGCCGTGGCCTTGCCCTGGTCACCACCGCCGCCGTCCTCTGGGGGACCGTTGGGGTGGCTGGCCAACTTCTGTACGACCGCAGTGACCTCTCACCGCTCACCGTCGGTTTCTACCGCCTGGCCGTCGCGGCTGTCCTCCTTGTCGTGCTCCGATCGGCCTCCTCCCGCAGGGGAGCGCTTCGGGTCACCGCAACCATCTTCCCGCGGTGCTGCTCATCGGCGCTGGCCTGGCCGCGTACCAGGTGTGCTACTTCGCCGCGGTCAAGGCCGCTGGGGTGAGCATCGCCACGCTCGTCACCCTCGGACTCGCGCCCGTGCTTGTGGCCGCTGGTGGGGCGCTGTTCCAGCGGGAAGTGCCCGGGCGGACCGTCCTGATCGCACTGGTCTCTGCCCTGGCCGGCCTCGGGCTCCTGGTCGGCGTGCCGGGCGAGCCGGCCGGCGGCGGGAACGTGCTGCTCGGCGCTTCGTTGGCCCTGGGCTCGGCCACCGGCTACGCCGGGGTCACCCTGCTCAGCCGGAGTCTTGCCGGCAGGGTCGCGGCTGCTGACCTCACGATGGTCGGCTTCACCACGGGAGCCGTCCTGCTCCTGCCGATGGCTGCGGTCTCCGGGCTGGTTGTCGAGCCTGGCGCGGTGTCCTGGGGGCTTGTTGCTGTACCTGGGTGCCGTGCCGAGCGCGCTGGCCTACATCCTGTTCTTTGCCGGCCTGCGCATCATCACCCCGACCGCGGCGGCGATCCTGACCCTGCTCGAACCGCTGACGGCCGCCAGCCTGGCCGCTGTGCTGTTCGGTGAGCGTCTCGGCGGCGCCGGCCTGGTCGGTGGGGGGCTGCTGCTCGCCGCAGTCCTGCTGCTCTACGTCGGCGATGGCGGCAGGCGCCGCGAGGCTGCAGTGACCCCTTTCTCCTCACCGACCAGCCGGCCGCTACGCCGGCTGAGGAAAAGGGGGTCAGAAATCGCGACCAACGGATGATCGGGGGCATCCGGGTAGCCGTCAGCGGTTGCATCGCCGGCAGGAATTGCAATGACGTCGCTCCGTCGCGCCCAAAGTCGCTGCTCAGGCGACGTGCCGCTGCGGGTGCCCGTACTGGTCGGAGGTCTCGTAGTCGAAGGCCGGGCGGCGACGGTCGTCGGGGGGAACGCGCCCGGGGGGCTCCGTGCCGACCAATTGCTCCAGCAGCGCCACCATGCGGGGGAGTTGGTCGAGGTGCTCAACGATCGCCGACAGCGCGGCAAGCATCCGGGAGACCTCACCGGGGGTCATGGCGTCTCCTCTCATCTCGGGGCTCGTGAGAAGAGCATGGCGGGCGCAAGGGGGTGGACGTCACCCTCCGCAAGCCGGTTTCGTCCCACGTTGAGGTGGGAGTTGCCTTACCCTTTGGATAGCCTCGCGACGGCCTTCCGGCACTACCGTGGAGATGCAGTTGGCGCCCTACCTCGACGTGCGCAAGGCGGCCGGCTCGGAGCTTTTTGCGCTCGAGACCGACCAGATGACGCTCGGGTCCGACGCGGCCAACGACATTACGGTGAGTGATCGCAAGGTGTCCCGAGTCCACGCCGTCCTGCAACGCTACTCGGTCGGCTGGTTCCTCCGGGATCTGGACTCCACCAACGGCACGTATATCAAGGGAGTGCGGCTGTCCAGCGTGCATCAGTTGCGGCACGGTGACGAGATCCGGGTGGGGGACACCACAGTCGTCTACCGGGACCCCGCCACGATCAGCGACCCTCACCGCACGCTGGTGACCGAACCACCGCCCGAGCTCACCAGACGGGAGCGCGAGGTCCTGATCGTTCTGTGCCGGCCGCTGCTGTCCGGAGGTCCGTTCGTCGAGCCGGCCTCCGTGCGGCAGATGGCGAAGCAACTGCATGTGACCGAGGCCGCGATCAAGGATCACCTGGGCAACCTTTACCGCAAATTCGAGATCGAGGGGACGGGGGAGCGACGACGCTTGCGGCTGGCCAACGAGGTTTTGGAACGCGGGGCGCTGACGGTGGCCGAACTGCGAGACGGCGACGCGGGTACCGCAACGTGACCGAGGTCGCGCTCATCAACGGCAGGTACCGGCGGCAGCGCGAGATCGGCGGCGGGCAGGGGACCATCTGGAAGGCCCACGACGAGCGGCTGGAGCGTCCCGTCGCGTTGAAGGTGCGCCCGGCTGGGCCGGAGGCGGACGAGGACGCGCTGCTGGAGGAGGCGCGTCTCCTCACCCACCTGCGACACCCCAACCTGCCGGCCTTCCTGCACGAGTTCGTCGAGGACGGCCACCACTACATCGTGATGGAATGGATCGAAGGCGCTGACCTGCAGCGACTGCTGGACCAGGAGAGCGAGGGCCTGCCCTCCGCGGACGTGCTGCACTACCTCGATGACGCCGCCTCCGCCCTGGACTACCTGCATGCCCAGGATCCCGCCGTCGTGCACTGCGACGTGAAGCCCTCCAACCTCGTCCGCGCCGCGGACGGCCGGGTGGTGCTGGTCGACTTCGGGGCGTCAGCAGCTCCCGGGCGGCCGCGCACGGCATCCGCGCGCACCCCCGGCTACGCCGCGCCGGAACTGGCGGTCGTCCCCGACCCGACACCGGCAGCGGACGTGTACGGGCTGGCCGCCACCGCCCAGACGCTGTTCACCGGCGCGTCCCCGCTGGAGGAGCGCTCGTCCGGGGGGATCCCGGTGTCGGCGGTCGCAGGCGTCGAGCGCATCCTCGCGCAGGGTCTCAGCCTGACGCCGAGCGCCCGGCAGCGCTCTGCCCGCGAACTGCTCCGCCACCTCCGCGATGCCCTGGATCCCGGCTTGCCCGCCCTGCTTGTCACCCTGCTGCTGACCGATCTGCCCGCGGACAGCCGCGCCCGACTCAGCACCGACGACGGCGAGCGCGCGGTCACCCACTACCTGGACCTGCTCACGCACAGCGTGCAGCGCCACGGCGGGCGCATCGCCGAGAACGCCCTGCGCGACGACGGCCGGCTCACGGGGTTCGCGCGGCCCACCGACGCGCTCGAAGCCGCCGTCGCCATCCTGCGGGAGACCGCGGAAGCCGACCCGCTCGACCCGGTCCTGCCCGTGCGCCTCACCCTCCACACGGACGAGGAGATCGAGCCCCGGGGCACCGCCTACCGCGGGCCCGCGCTGGAGCGCCTGGAGCGGCTGCACGCCACCAACCCGCCTGGCGGCTACGCCCTGGTGTCGCAGTCCTGCTACGGGCTGGTCCGCGACCGCCTGCCCCACGGGACCAGCCTCCACGACCTCGGCATGATCCACACCGGGCCCGAGCGCGGCCAGCA
Organism: Nitriliruptorales bacterium; assembly: GCA_009379795.1. Taxonomy (GTDB): domain Bacteria; phylum Actinomycetota; class Nitriliruptoria; order Euzebyales; family Egibacteraceae; genus WHTC01. The sequence continues at coordinate 7,666 of WHTC01000099.1, read as the reverse complement.
CATCTTCCTGCTGGTCGTCGACGGTCATCCGAAGCGACCCCCGCAACTGCCCGCGATCGTCGGCAAGACCAACCTTGGCCTCCCCCGCTCGCAGTTCGTCGGGCGGCAGCGGGAAATAGCCGACCTTCGGCTGTGCCTCACCGAAAGCCGCCTGGTCACGGTCACCGGCTCGGGCGGGGTCGGCAAGACCACCCTGGCACGCGCCGTCGCCACCAGCCTGGTCGACGACTTCGCCGACGGCGTGTGGGTCGTTGAGCTGGGGCCCATCGAGGAGCCCACCCTGGTGGCCAACGAGGTCGCCCGGACGCTGGGTCGCCGTGAGGGCAGCGCAGGGCTGTTCACCACCAGGGACTCCGCGGAAGGCGCCGCGTCGGACCTGCTGTTCGTCCGGCGCCTGGCTGAGAGCCTCCACGACCGCGAGCTCCTGCTGGTGCTGGACAATTGCGAGCACCTGCTCGAGGCCTGTGCCGAGCTGGCCGGCGCCCTGCTGGACACCTGCCCGAACCTGCGGATCATGTGCACCAGCCGGCAACTGCTGAACATGGGGGCCGAGCGGGTCTACCGCCTCCCTCCGATGGCGCTGCCTCCTACGGGCGCCGACGTCAGCCTGCAGCAGATCGAAGCCTCCGACGCGGTCCGGCTGTTCCTGGACCGGGCCGAGCAGAAGGGCTGGGATCAGGCTCTCGGCCAGGAGGATCTGCGGCTGGTCCTGGAGATCTGCCGCCAGGTCGAGGGCATTCCCCAGTGCATCGATCTGGCAGCCGGGTGGACGCGGATGCTGTCGCTGACACAGATCCTGGACCAACTCGCCGACCAGTTGGGGCTGCTGGGCGCGGCCGGCCGCCGCCGGCCGGCTGGGCGTCAGGGCACCGTGCGGGAGATGATCGGGCGCAGCCACGCGCTGCTGTCCCAGCCGGCGCGGATGCTGCTGCGACGCCTGTCGGTGTTCCGCAGTGGGTTCGGCCTGGAGGCCGCCCAACAGGTCGCCGGTGGAGATGAGCTGGAGCCCTACGAGGTGCTGGAACTGCTCGCATCACTGGTGGACAAGTCGCTGGTCGAGGTCGACCGAGCGCGGGTCGAGACCCGTTACCGGCTGCTGGAGACCACCAGGCAGTACGCCGCCGAGCAGCTTGCCGCGGCGGGGGAGCAGACCAGTGTCCGAGCACGTCACCGCGCGTGGCTCATGGAACTGGTCGAGCGCAGCGAGCCGCATCTGGTCGGGCCTGATCAGGTCGAATGGCTGGATCGGCTCGAGGTCGAGCACGACAACCTGCGAGCCGCGCTGGAGCCCGGTCCCGGGGACAACCCGGCGGAGCGGGCCCGCCTGGCCGCCGCGCTGGGGCAGTTCTGGCTGGTCAGGGGCTTCTTGAGTGAGGGGCGAGCCCAGCTTGCTCGCGTTTTGTCCGTGACGGAAGGCCTGGAGGATCCGGTACGGGTCAAGGCGCTGGCGGTGGCCGGAAACCTCGCGGTGTTCGCCGGTGACCTCCAGGAAGCACAGCGGGCCGCCGAGGCCGCGCTGGCGATGGCGCGGCGGCAGGGTGACCGGGAGCACGAGTCGTGGGCCCGGCGCACCCTCGGCCTGGTGGCGATCGGCCGTGCCGACCTGACCCCCGGCCGCCGCAACCTCGAGCAGTCCTACGCGATCAGCAGCGCTGACGGGGACGGCTGGGCAACGGTGTTCGCGATCGTGCGGCTGGGTGGCCTCGCCGAGCTGACCGGGGACTTCGTCGAGGCCAGCCGCCGCTACGCGGAGTCTCTCGAGCGCCACCGCGAACTCGGGCACCTGTGGGGCGAGGCGTGGTCGCTGTACTGGCTGGGCCGGCTGCGCGGCTATCAGGGGCAGTTCGACGAGGGCGACGAGCTGCTGGCCGCCGGACTGGAGCTGTCGCGCCAGGTCGCGTCACCGCAACATGTGGTGCTGATCCTCCACGCCCTGGGCGATGCGGCCCGTCGACGCGGTGACCCGGCGACCGCAGAGGAGCACCTGCGGGCGGCCCTCGAGGCGGCGGGCACGCTGGACGGGCGCACCAGCCGCTCGCTGTGCCTGATCAGCCTGGCTGCCCTGGACGTGGATCGAGAGGATCTGACGAGCGCGCGCTCCTGGCTGGCGCACCACGACCTGCGGGAACCGGGCCTGCCCAAGCAGGTCCGGGCATCGTTGCTGGTCGTCCGGGGACGCCTGGCGCGCGCCACGGGGCATCGTGACGAGGCCGCACGGCTCCACGCCGAGGCGCTGCACCTGGTGCACCAGCTGCGGGATCACCGGAGGGTCACCGAGCAGTTGGAGTTGGTCGCCGCGGCGGTCGCCGAGGCGCGGCCTGAGCATGCCGTCACGCTGCTGGGCGCGGCCAGCGCGCTGCGCGAGCGTATGGATGCCCCGCCGCCGCCGATCTATGCCGTCGAGCTGGCCCGGGTGGAGCGGCGCCTGCGAGACACCCTGTCACAGGACTGGGAGCGCGGCCGCCAGATGGCGGCCGCCGCCGCCGTGGCCTTGGCGACCGCCGCCCCGGCGTAGGGAGCTACTCGGGCGGCGAGGGCTGCCGCCAGTCCTGCATCCGGTCACTGACGAAGAAGAACTCGGTGGCGCCGAATGCCGGCTTGAGCTCGTCAAGCCACGCCGCCTGATCGTCATAGGCCGCGTAGAATGGCTTGCCGACCCAGGTGGGGTTGCGTCCTTGCAGGAAGCGCAGCGCGAACACCCGCTCGTCGTAGATCGTGACCTCGCCGTCGACCACGACCTTGCCTGGGCTGGTCGACATGACCGGGCCCCGCGCGGTGCGCTCGAGCCCGGAGACGCTCGCGACCGCATCCCGGTAGATCTGCAACGCGCGGGCCAGCGGCACCTGGAAGTAGGCTTTGGCACCGGTGTCGCGCTCCACGAACAGGTAGTAGGGCACGCAACTTAGGGCGACGAGCCCCCGCCACAACTCCGCCCAGGTTGCCGCGTCCGCATTGACATGGTTGACCAGCGGCGCTTGCGCGCGCACCACCGCTCCGGCGTCCTGCAACCGCCGGAGCGCCGCGGCCACCGCGCGGGTTTCCAGCTCCCGGGGATGGGAGAAGTGGGCCATCACCGCGACGTGGCGGCCGGCTTGTACGGCACCCTCGATCAGGTCGAGCAGGTCGTCGGCGTCGGGATCAGTGAGGAACCGGTACGGCCAGAACGACAGTGCCTTGGTCCCGAAGCGAAGGGTGCGCACATGCTCCAGTTGCGGGTCGAGCAGCGGCTCCACGAACCGGCGCAGCACATGAGTCGCCATGACCAGCGGATCACCGCCGGTGAACAGCACGTCGCTGACCTGGCGGTGGCGCCGCAGGTAGCCGACCAGCGCAGCCGGGTTGCGCAACTGCAGGCGCAGGCCGGGCATATCGACGAACTGCGCCCAGCGGAAGCAGTAACCGCAGTAGGCGTGGCAGGTCTGCCCCGCAGCAGGGAACACCAGAACGGTCTCGCGATACTTGTGCTGCAGCCCGTCGACCATGCGCCCGTCCAGCGTCGGAACGTTGCGCCCCAACTGCTCGCCGGGATGCGGGTTCAACAGGCGCCGGGCCTCGTCGGCCGCAGCCCGTACCTCCCCTCGGGAGGCGCCCTGGAGCAGCAGGCGCCGGATCCGGTTGACCACGTGCTCCGGCAGCATGTCGCGGTGGGGGAAGGTCAACCGGTAAATCGGATCGTCGGGCACCTGATCCCAGTCGATGAGTTCGTCCACCACGTAGCGGTTCACCCGAAACGGCAGAACCGTGGACACGACCCGGATATCCTCCCGCACCGCAGGGTCGGCGTTACGCAACTGCGGAAGCTCCGCCAGCCGTGCCCCGCTGGTTATCCCCATGTGCCGACCTGCAGGCTGATCGCCCGCAGCCGCAGCAAACGACGGGAGTCCCAAGGAGCCGCCCTCGACGAAGAGAAAGGGGTCTGGTGCGCGTCCGCGCGGCAGAGACCCGGCCGCAGGGGATGCTAGCCATCGGGCAGGGGCGTGACGGTAGCACCCTCGGCCACGCCGAGGATGCGGTTCCAGCGAAGACAAGGGACCAGGATGGCGCAACGGTGCTGGTGGCAGGACGCGGTCGTGTACCAGATCTATCCGCGGAGCTTCGCCGACGGGGATGGCGACGGGATCGGGGATCTGGCCGGACTCGTGCGGCGGCTGGACTACCTGCGGCCACCTGGCGAGCCGTGGCCGGACACTCCCACCCTCGGCGTCGACGCCATCTGGCTGACCCCTTTCTACCCCTCCCCGCTGGCCGACTTCGGCTACGACGTCGCGGACTACACCGACGTCGACCCGACATTCGGGACGTTGGAGGACTTCAAGGCGCTGATCGAGGAGGCTCACCGGCGCAGCCTGCGGGTCATCATCGACTGGGTGCCAAGCCATACGTCCACCGAGCACCCTTGGTTCCGGGAAGCGAGTTCCAGCCGCGACAACCCGAAGCGCGACTGGTACGTCTGGCGCGACGGCAAGGCGGACGGCGCGCCGCCCAACAATTGGATGTCCGCCTTCGCCAAGGTCGGACCGGCCTGGACCTTTCACGAGCCCACACGTCAGTGGTACCTGCACTCCTACCGTCCCGAGCAGGCCGACCTCAACTGGGAGAATCCCGAGGTTGAGCGGACGATGCACGACGTCCTGCGGTTCTGGCTCGACCTCGGGGTCGACGGCTTCCGGGTCGACGCCATCCACCGTCTCGGCAAGGATCCGGCGCTGCGGGACAACCCCGAGATCATCGTCGTACCCACGCCCGGGACCGCTGGCCGGCGTTACGACGAGGACCGGCCCAACGTCCACGGGCGGGTGCGAGCGATCCGCAAGGTGATCGACGAGTACCCGGACAGGATGCTCGTCGGTGAGACCTACGTGCTCGACCAGCGGCGCCTGGGCGCCTACCTCAACCCGGGCGAGGGCGTGCACCTGGCACACAACTTCGTGTTCGTGCACCAGCCGTGGAGCGCTGCGGCGATCCGTGGGGTGGTCGACGGGTTCGAGGCGCTGATTGCACCCGGAGTGTGGCCAGCCTGGTTCTTCAGCAACCATGACCACCCGCGCCTGGCGACCCGCTACGACGAGGGCGGCCAAGGCGCGGCGCGCGCCCGCGTGGCGGCGCTGCTGCTCCTGACGCTGCGGGGCACGCCGTTTCTGTATCAAGGTGAGGAGTTGGGGCTGCCCGACACCACCGTTCCGCCCGACGCGATCGTCGACGTGGACGGCAGGGACCCAGCCCGCACGCCCCTGCCCTGGGAGCCACCGTCCAGCGTGGGACCGGGGGCAGGGTTCACGACCGGGAACCCGTGGCTGCCCATGACCGACCAGGCCGAGACGATCAACGTGCACAGCCAGGCATCCGACCCGCGATCAATGCTGTCGCTGTACCGGCGGCTGCTTCGGCTGCGGCTGACGATGCCGGCCCTCCGGTCCGGCGACTACCGCTCCCTGGACACCGGCGAGACGGTGTACACCTACCTTCGCGCGACCGATGACCAGCGGTTTCTCGTGGCGCTGAACTTCACCAGCGCGCCGGTCCAGGTGGACGCGGCAGCCTCAGTCGAGGGCCGGTCGGCCCGGCTGGAACTGTCCACCGACCCGGACCGCGAGGCGGGCGCTGAACTGCACCTGAGCGCACTGGCGCTGGGGCCCGACGAAGGACTCCTGATCCGCCTCTCCTAACCGCACGAGAGCGCGACGAGCCTGCGCGTGCCCGGTCAGTCAATGGCAATGGAGGATCGCCTTCCTCGGGCCTGGATTCAGCATATTGGATCCAACACATAGTGTTCAACCCTTCGCGCAGCCCATGCATCGTTCGCGAACGCGGCCGTCGCTACACTCGCAGTCATCGCCGAGGGCGGCTTCCGGGTCCGCCGGGAACTGCGACGCAAGGATCTCAACCTCGTGACCACGAAGGACGAACAGCTCTATCAGGTCTCCGTGGAGCGCCAGAAGGCGGCGCAGGCGGCGGGCAACTATGACCTCGCGGACCTGCCGGGGGGGCTCGCGAAGCCGGCGGCCGCCGCGCGAGTGGGCAAGGTTGCCAAGCAGGACAAGATCCTCAAGGGCGGCAAGTCGCTGACCAACGTGGCCCGACTGATACCCGGAGCGGCGCTGGCCGTCTTCGGCCGGCCGGAGTCCCGCTGGGCCATGGCCTACTGGCGACGCACCGGCGCCGCGGCGCCCATGGCCGAACTGCTGAGCTACGCCCGGCAGTTGATCGGCATGACCCCTGCCGGCACGCTGGTGGTATGCCTGTGCGGGCACGCTGGCCAGGGACCCTGCATCCCCCTGTGGGCCCCGCGCGAGGAGGTCAGTCTCACCGTCCAGCCCAATGACCTCCTGCTGCGCTTCGAGGAACTGGTCGAGAACGACGTGTAAGCGGGGACATCCGCGCCGGAGGGTGGGAATGTGAGCAGCCAGGAGCGGATCCGGGACGTGGATCTCCAGGCGGCGCGCGACGCGGCGCTGGCGATCGCCGAGGAGGCCGACGAGATCAGCCTGCGGCACTTCCGCGGCGGGGTCGAACCGGTCGCCAAGGCCGACGGTTCGCCGGTCACGGTCGCCGACCGCGACGTCGAGGCCCTGGTGCGGCGCCGCCTGGCCGAGCAGTTCCCAGATCACGCGCTGCTCGGCGAGGAACAAGGCGGTCGGCTGGACAGCAGCCAGCCCACATGGGTGATCGACCCGATCGACGCGACCAAGAACTTCATGCGCGGTATCCCCGTGTACGCGACGCTGATCTCCCTGGTCGTCGACGGCGAACCTATGGTCGGGGTGGCCAGCGCACCGGCGATGGGGGAGCGATGGGACGCCGCCCGGCGTCTGGGCACGCGCCGCAACGGCAAGCCGGTGCAGGTCAGCGGGATCACGGAATTGGGCGACGCACACGTGCTGCACGGCGGGCTCGACTGGTTCCGGAAGCGGCCCCAGGACTGGGCCCTGCTCGGCGAACTGGCCGACCGCGCCTGGCGCACTCGCGGTTTCGGGGATTTCTGGATGCACCTGCTGGTGGCGGGCGGCATGGCCGACGTCGCCGTCGAGCGCGACCTGAGGCCGTGGGACATCGCCGCCGTCGCCTGCATCGTGACGGAGGCCGGCGGGCGCCTGACCGGCTGGGACGGTGGTTCGGCCCTGGCGACGGGTCAGGCGCTGTCCACCAACGCCCACCTCCACGCCGAGATGCTCACGCTGCTCTCCAAAACGAGCGCCGATCTTGGCTGACCGCAGCCTCCCAGCCCGGGTGCACGCCTGGGCCGCGGCTCGCCCCGAGCGTGTTCGAGGACACAACCCCTGGGAGCTGCTCGTGGGGTTGGGACGCTCGATCAGCGATGACCGAGTGCCGGGGCTGGCCGCGGAGATGGCGTTCTTCGCGATGCTGTCGTTCGTGCCGTTGCTCATCGCCGTGGGCGCGGCGCTCGGCTTCCTCGAGCGCTTCCTCGACCCCGATCGGATTGCTCGCGGCGAGCAGGCCGTGATCGACGGGGTGGGTGTGGTCTTCAACCCCGACGTCACGGGCGACGTGATCGCTCCGTTCGTGACGGGCCTGCTCAGCCAACAGCGCGGCGGCTTGGCGGTCGGCGGCGTCCTTGCGACGCTGTGGCTGGGCAGCCGGGTGTTCGCCGCGACCGTGCGCGCGCTCAACGTCGCCTACGAGGCTGAACAGCGCCGGGGGGTCGTCG
>WHTC01000212.1 GCA_009379795.1 Nitriliruptorales bacterium | reverse complement strand
TCCAGGATCTCCTCCTGCCCCTCCTCAGGCGAGTAGTCGAACACCGTCGGCGTGTCGGGCAGTTGCTGATGCGTCTCGGAGCCGACAAGCGCGATCGGACGCATGTCGCCTGCCTGGATGGGACCCAGACTGCTGCCGATCGAGAGCACCTGGGCGTCGGCGTTGCCCTGGATGACGCTTGCCTGCGCCTCCCCGGATCCCGCGAAACCGGTGATCATCTCGACGTCGAAGCCGTAGACCTCTCCGAGGACGGTCGCGAAGATGTACTCGTTGCTCCCGGGGCCGGTGGCGACGAAGCGGACCGGGCGGTCGGCGTCAATGAGGTCCTGGAAGTCCTCGAATTCGCTGTCGGTGGCCACCGAGATGGCGCTGGGCTCGTCGGTGATCCGGGCGAGCCACGTGAACTCGGCCAGGTCGAAGTTCGCGCCTTCGGCCTCCGCCATCTGTGCTCCGATGGCGCCGATGGTGTTGAAGATCTGAATCCGGCTGCCATCGGGCGGGGCGATGCCGGTCTGGTTCGTGGCCAGAAGGCCGCCAGCGCCGGGTTCGTTGATCGCGACGACGTCGGCGCCGCCGAGGCAGTCTGCCAGAAATGGCGCGATGACGCGCACGTACTGGTCGTAGCCGCCGCCCGGTTCGAAGGGGACCACGAACTCGACCGTCGACACGTCGAACTCGGCAGCCGCATCGGTCTCGGCGTCGCTGTCCCCGGCCTCCCCGTTGGCCGGTTCCTCCGGCGTGGCCGCGGGCGGAGCATCCTCGCTGTCGGCGCCGCAGCCTGCGAGCACGAACACGAGCAAGCCGACGGCGACCGCCACCGTCGATCGCGAGAGCCGTCTGCCTGGATGCATGTCTGTTCTCCCTCGTTCGGGTGGTGCGACCCCAGCACTCGCACTGGACCAGGTCGGCGCCGATCTTTCCCGCGCGTACTACAGCCATGGAGCCTGCCGGATACCGCCGCGTCCTGGGTATACCATCGTCTCAACATCTGAGCATCGGACGCGTCACGTCCGGTACGTGGTGAATGCGGGGTGCGTCGCACGCGTTGAGACGATGGTCTGCAGCCCGGGCTGCTGGCAGGTTAGCGTCGGGTGCCAACCATCCCAGGAGCCACCCATGTCATCCCCCAGATGCTCCTATCGAGCCCGCCTCTCGGTCGTACCGCTGGACCCCCGCGCCGAGACCATGATCCGCAACGTTGCGGAACCCACAGAACTGAACATCGTCGCCGCGGACGGCTCTGCGCCACAGGCCGTGGCCGACACCGACATGCTGGTGTTTCTGTGTACCGACACCAGCATGATCAGAGGTGACGAGGTCGCACCACTGGCGGCCGAGGCCAAGAGCCGAGGTCTCCTGGTCGCCGGGGCGATCACGGGCGCTGTCGCCGGGCCTCGACGCGGCACCGACGAGGAGCGTGGCGGGCTCGCGTGCCTGCGCCGGGCCGTCGACATGCTCGTCCTGGTGCGCGACGACGCACTGATCGTGGACCTGGTGGACACGCTGCGCGGCGGCCGTCGTGACGTCGCATCGACACAGGGCCCATAGGGCTGCCCTCCCGGCCCCTCTCCCGACATGTGAGACGTCACACTGGCGGCGACCGTCGAAGGACGGCTTTGCTGTCCCCGAGATGGCAGCGCGCGCGGCAACCGAGACGGGTAGGAGGCACGAACGTGACGTTCTACGACGAGTGGCTGGGGCTGTGGGGCAAGGCGGAGGAGGACCGCCGGCAGTCCCGTCGCTCGATCCAACCCGAGGAGCTCGAGTGGGTCGAGACCGTGCAGGACGCCAGAACCGCTTTGGTCATCGCGCCGGAGACGGGGTTCAGGACCTGGGGGATGGAGACGATCCTGGCGGAGCTACCCGCGGGGCACAAGACCGGAGCCCACCGGCACGGCGAAGAGGCGATTTACATCGTCGAGGGCGAGGGCTTCAGCGTTGTGAACGGGGTCCGCTATGACTGGAAGGAGGGGAGCAGCCTCGCCATCCCGTTCGGTGCCGCGCATCAGCACTTCAACACGGGCGGCAGCAAGGCGACGTACGTCTCGGTGATGTCGGTGCACCTGGAGGCCTTCTGCGGGCTGCATTTCACGGAACAGTTGGAGGAGAAGGGGACATTCGATCGACTCCCTGACGCCGAGGCCTCCCCGGACGGCCTGGACGTGACCGGTCGTCGCATCAGACTGCACATCGAGGACGCCCCCGACCTTGGCGGCGGCGACAAGAACGCCTCGGACCTTCCCGAGCTTCCCGAGTTCTCCGAGGACAACCCGCTCGTGGTGGGCGACCTCAAGGGGATGGAGAAGCTGTTCGGGGTCCACAAATCCGGACTGCTGGAGTTCATGCGGGTGGGCAAGGACCGCAACGACTTCCAGGTGCACGAGCAGGAGATCAGCGGGATCCTGATCGATCCCCCCTACGAGCACGGCGGCAAGCACGCCCACATGGAGGCTCACCTGTTCATCCTCGACGGCGAGGGCTACTCCATCGTCGGCGACGAGAAGGTGCCGTGGAAGAAGGGCGGCGGCCTCTTCGTCCCCGGGCCGCAGACCCCTCACCAGCACGTCAACGAGAGCGGGGTCCCGGCGCGCATGCTGCGCATCGCTTCCGGAATCCGGTACTTCTTCGAGAAGGCCGCTCAAGACGAGTGGCCGTACCTGTATCTGGCGCCCCGCCAGGGGTCGATCAAGCCCGCGTCCTGAGATCCGGCGCGCACGTGACCACAACGCGATACGGCTCTGATGTCGTGGTCGATCTGCTGATCGACCTCGGCATCCCCTACGTGGCCTGCAACCCTGGGGCGTCCTTTCGGGGTCTGCATGACTCCGTGGTCAACTATGCCGGCGACCGTGTGCAACTCATCGAATGCCTCCACGAGGAGATCTCGGTCGCGCTCGCCCACGGATACGCCAAGGCCACCGGCCAGCAGATGGCGGCTGCCGTCCACGACGTGGTGGGCCTCCAGCACGCGTCCATGGCCATCTACAACGCCTGGTGCGACCAGGTACCGATGCTGGTACTCGGCGCCACGGGCCCCATGGACTCCACATTGCGCCGCCCGTGGATCGATTGGGTCCATACCGCCCTCGTGCAGGGGGAGCAGGTCCGGGACTATACGAAGTGGGATGATCAGCCGGCCAGCCTGGCCGCGGTGCCTGAGTCGCTGGTGCGAGGTGCCCACATCGCGACCAGCGCTCCCCGAGGGCCCGTGTACGTCTGTCTCGACAGCGTGATCCAGGAGCAGCCGGTCCCGGAGGACTTCCAGACACTGGACGTCTCGCGGTTCGCGCCGCCCTGTCCCGCGGCGCCGGATCCAGGCGCGGTGGACGAGACCGCTCGCTGGCTTGTCGGCGCGGAGCGACCGGTGGTCCTCGCCGATCTCGTGGGCCGGAGTCAGCGAGCGCTCGAGCTGCTCGTCGAACTCGCTGAGGCCTTGGCCCTGCCGGTGGTGGACCGTGAACGCAGCTACAACAAGGCCTCGCTGAACTTCCCGACCCAGCATGCCTTGAACCTGTCCGGGGATCCCGCCTCGGTGCTCGACGGAGCCGACGTCGTGGTCGCCCTCGAGGTACGGGATCTCACCGCCTCGCTGGGTTGGTCGGCTCGCCCCGCCTACGGTGGACGAGGCCGCACCGGCGGACCCGCGACGACGGCCAGGGTCGTGCACGTCAATGTGGGCTCGTTGGTCACCAGTTCCTGGACGGCGGACGCCCAGCGTCTGCATCCCGCGGCGCTGCAGATCCCGGCGGAGCCCGAGGCGTTCCTGTCGGCGCTGCTCCCGCGAGTCCGGTCCTACACGGCGGAGGAGTCCGGCCTGAAGGAGCGGATCAGCGAGCGGCGCCGCAGGCTGGAGAACAGCTCCCGGCGCCTGCTCGACGGGTGGCGGGCCGAAGCCAAGTCAGCGGTTGAGCAGGAGGGCATCCCGCGTTCGCTGCTGGCGCTCATCCTGGACGAGGCGACCCGGCATGCCGATCGCGTCCTGGCAAACGGCAGCCTGGACAACTGGGTCCACCGTCTGTGGCGCCTGGACCGCGCCGATCAGTACCTGGGCGACTCCGGCGGCGCCGGTCTGGGGTACGGCCTCGGGGCGACGTGCGGAGCCGCACTTGCCCACCGGGACTCGAATCGGCTCGTCATCGACATCCAGTCCGACGGGGACGCGCTGTTCACCCCGGGAGCGCTGTGGACCGCGGCCCATTACCGCCTGCCCGCTCTGATCGTCATGGACAACAACAGAGGGTTCAACAACTCCGTAGAGCATGCTGAACGCGTCGCACGCGTTCGGGATCGCCCGATCGAGAAGCGGGATGTCGGGTGCGCGATCGAGGACCCTGCGATCGATCTCGCCGGCATGGCACGCTCGTTCGGCGTCCATGCTGAGGGCCCTGTCAGCGACCCTGCGGAGCTGCGGCCTGCCCTGGACGCTGCGTTGCGGGTAGTCCAGGAGGAGCGCCGGCCCGCGGTCGTGGATGTCATGACCGGGCTCACGCCGGTGAACACGGTCCAGGGGTAGCTCTGGTCCCCTGAGTGATTCCGGTGCACGATCCTCAAAGAGGCCAGAGGAATTCGCCCGTCGCTCGCATGAGATGGTGGGCAGCCGGACTGTACGCGCTGGTCGCGTGGGGTGTGCTGTAAACCGCATTCGGAGTCCTGTTGCGCTTGCGCATGCCGGCGGGGATCCTCGGTTAGCTGCCCAGCTACGCGGGGGAGGGGCGCTGCGGGACGAGGCTGGCCTCGATCTCCTGTTGCGTCACGGTGAGGTCACCCCGCAACTGGTCGAGGCTCTGGCGGTACCGCTCCACCGGGCCGAGCAGCGACAGGGACGCGAGGACCTGACCACGCCGTCCTCGGATCGGAGCCGCGATGCTGACCAGTCCAATGGTTCGTTCCTCGCGATCGTAGGCGAACCCTTGGCTTCGGATGGTTTCCAGCTGCTCCAGGAGTCGCTCGCGTGTGGCGATCGTGTATTGCGTGAACCGGTACAGGCCCTGGGAGATGCGCTCGTCGACGATCTCGGATGGTGCGTGAGCAAGCAGCACCTTGCCCAGGGCGGTGGCGTGCAGGGAGTTGCGTTGTCCAGGTCTGGCGCGTGTTCTGTCCGGCCAATGGCGGAGCTTCACGATGTAGACGAGGTCCATTCGGTCGCGCACCGCGAAATGTGAAGCGAGTCTCGTTCGCGAGACCAGCGCTTCCATCGGCAGATAGGCGGCGTCGAAGAGCCAGCGCTGGAACGGGACGTGCTGGCCCAGTTCGAACATCTTCAGCGTGAGCCGGTACTGTCCCCGGGCGGTGGGCTCCAGGGCCCCGGCCTCCGTCAGGCTCACGAGCATCCGGTGAGCGCTGGCACGGGGGACGCCGAGGATGCGGGCGCATTCCGCCGCCCCGATGAGCGGGCGAGTCACGAAGAGTTCCAGGACGTC
>WHTC01000504.1 GCA_009379795.1 Nitriliruptorales bacterium | reverse complement strand
TTTGTGTGAGGTAGTGGTTTCATGGGGTTGGTTCGAGGCGGCCGGGGAAGGCGATGGCGAGGCCGTTGAGGGCTTGTTTCCATCCTTGGGTCCCGGTGCCGAGGTCACCTCCTCTCTGGGTTCCGATGTTTCTGATGGCGAGGTAGAGGATCTTGAGGACGGCGTCGTCGGTGGGGAAGTGCCCTCGGTTCTTGGTGACCTTGCGCAGCTGATAGTTGAGCGACTCGATCGCATTTGTCGTGTATATGATCTTTCTGATGGCGGGGTCGAACTCGAGGAACGGGGTGAATCGTTCCCAGTTCCGTCGCCACAGGTCAACCACAGCCGGGTATTGCTCTCCCCATTGCTTCTCGAACTCCCCGAGGGCGTCTTGGGCGGCCTTCTCGGTGGCGGCCCTGTAGATCGGTTTGAGGTCCCTGGTGATCGCCTTGCGGTCCTTCCAGGAGATGTAGCGGATGGTGTTACGGATGAGATGAACCACACATGTCTGCACCTTGGCTTTCTCCCACACCGCTTCGATGGCGTCACCGAACCCGGTGAGTCCGTCACAGCAGACGATGAGCACATCTCTCACTCCCCGGTTCTTGAGCTCGTTGAGGACCCCTAGCCAGTATTTGGCGCCCTCATCGCCCGAGCCCAGCCATAACCCAAGGACGTGTTTTCGGCCCTCCAGGTCGACTCCCAGGGCGATATAGACGGGCCGGTTGCGCACCTGACCGTCGGTGCGGACCTTGACCACAATGGCGTCGAGGTAGAGGATGGGATACACCGCATCGAGGGGACGGTCCTGCCATTCCCGCAGTTCGGGGATGACCGAGTCGGTGATCTTGGACACCAACTCAGCGGAGATCTCCACCTGATACACCTCCCCGATATGCGCCTGGATGTCGCGGGTGGTCATCCCCCGAGACAACAACCCGATCACCAGGTCGTTGAACCCGGCCAGGCGGCGCTCGTGCTTGGGAACCAACGCCGGTTCGAAGGAGCCGTTACGGTCGCGAGGCACATCGAGGGGGATGCCGCC
>WHTC01000058.1 GCA_009379795.1 Nitriliruptorales bacterium | reverse complement strand
GGTGGCGTCTACAACAGGGAAAGCTGGGCCGGAGGATCGGGTGAGGCTGCACCGGCGACCGCCGCACGCCCGCGCCATTCCGGTCGGGCCGCCGGGCGGCCGTGACGCTTCCAGGCGGCGGCGCGCCGCTCGGCCACGAACGTCGCGATCTCGTCGCGGTAGGCCTTGGCCGCGTTGGCCCGCCGGTACAGGGCGGTGTAGCGGCCGACCAGTTCCGGGTGCCGCTCGGTGAGCCACGGCCAGAACACCTCGCGGACCCCCGGCCGCAGGTGCAACACGATAGGGGTGAGTTGGACGGCTCCGGCCCGGACCGCGGCGTCGACCAGCGCGGCGAGCTGCTCTCGCCCGTCGCTGAGGCCCGGCAGGATCGGGGCGAGCATGACGCCCGTGGGGATGCCCGCGTCGTTGAGCGTGCGCACCGCGGACAGACGGGCGGCCGGCGAGGGCGTGCCCGGTTCGGAGTCACGCCAGACCCCGGGGTCGATAGCGCCGATGCTCAGGGCGGCGCTCACCGGTACCTGCTCGGCCGCGGCGACCAGCGACTCGACATCCCGGGTGATCAGTGTGCCCTTGGTGAGGATCGAGAACGGCGTCCGCGCCTGGGCAAGCGTCTCGATGACGCCCGGCATCAGCCGGTAGCGGCCCTCGCAGCGCTGGTAGGGGTCGGTGTTCGTGCCCATCGCCACGTGCTCGCCGCGCCACGAGGGACGGGCGAGTTCCCGGCGCAGCACCTCCACCAGGTTGGTCTTGACCACGACCGTGCGCTCGAAGTCGTCCAGCGGCGACAGGTTCAGGTAGGCGTGCGTGGGCCGCGCGAAGCAGTTGTGACTGACCACCCCATCTGCGATGAAGTCACCCGTGCCGGTCGTGATGTCGAACATCGGGAGGCTGATCCCCAAGGGCTCGATCGCGACCACGTCCAGCGGTGCGCCGCTCTTGAGTGCTTGCCCCTCGATCGTTCGCTTGCGCGTGATCGCGGGGTCGGTCAGATGGAAGAAGCGCAGATGCTCGCGAAGACCGCCCCGTACCCTGACCACCTTGCAATGGTCGAGCGGGGCTTCAATGACCGAGGAGAACCCGAACCGCCGCAGGCACGACGTGATCTGCTCGAGGATCGCGCCGTCATTGTTGCTGATCCGCAGGATGCCCCGGCTGTAGCCGCCCTCTGCGTCAAAGATGCCGGCGAGGAAACCCTTGCACCAGTCATCTGTAGGGGCAGGCGGCCACGCGATCACCTCAGCGATGCGTTCGACCCCCGCCCGCGTCTGCGTGCGGATCGCGCTCATCGCCCGACGATGCGCGGAGCCGGGGGCGAAGACGAGCTCTCGCGTCCATACGCCAACTTCGGCCAGGTAACGACTCGTTCGCTGAAGCGCTTCGTCGTCAGCCAGCGCGAGACGGAGGCGGTGGACATCTCCGTGCGACCTCCCGGCCCGCTCGTACTCGTAGGAACCGAGATGAGCGTCACCGCGGATCATCCCGCAGAGATAGCCGTGCCGGTAGTCCTCCGAGCGCTTGGGAGACGCGGCGAATCCGCCCGTCCCGATAAGCCGGTTGTTCAGTGTGAGATGGGGGCGCCGTGATCGCCCTTGCTCCGACCCCCTGACGTGCTTCCACCCCCGGTCGGTGAGGAAGCGGTGGTCGCCGCTGGTGATCAGTTCGGTGCCGTCCTCCAGGCGCACGCGATACGCCGGCTTGACCGCGGACCAGTGGTCGAGCACCCGTGTCACCGCGTAGCGCCGGTAGGCGCCCTGCCGGACGGTCCCGACGATGGCCTCACCCACCTGCACCTCAGCGATGGGCTTGGTTCGGCCGTCCGCCATCAGGATCGGCGTCTCACCCGAGAGGCAGTAGGAGCAGGCATGGGAGCAGCCCCGGTACGGGTTGATCGACCACGGGAAAGGCATACCCGAGACCCGGTTGAGGGCAGACTTGACCTCGACCTCCAGGAACCTCATCCCGGCGAACTCCGGGGTGTCGAAGGTCCGCACCCGCTCCACCGCCAGGGGAAGGGTCGCGGGGCGCTCGGGCTCCGGGGCTCCGGGAGCGCGCTGCAGATCAGCCAGAGAGGACACGACGATCAGTATCGAACATCCGTTCGATACTGGCAAGGAGCTCCGCATGGCCAACCGACTTGCCAACGCCTCCAGCCCCTACCTCCGGCAGCACGCCGGCAATCCCGTGGACTGGCTGGAATGGGGCGGCGAAGCCTCCGCACGGGCGCGCGAGCGGGACGTGCCGATCTTCCTCTCCGTCGGCTATGCCTCCTGCCACTGGTGCCACGTCATGGCGCATGAGTCCTTCGAGGACCGCGAGGTCGCGCAGCGGCTGAACGCCGACTTCGTCGCGGTCAAGGTCGACCGCGAGGAGCGGCCTGACGTGGACGCGGTGTACATGGGCGCGGTCCAGGCCATGACAGGCCGCGGAGGCTGGCCAATGAGCGTCTTTCTCACCCCGGACGGGACGCCGTTCTTCGGAGGCACCTACTGGCCGCGCGACGGGCGGGGGCAGATGCCCGGCTTCCTGCAGGTGCTGGAGGCGGTGACCACCGCCTGGCGGGAGCAGCGCGATCAGGTGCTCGACAGCGGCCGGCGACTGGCCGCGCGTCTGGACGCCCAGCAGCAGATCGCGGGCCTGGAGACCGTCGGCGCCGACCCAAGCGTGGCCGACACCGCCGCGGCGTCATGCGTGCGCATGTGGGACCGCCGCTTCGGCGGCTTCGGCGGCGCACCGAAGTTCCCCCAGGCGATGACCATCGACTTCCTGCTCGCCCACCACCTGCGCACCGGCGATGCCGAGACGCTGGCCGCAGCTACTCACTCGCTGGAGGCCATGTCGCGCGGAGGCATCTACGACCATGTCGCCGGCGGCTTCGCGCGCTACTCGGTCGACGACTGGTGGCTCGTGCCGCACTTCGAGAAGATGCTGTACGACAATGCGCTACTCCTGCGGGCCCTCGTCCACGCCTGGCAGGTCACCGGCGGTGAGCGCTTCCGGCGGATCGCGGTCGAGACGGCGGACTACCTGGTGGCCGAGATGCAGCACCCGCGTGGCGGATTCTTCTCCTCGACCGACGCCGACAGCGAGGGCGTGGAAGGCAAGTCCTTCGTGTGGTCGGATGCGGAGTTCCGCGAGGTGGTCGCGGAAGCGGGCGAGGACGCCGAGCATTTCGCCCGCTTCTACGGGGTGACTGCCCACGGCAACTTCGAGGGCGCGAACATCCTCCACGAACCCGCGGCCCGCGACGAGGACGACCAGGTCTTCGCCGCCGCACTGAACCGCGCGCGCGCTGCGCTGTACCGGCGGCGGGAGCAGCGCGTTGCTCCCGGGCTGGACGACAAGGTGCTGACCAGTTGGAACGCGCTGGCGCTGGGTGCGCTGGCGGAGGCCGGCGCGGCCCTCGGCGAGGCCCGCTACCTGGCTGAAGCCCAGCGCTGCGCGGCCTTCCTGCGTGACGAGCTGATCGTGGACGGGCGCCTGCACCACACCTGGAGCGAGGGCCACGGCACCAGCGTGGCGGCGTTCCTGGAGGACGTCGCCTGCCTGTCCCAGGCTCTGCTGGTGCTCTACGAGGCGGACGGGGACCCGGCCTGGTTCGCCTGGGCGCAGTCGCTGGCGCGGGAGGCGCAGGAGCGCTTCGCCGATGGTGACACCGGCACGTACTTCGCCACCGCGCACGACGCCGAGCGCCTGGTGACGCGCCCCAAGGACCTCTGGGACAACGCCACCCCTGGCGGTTCCTCGGTCATGGTGGACGTGCATCTGCGCCTGGCGGGCCTCACCGCAGATCTGGCCCATCACGACGACGCCGAGCGCACGCTGGCCGCGTTCTCCGAGCAGGCCACCCACGCCCCCACCGGCTATGGCGAGTTGCTGCGCGGCATGGAGCGCATGGCCTCCGGCCCGCAGGAGGTCGCGATCGTGGCGCCCGCGCCCGAGGCCGCAACGGAGCTCACCACCGTCTACCGCGAGGTCTGGCGCCCCGGTGCGGTGCTGGCGGTCGGTACCCCCACGGTCGGCGGCAACGGCGCAACCGTTCCGCTGCTGGCCGACCGCGCTTTGCTCCAGGGCGCCGCCACGGCCTACGTCTGCCGCAACTTCGCCTGCGACCGGCCGGTGACCACCCCCGACGACCTGCGCGGGCTGCTCGCCCGGCGCTGAGCAGGCGGCACATCCGGCTGTCTGTCCCCAGGCGGGCCGGGCCGGATCGGGGGGACCGGTGGTGGGGGCAGCTACGCTCCTGGCCGATGACCAGCCCACCCGACTCCCCCACCGACCCCATCGCCGGGCTGAATCCAGCCCAGCGTGCCGCCGCCGAGGCGGTGCAGGGCCCGGTCCGCATCCTGGCCGGCGCGGGCACGGGCAAGACCCGCACAATCACCCATCGGATCGCCCACCAGATCCGCTCCGGGGTCGCCCGGCCCGGTCAGATCCTGGCGGTGACCTTCACGGACCGGGCCGCCGGTGAACTCCGCACCCGCCTGGGCGCGCTCGGCGTCCCACCGGTACGGGCGGCCACGTTCCACGCGGCCGCCTGGGCCCAGTTGCGCCACTTCTGGCCGCGAGCCGCCGACGCGCCGGACCAGCCGCTCCCGGAGGTGATGTCCTCCAAGATCCGCCTGCTGGTGCCCTTCGCCCGGCGTCTGGGCGTCGAGGCGCGCGACCTCGCCGGCGAGATCGAATGGGCCAAGGCGCGGATGCTGTCACCGGAGGAGTACCGGCGAGCCGCCGCCGGCCGGGACGCCCCCGTCGACCCGGACACCATGGCCGAGGTCTATGCGGCCTACGAGGCGGCCAAGGCCGCCGCCGGGGCGATCGACTACGAGGACATGCTGCTGCGTACCGCCGACCTGCTGGTGCGCGACGGGGAGACTGCCGCTGCGGTACGCGACCGCTACCGCTTCCTGACCGTCGACGAGTACCAGGACGTGAACCGCGCCCAGCACGCCCTGCTCCGCGCGTGGATCGGGGAACGCGACGAGTTGTGCGTGGTCGGTGACGACGACCAGACCATCTACTCGTTCACCGGGGCGTCGTCGCGCTACCTCATCGACTTCCACTGCGAGTTCCCCCACGCCCAGCGCATCACGCTGACGCGCAACTACCGGTCCACCCGCAAGGTGCTGACCCTGGCGAACCGCGTGCTGTGGACCAAACCCGCCGAGCGGCGCAAGCGGCTGACCAGCGAGCTCACCGGCGGGCCGGAGCCGGAATTCACCGAGTTCGCCGAGGCCGCCGACGAGGTCGCCGGGGTCGTGTCGCGCTGCCGCGCGCTCCTGGACGACGGCGTGCCCGCCCGGGAGATCGCGGTGCTCTACCGAGTCAACGCGCAGTCGGAGGCCTTTGAGCTGGCGCTGCGCGACGCCGGCCTGCCCTTCACCGTCCGGGGGGAAGCCACCTTCTTCGCGCGCACCGAGGTCCGCCAGGCGCTGCGGCTGCTTACCGCCGAGCGCGAACGCCCCTCGGAGGACCCCGCGGCGATGGCCGCCGGCGTCGAGTTGACCCCGCCGCCAGCCGACCGGCGGGTGGAGCGGGTACTGCGCGCCGGGCTGCGACACCAGTCGCACGCCGAGCCGGCGGGCGGCGTGGCCCGGGAGCGTTGGCGGAACCTGGAAGCGCTGATCGGCGCCGCCCGCAGCCGGATGGCGGGCGATCCGCAGGTCAGCTTCGAATCGGTCGTCGACGACCTGCTCGCGCGGGCCGCTGCCGGAGCCGACGCGCCGGGGCCCGGCGGAGCGATCACCCTGGCAACCCTGCACCGCGCCAAAGGCCTGGAGTTCGACGCGGTGTTCCTGGCGTCCTGCGAGGAGGGGCTGCTGCCGATCAGCCACGCGCGGACCGACGAGGAAGTCGAGGAAGAGCGCCGGCTGCTGTATGTCGGCGTCACCCGAGCCCGGCGTCACCTGTGGTTGTCCTGGGCCCTGTCCCGGCCCGGGAGAGGTGGCAGAGCGCAGCGGCGCCGCCCCTCCCGGCTGCTGTTCAACCTGGCCGAAGGCGCGCCCCGGTCCGGTGGCGGCACGGCTCGTGACGGCGCGGCGGCCGCCTCGGGGAACCACCGGAGCGGCCGTGGGTCACGTGAGCGCGCCTCACCGCTGCGGGACCTGTCGGGCGCGGAGGCGGCCTTGGCCGAGCGCTTGCGCGCCTGGCGAGCCCAGCGCGCCCGCCAGGACGAGGTCCCGGCGTTCGTCGTGTGCAGTGACCGGACGCTGGCGGCGCTGGCCACCGCTGACAAACCGCCGGCGGCGCCGGAGGACCTGTTGAGCGTCCATGGGCTGGGGCCGGCGAAGCTCGAGCGCTACGGCGAGGAGCTGTTGCAGGTCATGCGGGATGGGCACGCCCGGCGATGACTCCCCCCGTCTCCCTCGCCGTGGACGTGGTGGTGCTCACCCTGCCCGCATCCGTCGCCGAACTCGACGCCTGGGATGCGTCCGAGGACCGGGCCGCCCGCCCGGCTCCGCTCTTTCTGGCGGGCCGCCGCGACCATCCGCCCTTCGCCGGCGCATGGTCGCTGCCGGGCGGCCTGGTCGCCGGAGCGGAGGGACTCGAGGCTGCGGCGCGCAGGGTGCTGGCCGAGGCGGCCAGCAGGAGCGACGCCATCCGGCTCGCCGCTCCCCGTCATCTGGAGCAGCTCGCGACCTTCGGCGCCCCTACGCGAGACCCGCGCGGACGAGTGGTGAGCGTGAGCTATCTGGCGCTGCTGCCCGTGCCGGCCCAGGTGGCGGGCAATGCCGCCTGGCTGCCGGCTGACGATCCGCCCGAGTTGGCGTTCGATCACCGGACGATCCTGTCCTCAGCGCTCAACCGGCTCCGCGCCAAGCTGTCCTACTCGACCGTGGCCTACGGACTGCTCCCCGATCACTTCACCCTCAGCGAACTCCAGGCCGTGTACGAGGCGGTGCGGGGACGCTCGCTGGACAAGCGCAACTTCCGCCGGAAGGTCCTGGCGCTCGGGTTCCTGGAGGACACCGGGGACCAGCGGCGAGGCTCGCACCGGCCCGCGCAGCTGTACCGGTTCTCCCAAGCAGGGCTGGTGCTGCTCGACGACGTGATCACCACATGATGAGGGCCGCGCCCTAGGGCGCGGCCCTCATCATGCGACTCTGGCCGGATCGCTCCGGCGCGGGATCAGGACGTCGCCTCCTCAGGCGACTCCACCGCCGGCTCCGTGCCACCGCCGTCGTCGGCGGCCTCACCGTTGCACGCCACGCCCGCCAGGGCGAGCAGGGCAGCAAGGATCCCGACCGTCAGGTTCTTCGAAAACTTCATGCGTCCTCCAGCATCGAGTGCTTGAGATGTGACTGTGTACCAGGCCCACCATTGCCAGAGAGCAGCGTCTGCAATCCTGCCTATACGGACAATCTTCAAAGCGACTGGGACGAAAGGACAGGGTTAGGAGCGCTCAGGAGCGGTACTTGCGCGGTCGCCCGGCCGGCGGAAGCGCAGCCCACGCGTTCGCGGCACCAGCAGCAGCTCACCCGCCACAGAGAGCGCCCGCAGATCCCCGGCGGCGGTTGCCAGCGTGACCCCGGCGCGCTCCGCATACTCCCGCACTGTGACCACCTCCGTCCCGCCCAGCGTGGCCAGCACCGCCGCGGCGCGCGCCGGCACCTCGGGCAGCACGCGGGGATCAAGGTCGTTGGCGACGGCCTCCAGCGCGGCGGCCAGAGCCTCCAGGTAGCGTTCCAGCCACACCGCGAGGTCGCCCCCCCGGTGCTGCGTGGCCGCAACCTCGGCGAAGTACCCCGCCGGATCGACGGCCAGGAACCGCTCAGGGACCGCGACGGCGTCAGGATCCAGCCCGCGGGCCCGCAGCACGATCCGCGAAGCCGCGCGCGCGAGCCGGCCGTTGCCGACCTCGAAGGGCTGCCATTCCAGCAGGCGCTCCTGCACGGCGCCGGCCACGACCGCCGCAGGCAGGCCGGTGCTGCGGCGGGTCAGCCACACGTGGAGTTCGTCCAGTAACCCGGGGATCCGCTCGGGATCGGCCGGGTGGTAGATGACCCTGCCCTGCGCGCCGTCGTGGACGGCCTGATCCGTGCGACGCGGGCGGCCCAGCACCTCGGCGTCCACCAACCCGCGGCAGATCTCGCTGTGCAGGCGGGCGAGGCCCTCCAACGGCCGCTCGAAGAACCAGCCGGCCACTTCCGGCTCGGCATCCGCGCAGGCCAGCAGGTTCGCGTACTCGACCGCAGCCATCTCCTGGGTGGCCATGCCCTCCAGCCGCAGGGCCCGTGCCCAGCCGCCGCCGGTCGCCGGCTCGCGGGGGCGCTCCCGCAGCCCCTCGATCACGGGTAGCCCGGCGGCCTCACGGGCGTCGATCCGCTCCGCGGTCGCCTCGTCCAGCGGGCTCGCGTCCAGCCTGGCGCTGAGGCGAGCGCCCTGCAGCCGAGCGGCGCGGGCGGCGCCGGCCCGGCGCTCCGGCGGCACGCCGGCCACGCGTGCGGCTGCGGCCTCGGTCCGGCCGACCAGGGCGACCAAGTGGTTGGTCCACGCGATCCTCACGTCCGCGATCCCCGCCTCACCGGCGACCCCTGAGCAGGGGGCGGCGCTCCCGGCCGGCAACGGCGTGGTCGCCGCGGCGGCCCAGGGCGAAGCCGGCGCCGCCCGCAGCCAGGCTCAGCAGCGCCGCGGACGACAGCCTCATAACCTGCTTGCGCTCGCGGTTGAACTCCACCACCGGCCAGCCGCGGCGGTGCGCGACGGTCATCAGCGACCGGTCAGGGTTGACCGCGACGGGATGCCCCACCAGCGAGAGGATCGGTAGGTCACTGATCGAGTCGGCGTAGGCGTAGCATCGCGTCAGGTCGTAGCCGCGGTCCGCCGCCAGTCTGCGGACCACGTCCGCCTTCCCTTCGCCGTAGCAGAACGGCGCGGCGAGACGGCCCGTGTAGACGCCGTCGACGATCTCGCTCTCGGTCCCCAGCCCGCCGGTCAACTGCAGGGCGTGCGCCAACCCGCTGACGATCTCCACTGGGCTGGCGGAGACGATGTAGACATCCCGTCCCGCTTCGATGTGCATGTCCAGCAGCGCCTGGGACTCCGGCTTGATGCGCGGCAGCAGTTCCTCGACGACACCGGGGGTGAGCACACGCATGCGGCTCGCGTGGGTGCCGGCGACGGAGGCGAGGATGCGGTCGCGCAGGTTCTCGCTCTTCTCGTCGGAGGCGCCGAACAGCTTGAAGAACAGCGCTCCGCTGCCGTCGGCGACCAGGCTGGTCAGCGGGCGGAGGCCCTCCCGGTAGGCGGCCTTGCCGAAGTAGTAGGCGCTGGAGCCCGACATCAGCGTCCGGTCCAGGTCGAAGAACGCGGCGCTGGCGCTCACAGCTCGTCTCCTCATCGGTACGGTGCCATCGGTGTTGCAAGGAGAGTCTCGCATCGGTGCCGCCGGCCGGCATGCTGACCCGGTTCAGCTGTGGGCAGCCAGGGCGCCCTCGGGATGGGACAGCAGCGAGGCGGCGTCGTCGGCCGCCTTGGCCGGGCAGGAGGGTGCCCGGCCGCACCAGTTGCAGGCGGGGCCGGGCAGCAGGCGCAGGTCGTGCGCGGGCGGGCGCGACCAGCTCAACCGGGCGGCCACGGCCGCCTTCTCCGCGACGCCGCGGGCGGCCGCCTCGAGCGTGTCGGCGTCCACGTCCTCGGCTTCCCAGTCCGCCTCGGCGAGGTAGTAGGTGGCGACGCGGAAGGGCGCAACCCCGTACTTGAGCGTGGCGAGCAGCGCATAGAAGCGCATGTCCACACGGTCCCGGGGGCTGGGCCGGCCGGTCTTGAAATCGATCAGCAACTGGCGCCGCTCGGTGGGATGCGCTCGGCCGAGCAGGAGGTCGGGTTTACCCAGGAGCGTGAGCGCCCGGTCGTGCATGCTCACCGCGATGCTGGGCTCGAAGCGGACCGTCCAGCGGGGGTCCAGTGGCGGGAAGCAGTCCCGGAACTCGATCACCAGCTTGGCGGCGTCGGCCCGCAGCCCATCGGCCTCCACCCCGCCGAGGCCGGCGAGGTAGTCCCCCGCCGAGCCGCCCTTGCCGGGCAGTTCCCGCCAGGCCAGCGCGACGACGTCGGAGACGTCCGCGCGCTGGCCGCCCGCCTGGTCGAGGCCGATCGCGGTGTGGGCCAGCGTTCCCAGCACGGTCGCCGGGGACCAGGCGAAGGGAGTCTCGACCAGGTCGAGGTAGCGGCCGTCACAGTCAAGGGCGTTCAGCTTGGTCTTGTTGAGGAGGAGTCCACGAGCGCCGGGCGGTCGGGCGGACGCGACCTCGGCGGTGCGCGATTCCAGCAACCGGCGGACATGGTCGACCACGCCTTCGTCGGCGGGCGGGCGCGGCAGCGGCTGGTCGCCCGCGAGGCTCAGCAGCTCTCGTCTGGCGCGCCGCTGCGGCGGCGTCAGGTGGTCCTCGTCCTCCCCGGTGAGCATGGGCCGCACGCTAGGCGCGACGCGTCCTCGAGGGCAGGAGGCGGTGCAGGCTGTGGAAAACCCTGCGCTACCGCGGGTCTCCGGAGCCGTTGCGCTGCACGTCCACGACCTCCACGTCGATCGTGCGGGGGTCACCGTGCGGGTCACGCCGTGGGGAGGAGGACCCGCGCATGCCGCCCCGGGGCGGCGCACCGCCGACCGGGAAGAACCGGGTGCGGACGCGGCGACGCAGCGCGCGGTTGTACCACGACCGGGTCGGTCCGAACACCAGGCTGAGTCCCAGGGCGTCGGTCACGAACCCCGGCGTCAGCAGCAGCGCGCCGCCGGCCAGCACCAGCGCCCCGTCGACGACCTCGGCGGTGGGAGCGCGCCCCGCGGCGAGGGTGTTGCGGAACGCCGACCAGGCGCGAGTCCCCTCCCGCCGCACCAGCGCGGCGCCGACGATCGACACCGCGATCAGTGCGACGACCGTCGGCAGCGTCCCGAGCACTTGCCCCACCTGGATGATCACCGCGATCTCGATGATAGGTACGACGATGAAGAGGATGAACAGGACGAGCGGCACGGCCGGCTCCTCTCAGGCGATCAAGACGCCTTGGACGGTTCGGTCTCGTCGCGCGACTTGGCCTCTTCCACAGACGCGCGCAGCGCCTCCATGAGATCGACGACGGCCGTGGGTTCCTTCTCGCTGGGCTGGACCACGACCTCGGAGCCCTCGATCTTGGCCTCCACCGCGGCGATGACACGCTCGCGGTAGTCGTCATTCCAGGCCGCGGCGTCGAAATCCTCGGTGAGGCTGGCGATCAACTGCTGTGCCATCTTCACCTCCTGCGGGCGGGGCTCGGGCACCTCGGTGACGTCCACGTCCTCAAGCGAGAACTCGCGGATCTCGTCAGGCCAGTGCATGGTCTCCAGGACGAAGACCTCGTCGCGGAGACGCAGCGTGGCCAGGTGCTCCTTGTCGCGCAGCGTGATCTTGCAGATCGCCACGGCGTTGCTGTCCCGCATGGCCTCCGACAGCAGGCCGTACGCCTTGGCGCCGGAGGGGTCGGGCGCCAGGTAGTAGGCCCGCTCGAAGTAGATCGGATCGATCTGCTCCAGGGGTACGAACTGCTGGATGTCGATGGTGTGGCTCGAGGTGGGCCGCAAGTCGTCGATCTCCTCCTTGGAGAAGATCACGTAGCGGTCCCGCTCGTACTCGTACCCTTTGACGATCTCGTCGTAGGGAACCTCCTCGTCGTCGGCCTTGGATACGCGCTTGTAGCCGATGCGGCTGTGATCCGAGGCGCGCAACTGGTTGAACGACGGGGCCTTGTCCTGGGTGGCCGTGTAGAGCCCGACGGGGATCGTGACCAGTCCGAACGACAGCGTGCCCTTCCAGAGGGTGCGGGGCATCGGGAACCTCCGTTCTCGCCTCCTGGCGCTGGGGAAGCGGCTCCGCGCGTTTGTTGCAGGGCCCGTTCTACCCTGTGGATCGCCTTCCGGCACGCGCCTTGGTCGCCTTTGATCGGGTTTGACCGTGCTAGAGCCCGCCGGCGCTAGGGCAGGCCGAGCGCGCGCAGGGTTTCGCACCCGCGAAACGTGAAGCCGAAGCACCGCGTGGCGTCCGGTCGCCTTCACGTGAAGGTAAGCGGCGGAATGGCGTGAAGGTGAACTGCCGCGTAGCGTCCGGTCGCCTCCACGTGAAGGTGACCGGCGCCGAGGGCCTGCGCGAGGCGGCCTGACGGGCGGGGGCGTGAGGCCTTACGGCAGGCCAAGCATGCGCAGGGTCGCGGCGGTCACCGCGCCGAGGATCACCACGACGATGAAGGGTGCGCGTCGCCAGGCGGCGACGGCGGCGACGCCCACGCCGGCGGCTCGCGCGTCCAGGGTCAGCGCCTGCCCGTCGCCGAAGGTCTGGGTGGCGACCAGGGCGGCGAGCAACGCGGCCGGGAGCAGCGCGAACGCCGCTGCCGCTCGCGGCGGCAGCGCACGGCCGCCGGCGAGCAGCGGCCCGACCGCCTTCAGCGCCAAGGTGCCGACGGCCAGCGCAAGAACCATCCCCCAGGTCATGGCTTGTGTCCCCTCTCGCCCTGCTCAGGGCTCGCAGTCCGCTGGTGCGGCCGCCTCGGCGGCGAGCGGTCCGGACGGCCCGCCCATGCCCGCGGTCGGATCGCCGTGCCTCGGCACGGCCAGGGCAGCGAGGGCTCCCAGGACGGCCGCCAGGATCGGCACTCCCGGCGGCACGAACGGGGTCAGCGCCAGCGCGATCCCGGCGCCGGACAGCGCCGCCACCCTGGTGCGCGGACCGGTCAGCAGCGGGAACAGCAGCGCCAGGAACCCCGCCGGGAACGCCGCGTCCAGACCCAGGGCGGCGGGGTCGCCGATCCCTCCCCCGGCCAGCGCGCCGAGCAGCGTGCCGGTGTTCCACAACACGAACAGGACGATCCCGGTGGTCCAGAACGCCTGCCGCGCTTCGTCCTGGTCGCGCCGCCCCAGGGCCAGGGCGGCACTCTCGTCGATGACCAGATGCGCGGCGGCGGCGCGTTGCAGCAGCGTCCCGCGCAGGACCGGGGCCAGCGCCAGGCCGAACGCGGCGTAGCGGGCGTTCAGCAGGAGACCCGAGGCGACGGCGGCCAGCGGGGATCCACCGGCGGCGATCACCCCGACCGCCGCGAACTGCGCCCCGCCCGCGAACACCAGCGCGGACAGGGCGCACGCCATTGGCGCCGAGACCCCCGAGGCCGTGGCGAGCACACCGAAGGAGAGACCGAACACCCCGACGGCGACCCCCAGGGCCAGGGCATCGCGGACGATGGTTCGCTCCACTGGAACGTTCATACCGCTATGGTGAACACCCGGGGCCCGGTGTCGCAACTGAAGTCGACGGCGACCAACCGCACGTCTACGAGACCATGGCACCGGGCGCCCGCGCGCTGCTGTGGATGGACTACGCCTGGGCCGCCGGGGGGGATGCTGGCGTCATGGGTGATGTTCCCACCACCGTGCACGTTCCCGAGGCGCTGCCCGCACAGCGCCGCGGGCGGGACTGGGTGGTGATCAGCGACGGGGTCGAGGTCAAGCTGACCAACCTCGACAAGCTCTACTGGGGGCCGGAGGGTCACACCAAGGCGGACCTGATCGCGTTCTACTGGAACATCGCGCCGACCATCCTGCCCTACCTGCGTGACCGGCCGCTGACCCTCAAGCGCATGCCCGACGGCGCCGACGGCGAGTTCTTCTACGCCAAGCACGCCTGGCGGGGGACGCCGGAATGGATGCGCACCGCGGCGATCGTGTCCCACGACGACGGCAAGCGCATCGACTACCTCCTGGCCGACGACCGGGCCGCGCTGCTGTGGCTGGCCAACGCCGGCTGCATCGAGTTGCATCCCTGGCACACCCGGGTCGACGACCTGCCCCGGCCCGACTACGCCTTCTTCGATCTGGACCCCATGGGCCGCGCCACCTTCGCCGACTCGGCGCGGGTCGCGCTGCTGGTGCGCACGGTGCTGGACCGGTTGGGGCTGCGCGGCTACCCGCGCACCTCGGGGGCCACCGGCGTGCAGGTGTACGTGCCGGTGGAACGCCGGCAGAGTGCGGGCGCGATCGTGGAGTGGGTCGGCCGCGTGTGCGGGCTCATCGAGCGTGCCGACCCCGCACTGGCCACTATGACCTGGGACCTCAGCGAGCGCGGTGACCGGGTGTTCCTGGACCACCGAATGAACACCGAGGGCAGGAACATCGCCGCCACCTACTGCCTGCGGCCCGAGCGCCAAGCGCCGGTGGCCACCCCGCTGACCTGGGAGGAACTGGAGCGGGGCGTCCAGCCCACCGACTTCACCATCCGCACCATCTGGGAGCGGCTGGCCGCCGTCGGGGACCTGTTCGCCCCGGTGCTGGCCGGCGGGCAGGATCTGCGCGCGGCCATGCGGGCTCTGGGCATGGAGCCCGAAAGCGAGCGCGAGGCGGCTGAGGCGGGCAGGCACCACGTCGCCGCCGGACCCGGGGACCTCTCGGCGTACGCGGCCAAGCGCGACTTCACCGTCACCCCCGAACCCGCCGCGGGGGCCACGGTCTCACCGGATCAGGGCGGCCGCCCGCGCTTCGTGGTCCAGCACCACCTCGCGCGGCGCCTGCACCACGACCTGCGGTTGGAGCAGGGTGGAACCGCCCGCTCCTGGGCGCTGCCCAAGGGTCTGCCCGAGGTGCCGGGCTTGCGGCACCTGGCGGTGCAGACCGAGGATCATCCGCTGGAGTACCTGACCTTCTCAGGCCGGATCCCAGAGGGTCAGTACGGCGCAGGGGAGATGCGCATCTGGGACGCGGGCACTTACGAGCCGGTCGAGTGGCGCGACGGGAAGGTGACGGTCCGCCTTCACGGACGCCGCCACACCGGCGAGTACCACCTGTTCCGCATCTCGTCCACCGAGGACCGCCAATGGATGGTCACCCGGGCGGAGCCCGGTGCGGCGCCACCGCCGGCCCCCCGCAACTTCGCGCCGATGCTGGCCACTGCCCACGACCGGCCCTTCGACGACGACGGCTGGGCGTTCGAGGTCAAGTGGGATGGCGTGCGGGTGATCTCCACGACCTTCCGTCCAGGCTTCGGTGGCGAAGGTCACGTGCGGATGATCAGCCGGCAGGACAACGACGTCACCGGCGGGTATCCGGAGCTTGCCGACCTGTGGGAACGGGTGCTCGCCTACCACGCGGTCCTGGATGGCGAACTCGTGCTGCTGGGATCCGCCGGCGTTCCCAACTTCGGGCTGCTGCAGACCCGCATGCACCTGCGCGGGGAGCAGGCCGCCCGCGCGGCCCAGCGCACGCCGATCACCTATGTCGTCTTCGACGTGCTGGAGATCGACGGCGGCTCGCTCACCGACCGCCCGCTGTCCGAGCGGCTCAAGGTCCTGGAGGACCTGGTGATCCCCGGGGGACGCCTGGTGCGCAGCGAACCGGTGCGTGGTGACGGCAGGCGACTCTACGAGGCGGTGCGCGCGCAGGGACTGGAGGGGATGATCGCCAAGCGGCTGTCGTCGCGGTACCAGCCCGGCCGCCGGTCAGCGGACTGGCGCAAGGTCAAGGTCCGCCAGGAGGCGACCGCCGTGATCGGCGGATGGCTGCCCGGCGAAGGGTCGCGGGCGCCGACGCTGGGCGCGCTGCTGGTGGGCATGCTCGACGCGCGGGGCTCCCTGCAGTATGCCGGGCGCGTCGGCAGCGGCTTCGACGACGCCGAACTGACCCGGCTGTCGGCGCTGCTCGCCGACCACGAGACAGACACCCCACCGTTCGCCGACCTGACGCGGCTGCCGCCCGAGGTCAGGCGGCCCCCGGCCCGAGGTGGGGCCCGGTGGTGCCGGCCTGACCTGGTCTGCGACATCGAGTACAACGAACGCACCGCCGCCGGACGTCTCAGGGCCCCCGTCTACAAGGGATTGCGACCAGACGTGGATCCCGGCGCCGTGACCCACGAGTGAGCGAGGCCCGCTGATCCTAG
>WHTC01000003.1 GCA_009379795.1 Nitriliruptorales bacterium | reverse complement strand
CTAGGTAGCCCCTTGCGAACCGTCAACGGAACACCCCGCCGAGGGGCTGGCCCCGCCGTCCGGAATCCACCCCAATGCCCAGGTTTGATGAACGCTCGCCGTCGCAGTGGCGCCTCACTTGCTGTTGCTGAGCCGTGACACGTCGCAGTCACAGAGCGGTGGAATCCCTCCTAATAAGGGTAGCGGCGTACGCTTCGGCGCCACCGCCATGGCCGAATGGCCAGGAGTACAGGTGTCTCCTGGCCGAAAGGGCGTTCGGGTCGCGTATGGCCAGGCCAAGGCTCGGTCAACTCCATGACGGCGGTGGGGTTGTCCCTACCCCAAAGACGCCGGGTGGCGGGACTTCGCGAACGAGCTCCGGGGCCTACCGTTTGCCTCACCTCCGGCGAACGGCGCTGGAGCGGCGGGAACCCGCCACCAGCAAGACCATGGAGTGAACATCATGAGCACGATTGAGCAGCCACCGGGAGACGGCGGCGGGAAGGGGGACGCATCGCCCGCGACTCCGCCCGGCCCGGCGGCGACCGGCCGCAACAACGGCTACGGGGTCGCGGCGATGGTCCTGGGAATCGCTGCGATCATCACCACCCTGACCGGGTTCGCCTTCTTCGCCATCCCGCTCGCGCTGAGCGCCGGGGTCCTGGCCACGATCTTCGGGGTCCTTGGGCGACAGCGCGTCCAGCGCGGAGATGCGGACAACAGCGGCCAGGCCTTGACCGGCCTGATCCTTGGGCCAATCGCGGTCCTGCTGACGATCGCCGCCGTAGCAGGGTTTCTCACGCTCGGCGTCGACCGCGGCCGCGGCGACCGCTTCGGCCCGTGGGACCGCTGGGACCGCAACGAGGGTCAGCAACAGGAGTACCGGGAGTGCCTGGCGGAGGCGGACACGGTTGAGGCCGTGGACGCCTGCCAGAGCCAGTTCTCAGGTTTCGGGGGACGAGGCCCCTTTGGCCGGCACTGACCAGACCGCTGTCACCGATCCTCCCGCCGGCAGGTGGGAGGATCGTGGCGTGCGCGTCCTGCAGCGCGTCACCCGCGCCTACACCGACGCACGCACCTGGGGGTGCACCTTCTACCTCGCGCTCAGCCTGCCACTGGGGCTGTGCTGGTTCGTGGCGCTGGTCTCCGGCCTCGGCGCGCTGGTCATCCCCCCGATCGGCTTCGTCGCCGCCGCCGCCACGGTCATGCTCGCCCGACAGGGCGCGGGCATGGAGCGGGGCCGCCTCGGCAGCCTCCTCGGAGTGCCGGTGCCCGCCCCGTACCGGCCTCCGGCAGGTGGGTCTCCGGTGGCCCGCCTGCGTCACGCCGCCCGCGACCCGGCCACATGGCGAGACCTGGGATATCTGCTGCTGCTCGGGCCTGTGGGGGTGATCTCGGGCGCTCTCGCCCTGTTGTGGATCAGCGTCCCGGTGGCGCTCACCTACCCCGCCTGGTATCCCGCGCTGCCGCTCGACCTGGGATTGGTGCTGGTGGACTCGGCGGCGGAGGCCTGGATCGTGGCGCTGATCGCCCTGCTCCTGATGCCGGCCTTGCCGTGGATCGTGCGCGCGGGCGCGGTGGCTCACGGCGCCCTCACCGCCGAGTTGCTCGGCCCCACGACGGCCGCCCTCCGGGCACGGGTGGACGTGCTGTCGGAGAGCCGGTCGCGCGCGGTCGAGGCTGCGGCGGCCGAGCGGCGGCGCATCGAGCGAGACCTCCACGACGGTGCCCAGCAACGCCTGGTGGCCCTGGCAATGGAACTGGGCCGCGCCAAGGCGAAGCTGGCGAGCGATCCGGAGGGCGCGCGCGAACTGGTCGAACGGGCGCACGAGGAGGCCAAGCGCGCCCTGGTCGAGTTGCGCGACCTCGCCCGCGGAGTGCACCCGGCCGTGCTGACAGACCGCGGACTGGACGCGGCGGTCTCGGCGCTCGCGGCACGCTCGCCGGTACCGGTCGAAGTGGCCGTCGCGCTCCCCCGGCGCCTGCCCGCCGAGATCGAGGCGGTCGCCTACTTCCTGATCGCCGAGTCGCTGACCAACGTGACCCGGCACAGCGGCGCCGGGCGTGCACGCGTGACGGTCGCCACTGAGGCCCGCCACATCATCGTGGAGGTCTCCGACGACGGCCGGGGCGGCGCCGAGCCCGGGCCTTCGACCGGGCTCCGGGGCCTGGCCGACCGGGTCGCCGCCATCGACGGACGGTTGCGGATCGACAGCCCCCGTGGCGGAGGCACCCTGGTCCGGGCGGAACTCCCGTGGAGTGCATGATGGCGGGCATGCGCGTGGTTGTCGCGGAGGACTCGGTGCTGCTGCGCGAAGGGCTCGTGCGGCTCCTGCGGGAGAGCGGTCTCGAGGTCGTGGCAGCCGTCGACCGGGGCGATCGCCTGCTCTCCGCGATCGACCGCGACCCGCCCGATATCGCCATCGTCGACGTCCGCATGCCGCCTACCTTCAGCGATGAGGGGCTGCGCGCGGCTCTGGAAGTGCGCGAGCGCCACCCTGGGGTCGGTGTGCTGGTGCTCAGCCAGTACGTCGAGGAGCGCTACGCGAGCGACCTGATCGGGAGGAGTGCCCACGGCGTTGGCTACCTCCTCAAGGATCGGGTGGCCGATGTTGAGGACTTTCTCGACGCGGTGCGGCGGATTGCCGGAGGGGGCGCGGTGATCGACCCGGAGGTCGTGGCGCAGCTTCTTGGGCGTCGCCGGCGGGATGACCCGCTGGAGCGCCTGACCCCGCGTGAACGGGAGGTCCTCGGACTGATGGCTGAAGGGCGATCGAACGCGGCGATCGCCGCCGAGCTCGTCGTCAGCGACGGTGCGGTGGAGAAGCACGTCAGCAACATCTTCGCCAAGCTGCACCTCGCGCCCGCCGAGAGCGACCACCGCCGCGTCCTCGCTGTGCTCACGTACCTCAGGGTGTAAACGGCACGCAGCATCCACAGGCCTTACTCGTGTCGGGGCGGCGGGGCAGACTGCAAGGCGGCCTGCGGCGTCCGAGACTGGAACCAGCGCCCCCTCGGAGCGGACCGCGGGCGCGAACGGCCCTGGAACGCGCACCATCCATGGCTATGCCTGCGCGGTCCGGGCCCCGAATGGAGCGTCGGATGAGTTCGACGGAACGCTATCGGCAGCGACTTGACGCCGAGCGTGACGCTGCGGCCGTGTACCGGGCACTGGCCGCCCGCCGGCACGGTGTGGAGCACGAGTTGCTGATCGCCTTGGCTCGTGCCGAGGAGCGCCACGCCGCCCACTGGGCTCACCTGCTCGACGAGCCGGAGGTGCCCCCCCACCGTCTGGGACTGCGCGCCCGGATTCTGAGCTGGTTGGCCCGGCGGGTGGGGTCGCTGCTGGTGCTGTCGCTGGTCCAGCGCGCTGAGCTCCGGGACACCTACAGGGAGGAGCCCGACGCCACACCAGCGCTCGCCGCCGACGAGCGGGTGCACGCCCGGGTGGTGGCCGGGCTGGCCCGGCGGCGGCGGGCCCGCGCCTCGGGCACCTTGCGCGCGGCCGTATTCGGCATCAACGACGGCCTCGTGTCCAACCTCTCGCTCATCCTGGGGGTGGCCGGCGCGGGCGTGGCTCCGACCACGGTGCTGATCACCGGGCTCGCCGGTCTGCTGTCCGGAGCGCTGTCGATGGCCGCCGGTGAGTACGTTTCGGTGCGTTCCCAATTGGAGTTGATCCACAGCCCACCGCCCCGCCTGGACCCCGAGACCCTCACGGCGCTACGCGGCGCTGGGCGCAAGGAACTGGCCCTGGCGTTCCAGGCCGAGGGCATGAGCCGCGAGGATGCCGAGCAACGCGCGGCCGAACTGTTGACTGAGGCGCATGTCGGTGAGGAGGACACCGACCAGGTGCGGGAGGATGTCGTCGGGAGCGCCGCAGGAGCGGCCGTCTCCAGTTTCGGCTCCTTCGCGATCGGCGCCTCCCTGCCGGTCCTGCCGTTCTTCCTGCTCGCTGGCGCCGCGGCGGAGGTGACCGCCGCGGCGATCGCCGCGGCGGCGCTGTTCCTTGCGGGCGCCGCCGCCGCCGTGCTCTCCGGAGGTCCCGTGCTGGTCCGCGGCCTGCGGCAACTGGCGATCGGCATGATCGCTGCCGCCATCACCTACGGACTGGGCAACCTGTTCGGCGTGATACTCGATTAGCACTAGCCTGGTCGCCTTTCCAGGCGGATGCGACCGTGGGTGAGCGTGAGCGCAGAGATCAACCAGGCTTCCGCCCCGGCGCCGATCGAGCAGCGGCGGCAGTCGCCTCCCGCAAGTACCCCGCCGCGGGCGCCGCTGCTGCTCGGCGCGCTCGGGGCCGTACTGCTGTTCGTCACTCTGGGGACGCTGCAGGCACTGACCGTGCCGCCGTTCCTGCCGGCCGACGAGGCCAGCCATACCGGCTATGCCCTGATTGTCGCCGGTGGCGAACTGCCCACCATCGGCGACCCGGCGCCGGAAGTCATCTCCGGCATCCCCGAGGACCGGTTGACCTGGACGGCCAACCATCCGCCGCTGTACTACCTGCTGGCGTCCGTGCCGCTGCGCTGGGGTCTGGAGTCCGGCGACCCGTTGGGCGGGTTCCTGGGCGCGCGGATGCTCGGCGTGGCGCTCGGCGCTGCCAGCGTGGCGCTGGCCGCGTGGCTGGCGAGACTGCTGGTTCCCCGCCGGCCGATGCTCGCGGTGGGGGCCGCGGCGGTGACGGCGATGATGCCGTCCTTCGTGCACATCTCCGCGCTGGTGCACAACGACGCGCTGGCGGTGCTGTCGGCGACGGGTTTGCTGATAGCCGGCGTGCTTGTGGCGCAGCGCGGGCCGAGCGTCCTGCGACTGGCCGCAGTCGGCATCCTCAGCGCGGCTGCGGCAACCACGCGCGTCTCCGGCTTCGTGACCGTCGCGGTGGCGGCACTGGCCGTGGCCGGGGGAACGTGGCTGCGCGGTGGCGGGGATCCCCTGCGCCGCGGGCTGCGGGCGGCCGCAGCAGGGATGGTGGGCGTCGCCGCGGCGCTGGCGGCATCAGGATGGTTCTACCTGCGCAACGTCCGCCTTTACGGGGACCCGACAGGCGCAGAGGCCCTCTTCGACGTCTTCGGCCGCTCGCCCGGCCAGCCGCCCTGGGCCTACCTCGTCAGCGCGGAGTTCTGGCTGGTCCTCCAGCGGGACTGGTGGGGTCGCTTCGGCGGCGGGTGGGCGATCGGAGGTGGTGAGCTCGCGATCACCCGCTGGCTGGTTGTGCTGGCGGCGCCCGGGTTGGTGTTCGCGGGCATCCGCTGGCTGCGGAGGGGCCGTCCACGCCCCGAGACGGGCCTGTGCATCTCCTGGGCCGCCGCCGGGTTGCAGTTCGCGCTTCTGGTCATCTCGGTGGCGGGATTCGCAAGTCGTGGTGGCAGCACTCACGGGCGCTACGTCTTCCCAGCCGTGGCGCTCGCTGCCCTGGTCGTGGCCGCGGGCTGGTCGGGACTGTCGTTCCGGCCCCGTCTCCTCGGCTGGCTGGGTCCGCTCGCGCGGCAGGGTGGCACCAGCAATTCGGATTCCGGCGGGGCACCGCTGCTGCTGGGCCTGGGCGTCCAACTGGCCCTGAACCTCGTCATTTGGGCCGACTTTCTCACCGACCGCAACCCCGCCGTGCGGCGCGTGTCGAACTGGGAGGCGCCATTCGCCGCGCTGGCCAACGTCGGCGTGTCCGCATGGTGGATGGCCGTGGCGGGCGGTCTTCTGCTGCTCGGCGGCTGGATGATCGTGGCCGGAGTGCGGGGAGTCACCGTCGGCGAACGCGCTGCAGGCAAGGACTGGCCCGGCCTCGGCCAGGGACGGCTGTCCCGGCCGTTGGGGGCGCCGAGGGCGGTCTGGTCGTTGGTGATCGCCTTCGCGGTGCTGCTCACCGCATGGTCGACGCTGGTTCCTGTCTTCCACGCCCCGGACGAGGACAGGCACCTCGACATGATCCTCGCAGCGGCCGGCCTGGACACCTGGACAGAGACGGGTCCCGTGTACGTGAGCCGGCAGGTCAGCGGCGTTAGGGATGCCTCGGGGTTCGCGCCCGGCAGGGGACCGCGCCACCGTTGGGAGGCGACACCACGAGCGTCGCGCCCGACGTTCGAGGAAGCCGGCCCGGACCGGCCTTCTCGGGTGATGAATCAGCAATGGCAGCACCCGCGACTGGCCTACGCGGCAGGGGCGGTGGCGTTGGGAGCGGCGCGCATGGTGATCCCGGGCGCGGCCGACTGGTCAGGTGAGCAGGTGATCAGTCTCCTGCGATTGGTGAGCGTGGCCGCGCTGGTCCCGCTGCCGTTGCTCGCCTATCTTGCCTGCCGGCGGCTGACAGGATCCGACGCCGCCGCCGTGGCCGCCGCCGTGGTGCCGTTCGCCATCCCCCAGATGACCCACATCGGGTCGGTAGTGAACAACGACGCGCTTCTGATCATCCTGGTCGGCGTGCAGACGGTGTTGCTCGTCGGCGTTCTTTTCGGCGACCTGTCCCTGCGGCGGGGGGCCATGGTCGGGCTGGTGACCGGGCTGGCGCTGCTGACCAAGGGCTTCGCCCTGTTCGCGCTGCTCTGGCTGCCGTCGGTCTTCCTGGTGGCCGCCATCCGGCACCGGCAGTTCCGCTCGGCGACGCTGTCCGGTCTCACGGCGCTCATGAGCGCCGTGATCGTGGGCGGCTGGTGGTGGATGCGCAATATTGTCGTCCTTGGGGTAATCCAGCCCCGAGGGATCGAGTTCGAGCGCGCTGTCGCCAATTTCACACCCGATTTCCGGGAGTGGTACGACACGGTCCACCCGCGGGTGCTCCGCACCTTCTGGGGCAGCACCGGGTGGACCGAAGCGCCGCTGGACTATTCGCTCGTGGTAAGCGTCACCTGGGGCCTTACGATGCTGATCGCCATCGCCTTCGTCATGACCAGGCGCCGGCACCCCTGGTCAAGGCTTGATCTGCTGATCCTGCTGGTGCCGGTTGGGGGACTGCTGGCCATCATGACCAAGGGCTCCTGGGACTATTACACCGATTCCGCTCGCATCGTGGGTATGCAAGGCCGTTATGTATTCCCGGCCGTGACCGGCATAGCCGCCATCGTGGGCGCCGGTGCTCTGGTGGTACTGGGGCGCGGCGCCCGCTGGCTGCCGCCGGCGCTGCTCGCCGTGGGGATATGGCTGCAGGTCGTCGCCATGCACACCACGTTGCTGCGTTACTGGGGCCCGGCGGGCTGGACCGACATCGGGGTCAGCGTGCAAGCGCTGCTCGGCTGGTCACCGTGGGGAAACACTGCAACCGCGCTGCCCTGGATGGCCACGTTCGTCGCACTCGGTATAGCTTTCGGGCAGCTTCTGCTCCAAGCTTGGCGCTCTCCGGACGCCAGGGCGAAGCCCATGCGTGCGCTGCAGGCGGCGGCTCCACCAGTTATCAGCGCAGGATCAGGACCGGAGCCTGTGCCGGCGGCCGGCGGCCGGCGCAAAGACTGAATGACGCCTGACGATTCTTGCCCAGTGATTGGACTTCATCCCGGAGGTGGCTGATCGTCAAGGCCAGGATCGAGGGAAACAAAGGTCAAATGTGCGCGCTGCGGCTTTGAAGTCATAGACTGCGGGGTAGCAAACCGCAGTACGTTCATGCCCTGTTGTGGCTTCGCGTACATGGAACCGCCGACGACGACCAACGAGGCTCGTATGCCATCTGCCACCGCTGAGACCGCCGTCCGGGACTACTTGCGTGCCCTCAAGGATCCGGCCTCGCTTCGTGACGACGAGACGATCAATGAGTTGGGCGCGCAGCTTGAGAAATCTGACGATCCCGTCGAGCGCCTGCGCCTCCGCCAGCAGTTGCTGGAGTTGGAAGCACCGCCGTTGGATCGCCACGAGCAGGCATTCCGCACCCATGCCAGAGCATGGGCTGAAGACCACGGAATCAGCCTGAAGGCCTTTACTGATGAGGGCGTCCCCAACGACGTGTTGCGCAAGGCCGGCTTCCAGGTCGGGGGCCGGCGAGGTCGCGGCGCGCGAGGGAGCGCCCGGCCGAGGCGATCCCGGGTCACCACGGAGCAGGTTCGGGCCGCGATTCCTAAAGGCCCCTTCACCATCAAACATCTGCAAGACGTTTCAGGAGCGTCGCCGGCAGTAGTCCGCAAGGTGGTCGCCGAGGAGGAAGCCTCCAGCCGCCTGCGCAGCGAGGGCACCGACCCCGACCACCACGGTCCCGGCCGGGCACCAGTCCTCTACCGCCCTGTCTGAATCCCTGGCTGCATGGAGGGAGCGTGGTCGGCCCGGCGTTCCGGTCCGGCCGCCGACCGCGCTCGAATCAGCCCGATGGCGTCAACCCGCCGCTGAGTCGCCGCCGTCTGCTGGCGGTTCCGCGGGGGATGCGCCCGCGTCGGTCTCCGGCTCCGGGTCCGCGGTGGGGCTCGATGCGTCGGGCTCGATCGGCGTCGGCTCATCGGCAGGGGGAGCCTCCTGCGGGACGCTCGGAGGGGCGACGTCGGGAGCCGGCTCCGCGGCCGGGGCCTCGGGGGCGGGGGCCTCGCCTTCTGGGGCCTCGCCTTCCGGGGCCTCGCCTTCCGGGGCCTCGGGGGCGGGGGTCTCGCCCTCCGGTGACGGGGTCTGGGCTGGCAACTCGTCCTCTGCTGGATCGCCCGCGCCGTCGAGCAGGGACAACCCGACCAGGGCCAGCGCCGCGACGGCGAGAAAACCCGCGATGACCGCCATCACGCGACCGGCGCCACCGCCTCGGGGGGAGGACGCCTCCGCGGCAGGCGCCTCGTCGACCAGAGCGGCGGTTTGGTCGGACGCCGAGGTCAGCAGCCTTGTCGAGGTCGGCGCCTGATCCGACCGGGTGGGGACAAGGGGGACCGTGGGGATGCTTTCAGGGCCCAGAGCCGGTGCCGCTGCCGCCCGCAGGTGGCGCTCCACCGTTTCCGGGGCAGGTCGCGCCGCCGGGTCCTTCTGGAGCAGAGCCTCGATGAGATCAGCAAGATCTCCGGCACGCTGCAAGGGTCGGGGGGGTGAACTCACCACGTCCATCACGGTCTGGAATGAGTTCTCCGCCGAGAAGGGCGCGACGCCCTCGACCGCGAAGTACAGGGTCGCGCCGAGCCCGTAGAGGTCCGCAGCCGGGCCGGCAGGCTCGCCCCGCGCCTGCTCAGGCGCGATGAAACTCGGGGTACCCAGCACCATGCCTGTCGCGGTGAGGGCGGGGTTGTCCGCCAGGCGGGCAATGCCGAAGTCGGTCAGCCGGGGGACGTCACCCTCGATCAGGACGTTGCTCGGCTTGACATCCCGGTGGACGATGCCGGCGGCGTGGGCCGCGCTCAGCGTGGCCAGGATGCTCGCGCCAAGCGCCGCGGCGCGCGGTGGAGCCAGCGGGCCATCCCGCTCGACGAGCCGCTCCAGACTCGGGGCGTCGACGAGTTCCATGATGAGGTAGGCGCGGTCGCTCTCGGTGAGCATGTCGTATACCTGCACGACACCCGGATCACGCAGGCGCGCGGCCGCGCGCGCCTCTCGCAGCGCCCGCTCGGGTCCGGACTCCGCCGGGTCGACCGGCCAGAGAATCTCCTTCACCGCGACCGCACGGTCGAGGCGCTCGTCGTGCGCCCGCCATACCGCACCCGCGCCGCCACGACCGATCAGCCCGTCCAACCGGTAGCGCTCGCCCACCCGACGACGATCGTCAGCGGTCTCGTTTCCGACGTTCATCGCCCTCCACACTGGCAGGCTTGCCAGCAGGGTGGACCGCGACCTCCTGTCCCGCTGGGCAACCCGGCGGTCGAGGAGCCGGTCGGTATTACACCCTGCCCATGATGTCCAGAACCTCTTCGAGCAGGCCCCTGGCAGCGATGTCGTCGGGCGTGATCGCGGGCTCCTGCTCCACGACCTCGGCCTCCTGGTAGAAGTCGATCGTGAAGTTCAGGATCTCGTCACTTGCTCCGCCGTTGGGGTCGAACTGGTCGGACTCGACGTACAGCTCCGAGGCCGGCTCGATCTGCTCCTCGGGGTAGTCGGGCAGGTACTCGCGGATGAGGTCGCCGAGGTACTCGGAATCCTCGCTGATCGCCCGGTGCTCCTCGATGACGCGCATCAGGAACAGCTTCACCACGTTCGGGTTCTGCTCGATGAATTCGCTGTTGCCGAAGATCGCGTACGTCATGAGGACCGGGATCTCCTGGGCGTAGTTCGAGATAACGTGGAAGCGTCCCTCTCCCTGCGCTTCGAGCTCGAGGACCTGGTCGAGCTGAACCGGGGCGGCCTCCACCTGTCCAGCGAGCATCGCCTGGGCGCGGTTGGGCCCGCCGGGGATGGTCAGATAGCGAGGCTCGGTGCCGGGGCAGTTCTCCTCGATCCAGTGCCGGATGATCGCGGCACTCACCCCGCCCTCGCTGTGGATCGCGAGGTCACGGCCATCGAGGTCCTCACAGTCCTCGATGTCCGTGACACCGAAGAGCGCCCAATCGTTGCCGTTACGCTGCATGAGCACACGCAGCGGCGCGTCCTGCTGCGCGAGCAGGATCGGTGAGTTGGCGCCGGCCGATGCCATCTGGAACTCGTCGCGAGCCACGCCCTCGGCCACGAGCTCGGACTCGGCGATACGGGGCTCCTCGATCTCGAACCCCTCCTCACGCATCCGGTCGAGGGCCGCATGGATCGCCACGTGGCCGATGAGAGGGACGCTCGGATGCGCGAACGAGAACGATCGCGTCTCTTCGTCGGGAATCTCGATGGTGCCGGTGCTGTCCGCCGTATCGGCATCTGCGTCGGCGGCGGTGTCCCCACCGGCGGCCTCGGTCTCTGCGGCATCGTCACCGGCCGCGTCGCCGGCGCCATCCCCGCATCCCGCGGCGACGAGTGCGAAAGCGAGAAGCAGCCCGACCCATGGTCCGGCCCGAAAGCCGCAAGAGCGGTTCTTCATCAGGACCACCCCGGGGAGGAGCTCGCGTCTCCCCAGACCTTCGGGCTCTGTTTCTCCTTGAACAACTCGCCGCAGTATGGGCACAGAAGGTCGTGGTCCGTGCCGCGCAACTCGGCGTGGACGTAGAACTCGCCGTCGCATTTCGGGCAGGTGATCCAGAACATCATGACCATCAGAATCGCTCCTTACGGGGCACAGCAAGCGGTTCACTTGAGGGATTCGAGGATCGCCCGGCCCTTGGTGAGCGCCTCCTCCGGCACCTCGACGCGCTTGGCGAACGGCCGGGAGACGGGCTTCGTGGCATCGATGATGAGCTTGTCCGTCATGATGTCGTCGATCTGCGACGGATCGAGCGTGTTTCCCTTCGCGTTCTTGATGATGTCGATGTCCCGGGAGGCCTGGATCCGTGTGGCGATCGCCCACACGACCTGCTCCTCCTGGAAGACGTCGATGTCGGCGTCCACGACCACCACGTGCTTGACGAAGTCGATCTCACCCAGCGCGATGAGCGCGGCCTGCCTGCTCTCGCCATCGACGCGCTTGTCGATCGAGATGTAGCAGTGGAACCGGCCGCAGCCGGAGTCTGGCAGGTGCACGGCCGTGACTCCCGGGACGACGCCGCGGATGCGGCTGAACAGGGCGCCCTCCTTGGGAATGGACCCGAGGACCCAGTTGTCCTTGTGACCCACGAAGATCGCCTGGAACACCGGCTTCTCGCGCCGCACGATGCCGCTGACCTCGATGACCCAGTTCCGCCGCTGGGGGCCGTAATACCCGGGGAACTCACCGAAGGGCGCCTCGACCTGCCGCTTGTTGGGCAGCACCCGGCCCTCCACCACGATGTCGGCGTCCGCAGGGATCATGAAATCGTCGCCCAGCGTGGCCGATGGCGTGAGCCGCAGTGGCTCACCCATGATCGAGCCGATGACCTCGTAATCGTTGTCGCCGTACGGGCGGACGTTGAGCGCGCCGAGGTAGAAGCTCGGGTCGTGGCTTACGACGATCGCCACGGGCGTCGGTCTGTTCTCACGCTCGTTGGTCCGGCAGAACCGCCAGTTGTGCCGCGGCGACATGTGAATGCCCACCTGGCGCGGCCCCTGGAGCATGTTGCGCAGGAACGCGGAGTTGTAGGAGTCCTTCTCCGGGTTCTTCATGACGCAGACCATGTCGATATACGGGCCGGGATCCATCTTGTGGAAACGCACGACGGGGAGGTCGCCGAGGTCCGCATCCTCGCCGATGAGTTCGACCTGGCGGACCGGTGCCTGCTCGGGCGGCACGATGACGGGATCGAGCGCTCCACGCTCCCGGCTGGAGAAGTCGAGGCTGAGATCGAGGCCCGCAGCCGACGGATCGAGCCCCTGGGCGATCGCGCAGCGCTCGCGGGACGCGAACACGTTGGTGAGCACGGGGATCGGTGACGGCTCGCCGTTCACCGTCAGCGGGTTCTCGAAGAGGACCATCGGGGACCGCCCCTCGGCCTCAAGGGCGCCGAGCACCCCCGTCACCCCGAAGTCGGCCGGGTTCACCTCGTCGCTGATCCGTAGGACCTGGGAGGGATCCCACTTCTGGACCCGCTCGATGAACTCGTGGGTGACGGAGCCGAGGGTGTTTCTTGGTGGCTCGCTCATGAGATCTGCCCTTTCGCGCTCGTCATGGTGTTCGCGACCGCCCACGTCGTGCTGTCGAGGGCCCCTCGTTCCGGCCTCCACCCAGGATGGGAAACCTAGGCAACGGCCCGGCCGAGCGGGAATGGCGCCGTCCCACATGCTGGGTCGGGTCACGAAGACTCGGCTCGCCGGCCGCAGGAGGATGCGCGTCAACGTCCGGAGGACGGAGCCCACGACGTGAGCCACTGGTCCAGCGTGGTCACAATCCGGTCGACCACGATCGCGACGGCAAGAATCACGAGCAGGACGGCGAGCACGCTTTCCGCATCGAAGCGGCGACCCCCCTCCTGCACCACGGCGCCCAGACCGACGGCGGCGATGAACATCTCACCGTTGATCATTCCTTTGACCCCGCGGCCCGCGCCGATGCGGATGCCGGCCATGATGCGGGGCAAGGCTGCCGGCAGCATGATCTTGAGGAACATCTGGGGACGCGAGATCATGAACGAATTCGCCATCTCCAGCAGCTGGCGGTCGACGCCTCGCACCGCGTCCGCGGTCGAGATGGTGATGAGCCATATCGCGTACATGATGATGAGCGAGATGATGGATCCGCGCCCGAGGCCGAAAACGGAGAAAAAGATCGGGGCGAACACCAGGGCGGGAGCAGTCAGCAGCGCGTTCACGTAGATGCCGAGCGCGGCCTGGACCTGAGGGATCGCACCCATCAGCAGGCCGACGGTCACGCCGACCACGACGGAGAACGCGAACGCGACGATGAAGTTGACCAGGCTGTTGAAGACGTTGGCGATGATCACACCCGACGCGACGAGCGCGACCAACCGGCCGACGACCGCGCTGAACGGCGGGAAGTACGCGACGTCCGCGACCTGTCCGATGATCTCCCATCCGAGCACTCCGGTGAGGATCGCGGCGAGCGACGGGAAGTTCGAGGACAGGCCGTCCCGCACGCTGCGGCCGACCGGCCCGCGAGGCTCACGCGCACGGGGTTCGCTGCCAGTCGCCTGCGCGGGGATGGCTGCCATGTCACTCCACCTCAACTGCGTGCGCCTGCGGCTTCGGGATGCTGCTGGTCGTCTCCACCTGTTCCTCCTGCATCACGCGCAAGCGGTCCCACAGCAGGCCCGTGATGCCGGTGAACTCGCTCGTCCGCTCCATGTCGCGGTTGCGAGGGCGCGGCAGCGGGACGTGCAGCGTCTGCTCGACGCGGCCCGGGCGCACCGTCATCAGGACGACTCGGTCACCGAGCAGCACCGCTTCATCCATGCTGTGGGTGATGAAGACGACGGTTGTCTTGCTCTTCTCCCAGATGTCGATGAGCTGCTCCTGCAGCAGGCGGCGGGTCTGCTCGTCGAGCGCGCTGAACGGCTCGTCCATGAGCAGGACGCGGGGCTCAACCGCCAGGGCGCGGGCCAGCCCAACCCGCTGCTGCATCCCACCCGATAGCTCGGCGGGATAGCGGCTCTCGAATCCCTCCAGGCCCACCATCC
Organism: Nitriliruptorales bacterium; assembly: GCA_009379795.1. Classification (GTDB taxonomy): domain Bacteria; phylum Actinomycetota; class Nitriliruptoria; order Euzebyales; family Egibacteraceae; genus WHTC01. Next base: position 31,050 of record WHTC01000003.1, on the reverse strand, counting down.
TGATGAGGTCTCTGGCGCGTTCGGTGCGCTCGTCCTTGGCGACCTTCCGGAGCTCCAGGCCGAAGGCGACGTTGCGCAGCACGCTGGCCCATGGCATGAGTGCGAAGTTCTGGAAGACCATGCTCCGTTCGGGCCCGGGCCCCTTGATCGCCTCGCCGTCGATCCGGACATCGCCGTGCTCGAAGGGAACCAGGCCAGCGATGATCTTGAGGAGGGTGGTCTTCCCACATCCGCTCGGTCCCAGCACGGTGAGGAACTCGTTGCTGTTGACCGTAAGATTGACGTCGGCCAGTGCGTGGACGCGGTCTAGGCCACGCCGGCCCGCGTAATACTTGTTCAGGCCGCTGATTTCGATCATCGCAGCATCCTCATTCCGTCGTCTTTGCGCTCAGAGACTTATCGTTCTGGCGCACAAGGTTCCAGGGGGTGAGCTTGCGCTCCAGCCACTCTGCGAAGGAGATGAGGATGAGCGCCTCCGCGACGATCATGATGACCGTGGCGTAGAGCAGGTCTCCCTGGAAGAAGCCGCGGAAGTCGAGGATGAGCCCCCCTACACCGGCCGGCACGAGCAGCAACTCGACGATGACCATGCCAGTGAAGGCCCGGCCGATCCCGATGCGGACGCCGGTCATGATCGCGGGAAGGGCCCCCGGGAGCAGGATGTGACGCCATACCTCAAGCTCGGTGGCGCCGCACGACCTCGCCATCTCCACCAGTGACGGATCGACCTGGCGGACCCCGGCGCGTGCGTTCACGACCAGGATGACCACCGTGAAGATGAAGATCACGATGACCTGCGCCGTCATCGTGATGCCGACGGCCATCATGATGATGGGCAACAGCGCCGCCATCGGTGTCACGAGCAGGATGCTGATATAGACGTCAGCGAAGCGCTCGATGCCCGGGAACCTTCCCATGGCCAGCCCGGCGGGGATCCCGACCGGGATGGCGATGAAGTACCCCAACGCCAGCGCGATGTTGCTGGTCGCGAGGGCTTCCCACAGGCGACGATCCTGCACGAGGCTCCACAGCCCGCCCATCGTGTCGAAGAATGATGGGATGAGGACTCCGCCGGTGTTGCGAGCGAAGAGTTCCCACCCAAGGGCAACGATGACGAACGTAAGGATCTGGTACGGGAGGGATGCGCCGACCACCGCCGCGAACAGTCCGCGCCGGTGCGCCGGGTGTGACGGTGCTGCCTGCACGCTCGGCGCCTCCTCGCACTGGCATGGGCCAGGCGACCGGGACGCACTCCCGCATCGCTTGTCCGGCAACCATTAGAGACGACTGAACGAGCCGAGTGGACTGCCGGTGTCCTCCATGGTGAGACGGGCCTCAGGAAAGGTCAGGACGCCGCGCGGACCATGGTTTCCTGGCGCTGGCGGAAGGTGCTGCGGCGGCTCATCGAGTCGTAGCTCTCCTCCCAGGCCGAGCCCCGCTCGATGGTCCGCGCGGTATGCCTCAGCTTCGCGGTGAGGGCGCTGACCCTGGGGTACACCGCAACAGTGCTCCCGGCGATGGAGATCGCGGCGCGGGCCTGCCCGTCGGGCCCGACCACGGGCACGGCGATCGAGCAGCTGCCGAGCACGTACTCCTGGCGACCGTGGGCCACACCCTCGCAACGGGCGCGCTCGAGCTCCGTGCGCAGCGCGCACGCCGACCGGGTCGTGTGCGGCGTGAATCCCTGCAGGTCCGAGGCGAGCACGCGGTTGATGACCGGCTCGGGGGCATAGGCGAGCAGGACCTTTCCCAGCGCCGTCGCGTGGAGGGGCCCGCGGTTGCCGACCCTCGTGGGCACACGTTGGGCGTACCTTCCGTGGGCCGTCTCCAGGTAGAGCAGGTGAAGGTCCTGTCGAACACCGAGGTGTACGCGAAGCCCGACGACGTCGGCCAACTCCTCCATCGCAGCGGTCGCCCGGTCACCCAGGAAGCGGCGCTGCGGCGCCAGGGAGCCCAGCTCGAACAGGCTGAGGCTGAGGCGGAAGTGGCCATGCTCGGTCGGCTCCACCGCTCCCGCCTCCCGCAGGCTCACGAGCAGGCGGTGGGCGGTGGATCGGGAGATGTCGAGCTCCTCAGCGCACCGGGTGGTCGTCAGCACGGGGTGCCGGTAGAACAGATTGAGCACGCGGAACGCCTTCGACACCGTCGTGGAGGACGTGGTCGCCATGTGTGAGCTCCTCTCTCAGGTCAATGGTCCCCGGCGCCCCCCAGGCGCCGCCGGATGGCGCGAGCCGCGCGCCAGCTCACGTACCCCGCGCCCGTCCCCGCCGCAGCACCGACGATGAGCAGAGCCACCGACAGGGCCGGGCGGGCGCCGCTGACGGCGCCGCGCGCGGGGACCGCCGCACGGCCGCGCACGCCCGGCCGCTGGGCCTGCTCGAGCAGCTGATCGAGCAGGCCCTCGGGTGGTGCTTCGTCCATGGCGGCGGTGGCCTCGCCAAGCTCGTCCAGCCCCGCAGCGACGGCACGCTGCCGTTCCAGCTCCGCCCTGCAGGCCTCGCAGCCACGAAGGTGCAGCGCGACCAGCCGGCGACGCCACCACGGCAGCGTGCCGTCGACGACGCCGGGCAGCTGAGCCTGCACCTCCCGGCAGATCCTGCTCACCGCACCTCCAGTCGTCATCAGTCCACCATTTCCCTCAGCCTCGCGTGCGCGCGGTGTAAGCGCACCTTCACCGCCCCCTCGCTGATACCGAGCACGGCCGCCGCCTCCTTCGTCGACAACCCCTGGACGTCCCGCAGGACCACGACCGCGCGAGCGTCAGCCGGCAGGCCGGCGATCGCGCCGGCGACACGGCGTGCCTGGTCGCGCTCGGCGACACGACCCTCGGTGTCGTCGCTGGACGGCAGGATGTCAGCCGCTCCCGGCGTGGCGAACGCGATCGTTCCGGCGACCTGACCCCGTGCACGCGCGTCGCCGCGCCGGCGCAGAGCCGTCGCGCACACGTTCACGGTCACGCGGTGCAGCCACGTGCCGAACGCCGCCTCGGCACGGAACCCAACCACCGACCGCACCACCCGGACATAGACCTCCTGCGTGGCGTCGGCGGCGTCAGCGGGGTCGGCAAGCAGCCGCCGGCACAGCGCGTAGACCGCGGCGTACGTGGCTCGGATGAGCGCGTCCATGGCACCCGGCTCGCCGCGCTGCACCGCGCGCACGTGACCCGGGTCGACGTCCATGCCCGCCATTGTCGGAACTCCTACCCGGCAACCATGTAACCGATCCCGCGTGTCCCGAGTCCAAGAAGGTGAGCGAGGCAAAGCGTCTCGCCGACCACACTCAGGAGTAGCGCAGATGTACCCGTTCCTCGTCCTTGTCGGACTCGCGCTGGCCCTGTCCATCCTGTTGCAGGCCCTCGACGAGCTGATCCCCTTCCGCGCCCCGATCGCGTTGACCCGGACCGTCGCCGTCGTCGTGGGCGCCGGCCTGGCGTGGATGATCGGCTACTCCGCTTTCTCAGCCTTCGGCCAGGAGCTGCGAGCGGAGTGGATGCATCCCGTCATGACCGGCCTCGTGCTCATCGCCATCGGTGAGTTCGTCCGCTCCCTCGTCAGCGCGCTCGCCCACCGCGCCGTCGAACCGCCTGCGGAGACCGCACCTGTCCCGCGCGCGGCCCGCGTCCAGTAGCACGCGACAAGAGGTGATGACAGGGGCGGCCCCGTTCGGGTCGCCCCTGTCAGTGCGGCTGCCGCGGGCGTTACGAAGCATCGGGGAGGCGCCGGCGGCCGATGAATCCGACTTCGGGTCGGTGATACCAGTCGAGGGAGGTCTCGCCTTCCAGCCAGCAGAGCAGCACCCGCTCACCGGCAAGCTCACTCGGCAGGTCGGCGATGAGCGGAGCGATGCCCTTCAGGTGAATGCCGCGATCACCGAACCAGTCGATCGTCTCCTGGAGGTGCGCCTCCAGGGACTTGGCCTCCGGGATCCCGCCGGTCGGCTCCGATCCGCGGCTCAGGGCTGCCTGGGCGTCGGCGAGATCGGCGCGCAACCGCACGATCCTCTCCGCGCGCTGCCGCAGTTCCGGCATCAGCGCACGCGCCTGGTCGATGGTGAAATGAGCGTCCATAAAACCCAGTCTCCACATCTGACGCCGCGGCGGAGGCTCGAGACGAGGATTTCTCCGTCCGCGTTCGCGCCGCTCCGGGCCCGTCTGACCCCAGGACGGTCAACGACCCCTGCGACTCCACCGCCCGTCCCGACCTCGCGACCTGTCCAGCTGACGACGCTCCCGCTTGGTCGGCCTGCCCGCGCCACGGTCCCGCCGTGCCACCTGCGGCAGGAACGCTCGCGGCGGGGGCGGAGGGGAATGGTCGACCATGCACTCGGCGGCCACGGCGGCTCCGACACGCGCATGGACGATCCGCACCACCTCCACCACACGCTCACGGCCGTTGACGCGAGCCTGGACCGTGTCACCAACCTTCACCACGGTCGCCGGCTTCACCCTGGTGCCATTCATGCGCACATGTCCGGCGCGGCAGGCGCCGGTGGCCGCCGACCGGGTCTTGAACAGCCGGACGGCCCACAGCCACCGGTCAACCCGAGTGGGTTCCACGGCTTTATCCATCTCGCGCCCTACCCTGACTCACGAAGAGCGGCTCAGTTCCGCCGCGAGGTGATGCGTCATCGGCTCGCCGACCGCGGCCATACGAATCCTGTAGCGCAGCACATCACCATCGAAGTCGATGTCACGTTCGATCGCGTCGATGCGCTTGGCAGTGGGCGTGGTCACCACGGCCTGCGAGGCGAGGTGCAGCCTGCCCCCCGCCATCGTGCCGACCAGCACCTCGACGGCCCCGAACGGATGCGACAGGGTCACCTCGATGCGCCCATCCCCGCCGGCACGCCAGTAGCCCGCCTCGGCGTGAAGCGGCGCCCCGGTGTCAAGCGACCACGTTCGCTGGGTGTAGGCCAGGAACGGCTTGCCGACATGGGCGAAGGTGGCCTCCTCGCCGTAGGTGAACGGCTCGATGGTGGGGTACTCGCCGCGACCCTCGCCGCGCCACCTGCCGACAAGCGGAGCAAGGACGGCAAGAGCCGGGTGCAGTTCCATGCCAAAGAGCCTGCCACGTTGCTGGAGGCGTCACCGCCGCCCGCTACCCTCGAGCTGGCCGTTGTGGCATCTGCCGCCGCTGGTCTCGCCACGTTCTCGTTGAGGGGAAGGCAACCGTGTGGGTAACGTTCAGTTGAGTCTGGCCCTCAGCGGCTACGACCACACGCGCGATCTCGTCGAGGGGCGAGTCGCCACTCCGGGGATCGACCTCGTTGCGATCCAACTCTCGATCGAAGAGATCTTCTACCGGGTGGCGAAGTTTCGCGACTTCGATGTCGCCGAGTTCTCCTTCGCGAAGTACGTCGCGATGAAGGATCAGGACGTGAATGACATCACCGCGATCCCGGTCTTCCCGTCGCGTGCGTTCCGCCAATCATCGATCTACATCCGGGCGGGTTCCCCGCTCCGTTCTCCGGAGGATCTGCGAGAGAAACGGGTGGGCGTCCCGGAGTGGGCGCAGACGGCATCGGTATGGACCCGCAGCTGGCTCCATCACGAAGTGGGTGTTCGGATCCAGGAGATCGATTGGGTGCAGGCGGGCGTCAGCAGCCCTGGGCGCCAGGAGAAGGTTCCGCTCAAGATCCCGGTCGGGGTCAACTACTCGTCGGCGCCTGACCGAAGCCTGACCGAGATGCTCCTCGACGGCACCCTGGACGCCGTTCTTTCAGCCCACCCGCCGGAGCCGTTCAAACGCGGCACCGGCGAGATCGTGCAACTCTTCGGGGACGGGGGCCGCGAGGAGGAGGCGGCGTACTACCAGACGACCGGCCTGTACCCGCTGATGCACGTCGTCACGATCAAGCAGGACGTGTTGGACGCACACCCGTGGGTCGCCGGCAACCTCCTGGCGGCGTTCGATCGATCGAAGCAGAACAGTCTTGATCGGCTCGCTGACCTCAACGCCAGTCGTTTCCCTGTTCCCTGGCTGCGCGATCACTTGAAGGACGTCGAACGCCTCTTCGGCGGTGACCCCTTTCCGTACGGGGTGGAGGCCAACCGGGCAACAGTCGGGAAATTCCTCCAGTTCTCCTACGAACAGGGCGTTGCCGCGCGGCAACTCGAGGTCGACGACCTCTTCGCTCCGCAGACGCTGTCCGCATACACGCTGTGAACTCGTTCACCTCCCGCCTACGTCCGGTGGCCGGTCGCCGTGGCGACGAGTCGCTTCACGTCGGCGGGCAGCGAGTCACCTCGCCACACGACGTGGAGGTCGGGCCTCACCAGGAGCAGATCCGTCTCGTAGACCCGCCAGGCGACTTCCGAGTCGATTTCGAGGATCTCGAACGGCGCCCCCCGCCGCTCGAACTCGCGCGCAAGCACGTGTGACTTCTCGCCCGAGCCGGCTGGAGTAAGCAGCGTATAGCCGTTGCCGAGATGGTCGTGAAGTGCGCTTCCGTCGTCCAACCAGATGTGCGGGAGGCGAGCGCCCGGGCGGCTTGTCGGGACGTAACTGAAGTTGTCCCAGTCGGCATCGTCGCCGCCCGGTTCCTCGCAGATGAGTGGTGAACCGGCGTAGCGGTATCCCAACTCGATACCAACCATCTTGAACCGTTCGCGGTTGGCCAGTTTCGCGAGGCGCCTGCGGGCCGCTTCCCCCTCCGGCGAATCCTCGGCGATACTCGGCTCGTAGGCTGCGCGCCATGCTCGCCGGGCCGTGGACTTCCGCCTCGACGCGTCCACGTTGCGAGCGCCCACGGGCCGGCGCTCGAGCTCATAGGAGCGGATCAGGTCCGGCCCACCCCAGCCCGCGAGCGTCCCAGCCAACTTCCAGGACAGGTCGATCGCGTCGGCGGCGCCGGTGTTCATGCCCAGACCTCCCGTCGGCACCACGAGGTGCGCGGAGTCGCCTGCCAGCAGCACGCGTCCGGCCTGATACCTGTCGGCCAGCATGAGCCGTTGCGTCCACTTCCCGACGTAGAGGGTTTCGAACGCGATCGGCATGCCGACGATTTTCTGGAACATCCTTGGCATTGCTTCGTCGCTGTCCACCACGGAATGCAGGGTGAAATGGCGGCAGTCGTCCTGGACGATGAGGAATGTCGATCGATCATCGGCCACGTGGTAATGGCGTCCCTTGCCGATCGGGATCCTCTCGTACAGGTCCTCTGAGCGAAAGAGCGCCTGCCGAAGCTCGAGGATATTTGACTCGCCCTCCAACACGATGCCCGACTGTCTGCGGACCGTGCTGCTCCCGCCATCGCACCCAGCCATGTACGACGTCCGGACGATCTCCATCGATCCATCCCCGTGCACGACATGGGCGATCACCTGCTCGGCGTCCTGCTCGAAGGAGATCAGTTCCGTACCGAAGCGGACCGTCACCCCGGGGGTCTCTTCCGCGACAGATTTCAGCAGCGGTTCCAAGGTGTACTGGGAAACGAGCTGGTACGGCTCAAGAGGAAGGCTTCCATCGTTCGTGGCAGCGGTTCGCTTCCGCAGTTCGTCGACCGAGGGGTACGGGTGATGGGCAAGTGGAGGGTCCTCCAACGAGGTGACAATGAAGACGTCCATGGGCAGGTGGCTGGGGTACCCGGCGTCGCGGATCCTGTCGGCGATGCCCAGCCGACGGAAGAACTCCATCGTTCTGGGGTTGCAACGCTCCATCTTGGGCAGGAATGCGGGGGCATCGCGCTTATCCACCAACATGCACTCGATGCCGCGCTGGCCAAGGTCGATGGCCAGCATCAGCCCCACCGGCCCGCCGCCAACGATGAGTACCTGCGTTTCCCTCATCGGACGCCGCGACCCGACCGCACCGGGGGGACGGCCCACAGGAGGGTCTTGAGTGGCATGGGGGGGCGTGCCTCCTGGGATGGCTCAGGGAGTCAGGGACGGACGATGGGGTGGATGGCGGGCGGTTGGGCGTGTGGTAGGTCGGGTCGCAGGATCGCGTCGATGCCCTTGAGGCTGATCGCAGGCGAGGGGACGCTGTCGAGGGGGTGGGCGCCGTCAGAGGATGACAGCGAGGAAAGCGCACGGTCTATCGCGGTCATGCTGCGCCCCCGGGCGCCCACGAGCGCGACGGCGCGGGAGGTGAGCGCGGCCATGTCGAGTTGTGGTGCATGCCCACGGGCGAGTCCTGCTTCGACGACGGTGGCGCGTTTACCGGCGAGCGCCAGCAGGGCGGGAGTCAACTCGGGGCCTGCCCCTGAGGTGTTGATGACCAGGTCCGCGCGGTCGTTGCCGAGGCGGTTGAGGACGAGGTTGAGGTCGTCGCGGCCGTTGAGGGCAACCGTGTGATCGGCGCCGAGTTTGGTGGCCAACGTGAGCCGGTCTTGGTCGCCTGTCCGGCCGACGATCACGACCTGGCCCGCGCCGGTTTCGCGGGCGGCGACCACGCACGCCAGCCCGTGCTGCCCGGGCCCGATGATCACCACGGTCCCGCCGGGTGGCAGCGCGCCGATCTCGGCGGTCCAGTCAAACGCGTTGGCCAGCGGCAGCAGCCACACCGCCCGTGCGGGGTCCATCGATGGCGGCAACCGGTGCGCGAGGGTCTCCGCCGGCAGGTGCAGAAACTCTGCGTTGCCGCCCCACAGGCTGGGCTGCTCGGCCACGGAGATGGTGCCGAACCGGCGGCCTCCGGTACGGATGTCGCTGCGGTCACACATCCGGTACTCGCCCTGGGCGCACCAGCGGCAGGCGTGGCAGGGCAGATACTCCTGCAGCGCGACGAGATCGCCCACCCCGACCCCCCACCGCCGGGCGGCCTGTGACCCGACCGCGACCATCCACCCGACGACGTGGTGGCCCAGCACCGTGGGTCCGGCCAGCCTGCCCTCGCGGACGATCGCGGTATCCGTCCCGCATACCCCGCTGGCGGCCACCCGCAGCAACCCGGTGTCCGCGCTGACCGCCGGCAGCCGGTAGGAACGCACCTGCGTGCGCCCATCCAGGCCGGTCACCGCGGCAAGCGCCGAGTCTGGAACCTCCCCGGTCACGCTCACGCTGACCCCTGTCGCATAACCCCGCCCGCCACGGAGGCTAGATGGACACGAACTCGGTGCCGGGCTCGGCGCGCAACGCGTCACGCGCGCCCACGTGAAACGCCTCGTCGGCGGGCAACAGCAGCGACGCGGACCGCACCCGCTGCGATTCCACCGCGATCCCCGGCGGGGTCTCCCCCTTATCCGCCAAGAGTTGCGCGGCGCGCAACAACCGCCGCCGCGCGGTGATGATGCCGGCATCGCTGGTACCCAACCGCTCCTTGGTGCGGTCAACAATCACGCCCATGCTCTCCTGCAACGAGAAGTCCTGAGCGGAGATCCCAGCGACCCCGCTGAAGGTCTTCTTCTGGCGTTGCGCCTCACGATCGATCAGGTAGTCGTTGTCGCGGTTGGCCTTGGGCCGAAACGTGCCAGGGACATACTCCACATGGATGCCCTCCCCGGCCCGCATACTGTCAAGCTCGTCCGCGCGCAGCGCCCGGGTGGGGTGGTAGTTGATGCTCCACGCCCAACAATGCTCATCATCGATAGGCACCCACGCATGGGCCCCCAACGGGTTATGCGTACCAAACGGGGGGATGATCGTGTACCACGGCATCAGCCACTGCGTGATCCGCCAGTAATACTCGTCATCCTCGCCGGTGTTGCGACGGGCGCCGATCAACAACCCCCCGTCAGACTCGGCCACCTCGAACCGCGGATGACGATCAGCCTTGATATACGCAAGCCCCGCAGTACCCGCATGCATCGGATCCTCGGCGATGTCATAGCGGTGCGTGAACGACACATGGCTCGAGTCGATCCCGCCCTCCATGGCCTGCACCCAGTTGGTCTCCTGCAACCGCTTCGACACAAACCGCCGCTCGGCAGGCAACGCCGCCCATTCCAGCTCCGGCAACGGCGGCCGATGCTCCTCCGGGCCCATATACGCCCACACGATCCCGCCGCGCTCCACCGCCGGATACGACTTCAACCGCACCCGATCCTTGAAATTACTCTCATCCGGCTCCGACGGCATATCCACGCAATTGCCGTCCACATCGAACTTCCAACCATGATACGAGCACCGCAACCCGCACTCCTCGTTGCGGCCGAAGAACAGCGACACTCCCCGGTGCGCGCAGAACTCGTCCAGCAGGCCCAACCGCCCGTCGCTGTCCCGAAGCGCGATCAGCTGTTCACCTAAAAGCTTGACCCTTACCGGCGGGCAATCCGGCTCAGGCAACTCCTCGGCCAACAGCGCAGGCACCCAATACCGCCGAAGTAGTCGCCCCATCAACGTGTCATGATCACTGCGGACAAGCAGCTCATTGCGCTCACGCGTCAGCACCCCTCGGCCTTCCTACCGTGGACCACGCCAGCAGCCTCCATCAGCACCCACCCGACACTAACCGCCCAACCGCCCAACCCACAGGCCCCCGTCTCAAGACCTGCGACGGGCCCAGATTCGCTGCGCCGGCCAACTCGGTATGATGGAACGCCGCCTTGCCGGAGCGGACATGCTTGACGCTCGCCTGTTTGGCCGCGTTGATCGCCACTGCCGATCGGTCTATGGCGGTGATCTTCCCGTCGGCCAGCTTCCCGCAGATCAACGACACGGCGACCCCACGCCCGCACCCTATCTCCAATAGGTGATCGGCAGGGTCTATGGCAAGAGCGACGCGCGCCCTCGCCAGGGAGCAGGTGCGCGAGGGCAGGCGTGGCTGGATCTGTGTTCCGTGTCGACTGCAATATCGCTGCGCCATGTCCTCGCCGCGAGCGCGGTCGACGCCGTGCTGCGTGCGCAGTTGGTGGACTGCCGGGTTGCCGTCACCGCCGGTGGTGTGGTGGGCTTCCCGTGGCCGCCGGTGACGGCCGAAGAGGCTGCGCCGGCCATGGACCCGTTGACCTCCGACCTCGGCTCTGGGGGCCGTGCGGCTGGTCATAGCGGAAGGCAAGAGGTCGGGCGCTGGCCGGCTGCTTTGCGGCTGAGAGTTCTTCTCGGCGCAGCGCCGACGCCCCACCGCAGAGACCCGCCCGTAGCCGGACCCATCCCCGGTCCACCGCGAACCTCTGTTGGGTCGGTGACGTCGAGGCTCCAGAAGCAACCTGATGGAGTCAGGAGACGTGGGGGACGGCCTCCCGGCTCTGCCGATGCAGCGTGCGGGGGGAGATGTCGGCGCCGTTGGGCCAGGTGATGGTGCCGGCTTCGGCGTCGGCACGCAACTGCTTGAACAGCTTGTAATCACGCTTCAGCGGCTCGAAAACGGGGCCACGGAGCAACGGCTCCAGGTCGAGGACCTTTACCTCGCCGGTGTCGAAGGTGAGTTCGACGACGTAGCGCGACAGCACCCGCACGTCGGTCACGTCGATGATCGGTTCCATGCGCTCACCTTAATAGAACCACAGCGTATGCCCTTCCACTTCCGCCCAACGTGGCACTTCCCCGACCCTTTCATGATCTCCTATTGCATCAGAGCGTATCGGCGGGGTATGACAGACCACGATGAAGCAGCCGTTGGACGCCCCCCGACGGCGCCGCCGCGACGGAGCTCTCAGGACATCGACGGCCACCTCTGGGAGGCTTTCTCCAGGGATCCGAGTGCGCTCGGACGTGAGTGCTCCCCCGGCAGGCTAGCTTCCGCCGCTGGGGCATTCAGGTCAAAGGATGGCCGGAATCTGCCGTAGCGTGGACGTCATGCACACCGTTGTCTTGGACATGGCCGGCACCCGCGCCAGCTCTTCTGTCGCCACGGGGCGGTACCCTGACCGCGTGCTCGACACGTTCCACCCGGCGGTCCGCGCCTGGTTCGAGCGGCGGTTCCCTGAGGGGCCCACCGCTCCGCAGGTGGGCGGCTGGCACAAGATCGCGGGCGGTGAGGACACGCTGATCGCCGCGCCGACCGGCTCCGGCAAGACGCTGGCGGCGTTCCTGGTGTGCATCGACCGGCTGTTCCGCGCCCACCAGCAGGGTGGCGGCATCGCGGAGGGCCCGCAGGTGGTGTACGTCTCGCCGCTGAAGGCCCTGGCGGTCGATATCCATCAGAACCTGGAGGCGCCGCTCAGGGAGATCGCGGAGGTCGCCGCCGAGCTCGGGCTCACCGCTCCGGAGGTCCGGGTGGCGGTCCGTACCGGGGACACCGCTGCCTCGCAGCGGGCCGCCATGCTCAGGCGGCCCCCGAACTTCCTCATCACCACCCCCGAGTCGCTGTACCTCCTGGTGACGGCGGAGCGCAGCCGGGGGATGCTCCGCGGCGTACAGACCGTGATCGTCGACGAGATCCACGCCGTCGCCGGGAACAAGCGGGGGTCGCACCTGGCGCTCACGCTCGAGCGGCTGGCCCACATCGTGGAGGGACCGCCGCAGCGGATCGGCCTGTCAGCGACCCAGCGGCCCATCGAGGTGGTCGCCCGACTCCTGGTGGGGGCCGGGCAGGACCGATCGAACCCGGACGATTCGCCGCGGTGCGCGATCGTGGACGTCGGGCACCAGCGGAAACTCGACCTGGCCCTCGAACTCCCCGATGACGAGCTGGAAGCAGTCGCCTCGGCCGAGCAGATGACCGAGATCCTCAACCGCATCGCCGAGCATGTGACGGCTCACCGGACCACGCTGGTGTTCGTGAACACCCGGCGGATGGCCGAGCGCGTCGCCCACCAACTGGGGGAGCGGCTGGGCCGCGCCGGGCCCGCGCCAGAGGCCATGGGTAACGACCAGGTGGCCGCCCACCACGGGAGCCTGTCGAGAGAGCGCCGGCAGCGGGTGGAGTCCCGCCTGCGGGCCGGCGACCTTCGGGCGCTGGTGGCCACGGCGTCTCTGGAGCTCGGGATCGACATCGGTCCCGTGGAGCTGGTCTGCCAGATCGGCTCGCCCAGGAGCCTGGCCACGTTCCTCCAGCGGGTGGGCCGCTCGAACCACACCCGCAGCGGCACCCCCAAGGGGGTGCTGTTCCCCACCAGCCGGGACGAGTTGGTCGAGTGCGCGGCGCTCCTGCGGGGCGTTCGTGCCGGGCGCCTGGACGCCATCCTGGTCCCTGTTGCGCCGCTGGACATCCTCGCCCAGCAGATCGTGGCCGAGTGCGCCGCCGAGGAGTGGTCCGAGGACGCGCTCTTCGACCTGGTCCGGCGGGCGGCGCCGTTCGCGGGGGTTTCCAGGCACGACTTCGACGACGTGATCGAACTGGTCTCCGAGGGGATCCACACCGGCCGCGGGCGGCGCGCGGCGTATCTGCATCGCGACCGGGTGAACGGCCGGCTCCGGGGGCGCCGTGGGGCGCGGTTGGCCGCGCTCACCTCCGGTGGGGCGATCCCCGAGCTCGGCGACTACCGGGTCGTGGCCGAGCCGGACGACACGTTCGTCGGGACCGTGAACGAGGACTGGGCCGTCGAGAGCATGGCCGGCGACGTCTTCCTGCTCGGGACGACCTCGTGGCGGATCCGCCGGATCGAGCCGGGAACGGTCCGCGTGGTGGACGCGCAGGGCGCCCCGCCGTCGGTGCCGTTCTGGCTCGGGGAGGCCCCGGGCCGCACGGCGGAGCTCTCCGAGGAGGTTTCCCGCCTGCGGGAGGAGGTCGAGGCGCGGCTGCGGGCCGACGCCCCGGATGACGCCCGGCGATGGCTCCAGGAGGGGTGCGGGATCGACCAGGCCGCGGCCGAGATGATCGTTCGCTACCTCGCGACTGGACTGGCCGCACTGGGGGCCCTGCCCACGATGCACACGGTCGTGCTGGAGCGGTTCTTCGACGAGAGCGGGGGGATGCAGCTCGTGGGGCACGCGCCGTTCGGCGCGCGGCTCAACCGCGCGTTCGGCCTCGCCCTGCGCAAACGGTTCTGCGTGACCTTCGACTTCGAGCTTCAGGCGGCGGCCAGCGATGATGCGGTCCTGCTGTCGCTGGGGCCCGAGCACAGCTTCCCGCTCGAGCGTGTGCCCAAATTCCTGGCCTCCCCGACGGTGGAGGACGTGGTCCGGCAGGCGGTGCTCACCTCGCCGATGTTCGCGGCGCGGTGGCGGTGGAACCTCAACCGGGCCCTCGCGGTGCTCAGGATGCGGGGAGGCCGCCGGAACCCGCCGCCCATCCAGCGGATGGAGGCCGACGACCTGATGGCGGCCGTCTTCCCCACCCTGGCCGCCTGCCAGGAGAACGTGGCGCCGGGCCCCCTTGAAGTCCCCGACCATCCCCTGGTCCGCCAGACCCTCGAGGACTGCCTGCACGAGGCCATGGACATCGACGGCCTCCGGGCACTGGTGGCCGGGGTCGAGACGGGCCGCATCCGGGTGGTGGTGCGCGACACCACCGAGCCTTCGGTGCTGGCCCACGAGATCCTCAACGGACGGCCGTTCACCTATCTGGACGACGCGCCCCTGGAGGAGCGCCGCAGCCGCGCCGTGCAGCTGCGCCGGGGCCTGCCCGTGGCGGCCAGGGACCTGGGCCGGCTGGACTCCGGCGCGATCGAGCGGGTACGCGAGGAGGTCCGGCCGGACCCGCGCGACGCAGACGAGCTCCACGACCTGCTGACGGCCGTGATCGGGCTACGCCCCGAGGAGGACTGGCGCTCCTGGTTCCAGGAGCTGGTGGAGGAGCGCCGAGCCGTCACCGCGCAGGCGGGCGACGGGCATCTCTGGGGCGCGGTGGAGCGCAGGCCGGCGCTCGAGCTGCTGTTTCCCGGCGCCGCGATGACGCCCGACCACCGCTCCCCAATGGCCGCGCCGTCGATCACCCGGGACGCGGCGGCCGCGGAGATGCTCCGCGGGCATATGGAGTACCGGGGCCCCTCCTCGGTCGCCGACCTGGCCGAGGCGACGGGCCTGCCGCCCTCCGACGTGGTGATTGCCGTCGCCCGGCTGGAGGCCGAGGGCTTCGCCTTCCGTGGGCGCTTCTCATCGCCCGAGGGTCCGGAAGAATTCTGCGCCCGGCGGCTCCTGGCCCGGATCCACGGCTACACCCAGCAGCGGCTGCGGCGCGAGATCGAACCGGTCACTGCACAGGACTTCATGCGGTTCCTGCTGCGCTGGCAGCACGTGGCTCCCGGGACGAAGCGGGAGGGGCGCCTGGGGGTCCTCGCGGTGATCGAGCAACTCCAGGGCTTCGAGCTTGCGGCCGGCGCCTGGGAGGACGCCCTCCGGGCGCGGGTGGAAGGCTACCGAAGCGAGTGGCTCGACGATCTCTGCCTCTCCGGCGACCTCACCTGGGGGCGGCTGTCGGTTCGGAACGCCAGCGGAGACGAGGCCCCTCGGCGAAGCGGCATGACCCCGTCGCGGGCGACCCCGATCACCCTGGCCGTCCGCAACGACCTCCCCTGGCTGCTGCAGGCGGCGCGGGGGGACCGCACCCCCCAGGAGCCGGGCCCCGGCCGCACCCTCGACGTGCTCGAGGCGCTGCGGGAACACGGCGCGCTGTTCCAGTCCGACCTGACCACGGTCACCAGGCGGCTGCCGACAGAGGTCGAGGAGGCCCTGTGGGACGCCGTCGCCCGGGGGTTGGTCACCGCCGACGGGTTCCAGGCGGTGCGCTCGCTGTTGGCCCGCCGGAACGTAGCCCGGGCGACCAGCAGGGGCCGGCTGCGCAGGGGCGGCGGAGCCATCGCAGCACGGTCCTCCGGGCGCTGGTCGCTGTTTCCGGCGACGCTCGCCACCGAGGACTCCGACGAGCTGGCCGAAGCGGTCGCCGAGCAGCTGCTGGCCAGGTGGGGGGTGGTCTTCCGCGACCTCCTGGTCCGCGAGGCGCTGGGGCTGCCCTGGCGCGAGGTGCTGTGGGCGCTGCGGCGGATGGAGGCTCGCGGGACGATCCGTGGCGGTCGGTTCGTCGCAGGCTTCACCGGCGAGCAGTACGCGGCCCCCGACGCCGTCGACGTCCTCCGATCCGTGCGGAAGCAGGACCGTACCGGCGAGACCCTGCGGCTCTCCGCCGCCGACCCGATGAACCTCGTGGGGATCGTCCTGCCCGGTCCCCGCGTCCCGGCGCTCCCGAGGGACTCGATCCGCTACGTCGACGGCGTCCCGCCCCCCGACACACTCGCCTCACCGATGCCCAACACCCGCTGATGGCGGGCGGAAAGGGCTCGGCGATAACATCCGCCTGCTCCTCAGTCGACGATCGCGCCGCAGGTGAGGTTCACGACCGCGCCGGTCATCGCGCCGGCATGGTCGGAGGCCACGAACGCGGCGGTGTCGGCGACCTCGGCAAGCCGGGACAGGCGCCCGAGCGCGGTGCCTTCTGCCAAGGCCTGGACCGCTTGTGGGTGACTCTCGGAGATCTCTGGGTGGGTTTCAGGAATCAAATTCGGCCGCAGGGCCACGACCCGCACGCCATGGCGTCCAACCTCACCGGCGAGGCTGCGTGTAAGGCACTCGATCGCCGCACAGGCGAGGCTGAAGCCCCCCATCTCGAAGCCCGACTCGCGGGCAGCCGACGACGAGAGCATCACAATCACCCCCGAGCCCTGCGCGGTCATCCGCCGCGCCGCCGCGGTGGCCGTGAGGAAGTGGGTGCGCGCAGCCTCGGTAACCGGAGTGATGAAGTCCTGCAGCGACATCTCGACAAGTGGCATGTCCTGCACGTCGTTGAGGCCGACCGCGTTGAAGCAGACATCGATGGTCCCCGCCTTCCTCGCCACCTCTTCCACGTGAGCCTCGACGGCTTCCGGGTCGTGCGCGTCGACCTGGGCCGTGTCGGCCGCTCCTCCCGCGGCGGCGATGTCCGCGGCCACCTTGTCGAGATTCGCCAGGGTGCGACCGGCGAGAAAGACGCTCGCTCCCTCGCGGGCGAATGCGCGCGCGACGGCGCCGCCGATCGACCCGCCCCCTCCGTACACCAGGGCGTTCTTGCCTCTGAGCAGCACTCCGGCCTCCTTCGCTCAATTCCCATCAACTAAGACGGCCAGCGGCAGCAGAACTCATCGCAACTCACGTCATATGCGTGTGGGCACGCGAGCCCGGGTACGTGCGGGTGAGCGTCCCGGAAAGAGTCAGTTGATGCTCGGCGCAACCCTGCTGATGCCCCTCGTGCCGTCGTGGCTTGCCGGGCTTGGTCTCACCGCGTTTGAACAAGGTGGCGCACAGCTCAGGCGATTTCCCTCGACCGGCGGACGCTCGCGATCAGTGAGCTGCGCAGCAGGAATTCGCGGTGCCGCTTGGGGTCTGCGGCCGTGTCCCGCAGCTCCCGCTGCCGCTTGAGGCGTGCGGAGGGGTCCTGCTCCTCGAGACGTCGCTTGTTGGCGATCGTCTGATCCTGCACGAACTCGATGATGAGCGGCCTGCGGCGGCGCTCGTACCGATCGAGCAGCGACTCGTCGAGCCGATCCGGAGGCATGAGCTCCAGGGTGTCCATGAGTTCGACGGCGTCATGCACGCCGCAGTTGAGGCCGAGGCCACCGATGGGGTTGTTCACGTGCGCCGCGTCGCCGGCGAGAAACACGCGACCTGCCCGGAAGCGGGACGCCACCCGCTGATGCACGTGGTAGACGTTGCGGTGGACGAGGTCCTCGATCCCGGCCTCCGGAACGAGGCTGCCGA
This sequence comes from Nitriliruptorales bacterium, assembly GCA_009379795.1. Taxonomy (GTDB): domain Bacteria; phylum Actinomycetota; class Nitriliruptoria; order Euzebyales; family Egibacteraceae; genus WHTC01. Next base: position 13,562 of record WHTC01000003.1, on the reverse strand, counting down.
GTCGTTGCGCAGACTGCTCATCGCTCACGGCCTCCCCGTCGCTCTCGGACACACCGGTCGGAGAGACCGCTCGCCAGCGGCCGAGGCCATCGTCACCCGCGACCTTGAAGAGGTTTGCCCACGCCTGCGGGTCGGCGAAGTAGTTGCGGTACGAGCAGTCGAGGACCCGCTGGACATCGAAACGGGCGGTCAGGACGACGAATCGCTCAGGCCAGGTGAAGCCCTCGAACTCCACGCCCACCGCCTTGCGGACCGTGCTCCGCCCACCGTCGCAGCCGACCACGAAATCGCCCTCAAACGTCCGCTCGCCCTCTGGCCCGACCGCCGTGACGGTCACGGAGTCCGCGGTCTGCCGTACCCCGGTCACCGCCGTCGACAGGTGCACGGCGACGTCCGACTGCCCGACCAACCGCCGGAGGGCGATGTCCACGAGTTTGTGCTGCTCGGTCTGGACGACGAAGGGGAACTCGGTGTCGTCCTGAAGCACGGCGTGATCGAACCGGGCGACGAGTGTGCGGGATGGTTTATCCCAGAAGTCGACCATACGTGCCACGAGGCCCGCAGCCACGAACTCGTCCCAGACACCCAACCGAGCGACCATCTCCAGGGTCGAGGGATGGAACGTCGCGGCGCGCGGGGCGGAGTCGATGGTGCCCTGCGACTCGAGAAGCGTCACCCGGAACCCTCGTCGCGAAGCGTCCAGCGCGGCGGCAACGCCGACAGGACCGGCGCCCACGACAATCACCCTTGTCGTCCTGGACACGTCCCTCCTCCTCACGCTCGACGGCGGCCGCACGCGCCCAAGCAGACGCTTCCAGGGTCTCACCGGACCGCCGGCAGCTCCCACCCGGGCGTGAAGTCGCTGGTCGACTCGGGTCGGACTTCCTCGATCGCCGCCTGAGGGACGTACGCCCGGTCGGGGTACTGGATCGGAGGCGCCGGCTTGGTCGCGTCGATGATGCACGCCGACGACATGCGCGGTTGACGCGCACCCTTGTCATCGTAGGACCAATTGGTGGGCAGCAGACCTGCGGGGCCGTTCCACCGAGGGATGATCTGCAGGTCCCTCTCGGCGTCGAAGCGCGTCCCGACCGCCCACGAAACGGCCTTCTCGTCATGCACGTCGATGTCGTCGTCCACGACGACGATCATGCGCAGGTTCTCCGGCTCGGTGTTCAGCGCAGCGAACGCCGCACGCGTGGGTTCGCCGTCGTTGGTCTTCTTGATTGACACGTAGCAGTGCATCCTCGTGTGCAGCGGGATGTTGACCCCCACCAACTCGTCGACAACCTTCGATACGTTGGCCTGGACGCTGGCGATCCGGGGCAGCCCCCCCATCAGCCGATGCTCCTGGCCGGCCGACTGGATGTCCTGGAACACCGCGTCGCGCCGCATCGTGATGGCGACCACGTCGATGATGGGCTTCGGTCCACCGGCCACATACAGACCCGGCCACTCGGCGAAGGGTCCCTCCTCACGTTGCTCACCCGGGCGGATGACCCCCTCGATGACGATCTCCGCCCGCGCGGGAACCAGGATGTCGAGCTTCTCCGCCCTCACGACCTCCACGGACTCGCCAAGGAAGGCTCCCGCCGCGTTGTACTCCCCGCCTATCCCGGGAACCCGGGAGACGGCCCCCATCAGGAATCCGGGGTGATGGCCGATGGCCAACCCGATGGGCGTCCCCTCCATCTTCTGCTCGTACCGGCGGTGAATCGTTCCGCCATGGTGGGACCCGAAGAACCAGACACCCATCGACCTGGCGTCGTAGACATGATGACGATAGATGCCGGCATTCAGTTCCTCGGTGAGCGGATCGCGCATGATCCCCACCGCGGCCGTGAGATACGGGCCACCGTCCGCGTGGTTATGCGTCGGGATCGGCAGGCGATCGAGCCTGGCCTCATCACCGGTCCAGACGACCTCCTTGACCGGAGCCTGCTCCCGAGCGACCTCAACGGGCGGATGGGCAGTGCGACCCTCGTTCATGTTGGTCGTGGTCTGCAGTTCGTGCACGCTGGTTCCCAGCGCCAGCGCCATCCGCTCCCAGGTAGCCGCCAGGTTCGTCACCACCGACGTCGCGCCGCCCTCGACGTTGGTGAACAGGAACGCCGGGAACTCACCCCGCCGCTCGTACGCCGCCCCCCAGGCGGTGATACCGAACCGGGGGTCAACCGCGGAATCGACGATTTTCACATCGCCCGGCCGATGCTCGACCACCTCGTTCAGGAAGCTCCGCAGATCCTTCGCCATGTCCCTCCACCTGCTCCTGTGCCGTCGACGAATCGTGGGGCACCGTCGTCCGGGACCCTTGGATTGACGCACTCTAGCGTTGATATTTGATTTAAGTCAACGACTGCTCCTACGCTCGAGCCGCCCCGGTTCCTCGAGACCGACATCACGGCGCGCGGGAGGTAGCGATGCTCGAGTTCACCCGACACGACGGCGGCGGCGAGGGAACGCTTGTTCTCCTCCACTCGCTGGCACTCGACCGAACGGTGTGGGAGGGCATGATCCCGCTCGTGCGCGATCGCTTCGGCATCATCGCGCTTGACCTTCCGGGTCACGGCGCGTCGCCGAGACTCGAAGAGATCACCATAGAGGCGATGGCCGACGAGGTCGCGGCGCTTCTCCGGGACCTTGGCACCGGACCGGTGATCGTCGTGGGTCTCTCTCTCTCGGGGGGTGCGTCGCTCAGGCCGTCTCGGCGAGGCACCCCGGCTTCGTCCGCGGCCTCGCCCTGCTGGACACCACCTGCTGGTATGGCGAGACCGCGCCCGCGGATTGGGAGGGGCGCGCTCAGAAGGCACTGCGCGACGGGTTGGATTCGCTCGCCGCCTTTCAGCTGAACCGGTGGTTCTCCGCCGGGTTCGCCGAGCAGAACCCGGAGATGGGCGAACGACTGCTCGACGTCTTCCGGTCGAACGACCTGGACCACTACGCTGCGACCTGTCGAGCGATGGGCGCTATGGACCTGCGCGCGCTGGTCCCGGCGATCACCGCGCCAACGACTGTCATCGTCGGCGCCCAGGATCCGGCGACGGACGCCGAGCTGCTACGCCAGCTCATCCCGGACACGGGTCTGCACGTCATCCCCCGCTGCAGCCACCTCAGCGCAGTGGAACGCCCCGACGCGATCGCGCGGCTGCTCGAGGCGGATCTGTTCACCCGCATCTGAATGCCCGAGGGCCGACCGGGGGCGCCCCCGATGGCGCCGTCACCGTGCCCCCGTCCCCTGCTCGGCCGCGAGCATATCCGCAGCGGCATGCACGGCGCTCACGATCTCGGGGTAGGCGCCGCAGCGGCAGATGTTGCCGGCAAGGTAGTGCGCGATCTCATCGTCGGTCGGATGGGGCTTCTCCCGCAACAGCTGTGTCGCCGAGAGCACTATGCCAGGGGTGCAGAATCCGCACTGGAAGCCCGCCTCCTGGACGAACGCCTCCTGCACCACGCTCAGGTCCCCCGGCACTCCGAGACCCTCGACCGTCTCGATCTCGGTGCCGTCGGCGAGCCGCGCCAGCAGGATGCAGGTGGCGACGGCGCGCTTGTCCATGAGCACCGTGCAGGTTCCACAGACACCCTGACCGCAGCTCTCACGGCAGCCGTGCAGCCGCTCCCGTCGCAACACCTCAAGGAGGGTCTCATGCGGCGCCGCAGGGAGCTCGACCGGCGAGCCGTTCAGGGTGATGGTGATCCGGTCATTGGTGGCCATCGCTGTCAGCTCCTCGCCTCGGGGCGGCCGCTGGCCGGCAAGGCCTCCCAGATCCGGTCGGGGGTCAATGGCAGGCCCATGACTCGCGCGCCGGCGGCGTTCTCGACAGCATTCGCGACAGCCGGGGCGACGGCGAAGGTGCCCGTCTCGCCCACGCCCTTCGCGCCAAACGGCGCATCTCCCTCCATCGGGAACTCCACCACGATCCCCTCGAACCGTTCGGGCATGTCGAGCATGCCCGGAACCTTGTAGTAGGCCAGCCCCGCGTTCGTGAGCTGGCCGTTCTCGTAGCTCATCTCTTCGGAGCACGCCATCCCCAGCTGCATGACCGCTGCGCCGGTGAGCTGCGCCCGGACGACATCGGGGTTGATCGCCCGACCGGCGTCACCGAGCACGACCAAGCGGTGGACCTTCACATCCCCGGTCTCGGTGTCGACCGACACCTCGGCGCCGGCGCCGCCCACCATCCAGAAGGCCGCGATGTTCGGCGACTGTCCTGTATCTGGTTCGGGCTTGGTGTAGGAGGGGGTGAACTCCCCACGCCCGATGACGTTGCCCGCCTGCATCCCGAAACGCGCCGCGACGAGTTCGGGAAGCGGCATCCGCCTTCCGTCGCGCGCGACGACGGCGCCGTCAGCGAGGTCGAGGTCCTCAAGCGGGATTTCGAGGTGCTCGACCGCGTAGGCGAGCAACTGGTCGCGGACTTCGCCTGCGGCCCGCTGGAGGGCGTTCCCCATGTGATACAGGGATCGCGAGCCCAGCGTGCCCATGTCGTAAGGCGTGATCTGCGTATCCGGATGGACGATCGCGACGTCCTCGGTTCGCAGTCCCAGCACCTCTGCGACGATCTGTGCGTACGCGGTGTCCGAGGCCTGTCCCATGTCGACGCTGCTGCAGTAGACCCGGCAGCTGGCGTCACCGGAGAGGTTGATGATCGCGACCGAGGTCGACGGGGTGATCACGGCCTTCATGCCGAACGCGACGCCACGGCCCCGTACAACCATGCCGTCTCCGTCTTCGAGCGGTTCGTCCCAGCGCATGGACCTGCGCAACTCCGCGAGCACCTCCTCGGTCCCCGCGCCCCTGATCTCCGTGCCCGCGGCGTGCGGGCGGCCGTTGCGGAGCACGTTGCGCTCGCGGAACGCCAGCGGGTCGATCCCCAGCTCGCGCGCGATGATGTCGCTCTGACGCTCGTAGGCCCACGCCACCTGGGGGACCCCGAACCCGCGCATCGCCCCGGCCGGCGGAAGGTTGGTGTAGACGCAGCGCGAGTCGATCCAGACGTGCTTGATGTCGTAGGGGCCGGCGGCGGTGAACCCGGTCTTCTGCGCGACCCGGGGTCCGATGTCCGCATAGGCGCCGGTGTTCCATGTCACGTCGCAGTGGCGCGCCACCATGGTCCCGTCGGCCTTGACGCCGGTCTTGAGCCGTATCGTCGTCGCGTGGCGCGTGAGGGTCACGAACTGCTCGTCCATCGTCAACGCGATCTTGACGGGCCGTCGCGTGAGCATGGCGCATACGGCCACGAGTGGCTCGAGCTTCGGATAGAGCTTGGCGCCGAACCCGCCCCCGAGGAATGCCGTCCGGACCCGGATGCGGTTCTCCGGCACGCCGAAGAGCCGCGCCAACTCGATCTGGACGATCGACGGGTTCTGCGTCGCGGAGTGAACCGTGATCAGGCCGCCATCGCCGACCTCGCCCAAGCTCACGAACGGCTCCATCGTCGTATGCACGCTCGCCGGGCTGTGGAAGGTGTTCTCGAAGACGTGATCGGCCTCCGCAAACCCCTGTTCCACTTCGCCGCGCCGCAACTGGTAGTCGAGGATGACGTTGGTGGAGCGACGATCGGACAAGGTCTTGAGATCGGAGAACATCGCGCTCGCCTCGACGCGCTCGTGCACGAGAGGCGCGTCGGGGCTGCACGCCGCGACCTCGTCGAAGACCGCTGGCAGCTCCTCATACTCGACGTCCACGAGGTCCGCCGCCTCGGTGGCGGCGCGAGGATCCTCGGCGAGCACGCAGGCGACCGGCTCACCGACGAACACCACCTTGTCGATGGCGAGCACCGGCTGATCGTGGAACGCGGGACCGACGTAGTCGACCGCCGTGACGGTGCGCACCTCGGCTGCGGTGACGACCTTGCGCACGCCGGGAACTTCGAGTGCGGCCCCGGAGTCGATCCCGACGATCCGGGCATGCGGCAGCACGCTGCGCACGATCTTGCCGTACAGCATCCCCGGAAGCTCGAAGTTGTGGATGTACTCGACGGTTCCCGTCACCTTCGCCTCGCTCTCGAGGCGAGGCACCGAACGTCCGACCTGATTCTTGGACATCAGCGCTCCCCTTGGCCTTGACCGCCCCGTCCCAGCACCACCGCGTCGAAGGCACGTCGCAGGTGGACCGCCACGATCTGACGCTGGAAAGCCACCGAGCCGGCAGGTCCGTGGTGATAGTCGAGACTGTCAGCGGTCTCCTCGGCGATGCTCCGGAGCTGTTCCGGGGTGGGATCGGTCTCCACGAGCGCCGCCTCGGCCACGGGGAGCCGTTGCGGCCGGTCGGTGAGCGCCCCGACGGCCACGCGCGCCTCGCTGACGCGTCCCCCGTCCCGGCGAGCGACCGCGGCGACACCCAGGATGGGCCAGTCGTCGGCCGTTCGCGGGGTTACCTTGCGGTAGACGGCACGCTGCTCACCGGGCGGCGGAAGGACCACTTCAGTGATCAGCTCGTCGTCGCTGACCGCGGTCTCGTAGTAGCCGAGGAAGAGGTCGTCGGCGTTGATCCACCGTGAGCCGCGGCGGCCCCGGACACGGACCCGCGCGTCCAGCGCTAACAGAATGGGGGGTAGGTCCATCTGCGGGTGGCCGTGCGCGATGGCGCCACCGAGCTGTGCGATATTGCGCAGCCGGATGGTCGCCAGCCGATACAGCGCCTGGCGCAGCAGCGGCGCACGGGCGGCGACCTCGGGGGAATCCTCGAGGTCGCGCAGGGTGTTCATCGCTCCCAGCCGCAGGCCACCGTCCGCGGTCGCCTCCACCCCCCCGAGCTCCGGCGCGAGATGCCGAAGACTCACCAGTGTCGTCGGCTGGAAGAACCCGTACCTCATAAGCGGGGTCAGCCCGGTCCCCCCGGCAACCACGCGGACCGTCTCGTCTCCCTGACCGAGGAGCTCCAGTGCCTCCTCGAGGGTGCGCGGCTCCTCGATCGTGAACCCATTGCTCATGTGTTCCCGCCTTCGCTCAAGGTTGTATCGTCCTAAAGACTCTAACCTGTGTCAAACGATTCCCGCAGTCTGGTACACGTGTGACGAGAGACCTCTGACCGCATAGTTTGCCCTAGGCCCGCGCGCGGCCATGCACGTGACGGCACATGGGGATGGTTCGGTGCTCGGTACGGGAAGGGAATCCAGCGAGCGAGATCTCGACGGCCAGGCGGAGCGGCCGCCCAGCGCGTGAGACCTACTACCAACAGGCGAAGCAGGCGCTTGAGGGACTCGCCGTCCGGCTGGTGAATCAGGGCGAGGCGAGGCTTCCCGCAGAGGATCAGCTCTCCGACGACCTCGGCTTCAGCCGCCCCACTGTGAGGTCAGCGCTGCTTGCCCTGCAGAAGGAAGGCAAGATCCAGCGGCTCCACGGCGTCGGAACCTTCATCAACCGGTACACGCTCGGCATCGATGCGAATGTCGCCGAGGACCGGCCGTTCCTGGACATCATCGCAAGCATGGGTCACGCCGCCAGCGTTGACATCGTCCGCTTCGCCGAGGAAGAGCTTCCCGGCACCATGCTCGAACGCGCGGGCTCACCGGCTTCCCCTTCAGCCATCGTGATCGACCGATTGTTCCGAGCCTCAGGCAGACCCGCCGTGTACAGCCGCGACCACGTGCCCACGGAACACCTGAATGCTCCCGCCGAGCAACTCACCGCCGAACACTCCACCTTCGCCTTCGTGAGACGATGGAGCGGTCACCGGGTCCGCTACTCCGTGGCGGCGATCCGGGCCATCACGGCCCCCGATTTCGTGGCGCAAGCCCTTGAGCTTGCCCCAAGCGCTCCCGTCCTCCTCCTCGATCATCGGCACATCGATGACCGGGACCGGCCCATCGGGGTCACCGAGTCCTACATCAATGATGACCTGCTCCGTTTCTCGGTGGTACGGACGGGCGATGAGCTCTGATGCTGCTCGCCTCGTAGTCACGCTTCAGGATCGGGAACACCTCCAGGGCGTTTCTGCCCAGGATGTTGAGCTTCTGCTCCCGGTTGAGGAAGGGCAGGTCATAGATCGTGCTGGGAAGGTTGAAGTCCCAGTGCGGGTAATCGGAGGCGAACATCAGCTGCGTCTCAGCGTTGATCATCTCCAGTGTCAGTTCGAGCGCCTGCATGTTTTCCATCTCGAGTGGCTGCGTCGTGTAGTAGAAGTTCTGAGCCATGTACTCACTCGGCCGTTTCTTCAGCAGAGGAGCCTCGTTGGTGCGCATGAGGTACTCGTTGTCCAGCCTCTGCATGAGGAAGGGGATCCATGCCAATCCACTCTCGATGATGATGAGTTTCAAGTTGGGGAAGCGCTCGGGAATGCCGTTGATGACGAGGTTCGTCGTGTGAATGAGGTTGTTCAGTACGAACCCGATGGCGTGAACCGACAGGAAGCGGTTCATGCCCTCAAGAAGGCGGTCCTGTTGGTTGAACCCCGCGTGGAACCCAAGGGGCATCCCGCGCTCCTCCAAGGCCGCGTAGATGGGCATGTACTTGTCTTCGTGGACGGCCACGAAGCGCGTGCTGGTCACCATGAAACCGATGACCCCTGGACTCTCGCTGAACGTCTCTATCATCCGCAGGGATGCTTCGGGATCGCGGAACGGAAGATAAACCATCGTCCTCATGCCGGGATCGTTCGGAAGCACTTCCTCCGTCCACCACCGGGTGTACGCCCACGCGAGCGCGGTCTCCACCCGGGGGTTGGGGTGCAGCCCGAGCTGCAGCATCGGGGTGGGGAAGACGACCTGGTAGTCGAGCCCGATCGCCTCCCGCTGCCGGCGCGCGCGGGTGGCGTCCAGATGCTCGCCCGGTTCGGGACTCTCCATACGATCCTTGGTGTATCGGAGGATGCGACCGGCGTTGAACTGGTTTCGTGCGGCGTTGTAGAGCAGCGCGCTGCCTTTGCCGCCCGGATTCGACAGGAACGTCTGACGAAGGACAGGGTCCTCGACGTACCGGAAGATGTCCGTCATCCACTCGTTCTCGTAGTGATGTGAGTCCGCATCGACGATGAGAATCTTGTCGAGTCCCCGCTCTTTGGCCTGCTTCTCCGCGTTATGGAGATGCGCACGGGTGTTGAAGCCCGCGCGGGTGCCCAGATTCATGGTACGGACCATGTCACCTTCGGTGCCCAAGAGTTCAGTCATCGCCAGCCTCCTTACCTTCGTGGTTTTCCACCCATCGTCCACATTGCAAGTTCGACGCCCCTCTCAGGCAATGACATACACGCCGTCCTCACGGACCTGAACCGGGTAGGTGCGCAGGCGGAGCCGTTCATCGCCCGCGAACGCCCCACTGTCGATGTCGTACGCCCACCCGTGCCATGGGCAGACGATCTGCACGGAATCCTGTGAGAACTCCTCGCGGACCAGTCGCTTCTGTTCGTCAAGCACCGCGCAGACGCGGCCCATGACGAGTCCCTCACCCACCGGCCCACCCATGTGCAGGCAGGTGTTCGCCACCGCATGGAACTTCTCACCGGCCCTCAGCACCACCACATCGCTGCCGTCGATCTCGACGATCGTCCGGACGTCCTCGGTGAAGTCCTCCACTCGCCCTGCGAACCACTCAGCCATGCGGCCTCCTCGCTTTGGGTTCCTGCCCTCGATGCTTCCGTGATCAACCACTCAGTGGGGGCCGATGTGGAATCGCCGACCGCTAGCTGGTCATGCAACGTCCGGCGACCAGGCCGCTGTACAGGCTCGGGCCGAACATGGTCCCTTCGAGCGCCGCCCTCCCGTTGATGTGGCCACCGGCCATACCGGCGACCTCGCCGGCGGCGAACAGCCCCGGCACCGTGCGGCCGCCCCGGTCCACGACCTGACAGTCGAGGTTCGTGAGCACGCCCCCCAGGTTCTTCCGCGCCATCGGGAAGAGTTGGATGGCGTAGAACGGCGGCTGTGTGAGTGGTTCGACCCCGACCAGGGGGCGTCCGTGTTCCGGGTCGTGAGCGCGCCCGCTCGCACGCACCCGGTTGTGGCTCGAGACCGTTTCGGTGAGCTGTTGCCCATCGATCCCAGCACCCTCAGCCACGGCCCACAGGTCGTCGCCCTTCGTGATGTACGGGGATTCGGCGAGCAGCCGGTCGAGTTCTCGACGGATCGGCGTGACGCCATGGCGATACACGGGATCCGACACCGTGTACCGCGCAGCGATACGCGCGTCGATGATGGACCAGCAGGTCGCGGGACGCTGGCTGAGCAGCGCCGGGGTGCCGGTGGCCCCGCCACGCCGGGACTCGTCGTGGAATCGCTGCCCTCGCCCGTTCACCCAGATGTCACCGTCCAGGGACCGAAGCACCAGGCCTCGCTCACTGTTCGGTGACCGGTAGTCGGGGGTGGCGAACGCGTACATCCACACGGCATCCATGTCCACGAACTGAGCCTGCACCCTCGCGAGCATGCGGTGCCCGACGCCGACCGCGCCGGGACCGCCACCGAGCAGCACCTTCTGCGCGGACCTGGCAGCGGTCGCGTGCTCACGAACCATTGACGCGTTGTTGCTGAAGCCACCCGAGGCGACCAGGACCGAGTCCGCGCGCTGCTCGAACGGACCCGAGGATCCGTCACCTGCGACCCCGACGACGCGGCCACCGGCGACGACCAGCTCGGTGACGCGTGAGCCCAGCAGCCACTCGATGGACGAATACCGGTGAGCCTCCTTTGCAAGCGCGTGCATGATGGCGCGACCACCGCCCAATGGCGCGTGCCACCGCGGGACGCTGTTGCCCTCGTTCCAATTGACCTTTCCCCAGCGGATGCCGAGGGCACACAGACGCTCGTAGATCTCCATGACAACGCCCTCGAGGTAGCGGCGAGCCCATTCCTCGTCAGCTGATGGTCCGCCCCACGTCAGCCAGTCGTTGAGCGCGATATCGGGAGAGTCCGCAATACCGAGCTGCTCCTGGAGCGGTGATCCCGCCATACAGATACCGCCGCCGGCGTACCGGGCAGTCCCGCCGATCGCTGACGCGCTGTCGATGACGGCGACCGTGGCCCCCCGGGCCGCCGCTTCGATGGCCGCGCCCGCACCGGCGGCTCCTGCGCCGATGATGACGACATCAGTGCGTGACCCCATCCCCCGTGTCCTCACTCGAACGTGTATCCGTACTCCTGCTCGAGGAACGACAGGATGAACTCGCCGTGCTCATCAGACAGCTGCAGCTCAGGCTGCACGGCCTCCAGGTCGTCGCCGATCAGGAGATCGTACGGGCCCATCACCTCGTAGGCCTCCGCCATGAACTCCTCGTCGGCAACCATCGCCTCCGAGGCCTCGCGGAACGCGTCGATCGCCTCCTGCGGCGCGTCGGGATGCAGCCAGACCACCCGCTGCGACGTGAAGGCGACGGAGTTCATCGCCTTGTATGCCTCCCAGATCCGACCGGAGGGCTCTTCACCGTGAAGCTGCTCATACAGCTCGCCGATGTGGGGGATGTCGCTGTGAGCCTCCGGTCGCTCGAGTTCGCCATCAGCGGTCATCTGACCCATCGAGAACCAGGGGAAGACCGTTCCCTGCTCGATCAGCGGCTCGGCGTTCTCCCGATATCCGGGAGTCGTCTGCCACTCGATGTTCGACTCACCCTGCTCCAGAGCGACTCGGGTCGCGTTCGCCCCCTCATAGCCGAACACCCCGTCCACGTCCAGTCCCAGCACATCGTAGCCAAGGAGAAAGAGCGCATCGACCCCGCCAGGCTCACGCATCGCGGCGACGAACTGGATCTCAGTGAAGTTGGACCCGTCCTCCTCGAGACCGGAGTCTGTCCTGACCACGACACCACTGTTCATGGGGCCGCCGAGAACCGGAACCCATTCGCTCGTGTCGTAGCGCACCTCAGGATGTCCCAGGCCTTCGAGGATGAGATTCGAACTGGCCGTCAGCATCACCACCGAGCCGTCGCGAGGGCTCTGCAGCTCGAACTGGTTCGCACCCAGGATCGACCCGCCCCCGGGGACGTTGACCACCTGCACGGTGGGGTTGCCCGGAAGGAACCGCTGGTAGCCCTGGGCGAGGAAGCGTCCGATGATGTCCGTTCCGCCTCCGGCCCCGAACGGAACGAGGATCTCGACCGTCTCCCCCGCGTAGAAGGGCTCAGCGTCTTCTGCATCATCTGCCGGGACACCATCGCCCTCAGCTTCGGCATCCGTATCGTTTCCGGCTTGGGCTTGCGTGTCGGGTTCGTCCTCGGCCGCGTCGTCCTCACCGCATGCCGCGAGCAGCAGCGTGAAGGCAAGCAGAAGGACGATGCGATACCCGGCTCGGATGCTCACGGTCTTCCTCTCGCACTAGAAGATGCTCAAAAGAGGATCCGGAAGGGATAGTTCCAGGACGCGCTCCAGGATGGTGATTGCCACCGCCGCCGCGATGGCCCCCGCGATGCTGTACACCCAGGACTCCCGCCCTTCCACACGCAGATACGCGGCCAGGAACAGCGCGGCTCCGATGAGCGCACCGAAAAGGTAGACAGCGACCACGAAAGCGAAGATCCAGCCCAGGTACCGAAGTCCCTTCTTGAGGTCCTCGGACTCCATAGTCGCGGATGCGTCAGCCGAGTCCGGCACATCCCTCTCATCCCCCCGGTCAACGTTGACGAACGCCGGCCCCAGGTTCCGCCAACGCCGGACATCGAGCACAAGGTTCAGCAAGCCCAGCGTGAGCCCGAACACCGACATCGTCAGCGGCATGATCCCGGAGCGCATCGGCCAGTCCAGGGCCGCGTAGGCGGCCGCGGCAAGGACCAGGACGAGGACGAGATCGAGACCGAGCCGCAGTGCTACCGCCAGCTGCATCTCACGACTCCTCCCGACGCTCACCCTGGGCAGCGCCGCTTTCGACCTTCTGCTCATCGGTCTCGATGGTCTTGCGGGTGCCACCGAGGACGATCAGCACGCTCACAATGCCGATGCCGATGACCACAGGGTCGGTGAGCCAATCGGTCCCGTAGCGGCTCACCGAGATGTGGAGGTATCGCTCGACGTTGACAGCGAGAACCGCCCCGATAAGCAGGGGTGCCCGGGGCCAGCCAGCCCGCTTCATGACCCACCCGAGACCTCCCAGACCAAGAAGGACGATAATATCGCCCCAGGCCAACGTGCTCTGGTAAGCAGCGATGATGATGACCACGATCAGGAACGGCATGATGCGGTTCGCGGGGACGGCTGTCAGTCGCGCCATGGGTAGTACGAGCATGAGGCACGCCATTGTTCCAAAGACGTTCGCGACCGCGAGCGTCCAGCCGATGCTGAGCGTGACGGGGAGGTCGGTGCTGACCATGGTCGGCCCTACCTGGATCCCGAGAAGCAACAATCCCCCAAGCAGCATCGCGCTGGTGGCCGTACCAGGGATGCCGAAAAGAAGGGTCGGAACAAGCGCCCCTCCTTCTTTCGCGTTGTTGGCGCTCTCCGGGGCGATTACACCACGGATATCGCCTTTGCCGAAACTTTCCGAGTTTCTGCATGTACGCTTCGCCAGGCTGTAAGCCAACCAGTCCACGACGCTGGCGCCGATGCCGGGTATCATCCCGACGCCGGTACCGATGATGGAGCTTCGCAGGACCAGGAACTTGCTGTGGAAGACATCCCGGACCCCCCGCAGGAGGCCGCCCT